>CAZHAQ010000004.1:0-61662 GCA_964529785.1 uncultured Candidatus Saccharibacteria bacterium
ACAGTAGCCCGGATACAGTCAGCTGGGAGGAGGCTCCCTGGTAGCGGCCGCTGCCGTTGTTTCTAGCCCAGGCATTAATATGGCCGCCGCCAGTTGCCTGGCAGTCAATGGTAGCTGGAACCGACGACTCGTCCAGTTCAGCCCGGGCTGCCCCGGTTACCACCTCGCCGCCGAAGAATTTGAGGTAGGGTTTGAAGGGTATAGTTACACAAGCGCCAGATGTTGGAGTGCTGCCTCTTTCCCTGTACTGAGTACCTCCAGGCTGATAGGTCGCTGCTGTAGGAGTGAAAGGAGCTACGAAAGATTGGCCAGTTACCGGTCTAATATAAAGGTGGGCGCAAATTGTGTCCCCGGCGTCAAGTGCAGGTAAATCAAGCGGACCTGAATTCCATGTTCCTCCAGCTGCGATTATTATTCTGGAACTCGTGCTCATACCAGTTTGAAGGACGCCGTTAACCCATACACGCCTATTTATTTCAACGCCCTGACCATCATTAAGCTGTGAAGGGCCATCGCCAGTAGAATTATTAGCACTAAAGCTGACTGTACCATCATCTTCATTAATCACTGGCTCATCTGGATTAACGTTAAAATATGTTGGTGGACGGTTAACGTTTATAGATGCTTGGCAGATTGCCCCAACATTATGATATCCAAGAGCTGGATGATGACCGTAAATATGATAGCGCCCGCTTGAGGCTCCCATTGTACTAGGGGCAGTTAGGCCGCTTACTCTGAATGTTGTAGCTCTTCCTGGCTGTAGTACTCCTCCAAATGCTGGATTTACTCCAGACCCAGAAATATTGATTGCAGCCGGAGCCCAACCAGCAGATCCAGCTTGTCTTTGAAGACGGTAGCGTTCCGCAAGTCCTCCATAAACTGCCCAGTTTAAGCCATTTGTCGTATTGTTATTGTTTCTAACTGTAAAATCTATAGAAAATGGCTCGTTTGGCGATTTATTAGTGCCGCCGACAATAGTAGCACTACAGCTGCCGCTATCTGTTGGGGGGATGACATTAACTCGAACAGGAATCGCAACTGTTGTAGCATTACATCTTGTAGCCCAATTGTCCATTGTTACTGCAGGGCTGCCAGGGGCAACGCAAGCTACATTGTTATTTAGCCACCTATTTGCAAGTCTAGCTTGTATGCGGATTGTATGAACACCGCTCGTAGTAAAACCGCCAGCTGGTGAATACGTGAAGTTAACACTAGATCGCCTGAAGGTGCCGGCAGTATTTTGGCCTGGCCTAAAATCTATTCCACGTTGCGAGCCGACTGCTCCGGTAATAATACCTGCTGGTGTTGAGTTTGCGCCAATAATGCGGTAGTGTGCTTCAACAATTGGATTTGTAGCACTTTGTGGCCAGCCTATTGCCGCTGCTTCATGAAATTGCAGATTAACAGTAGTCGTACCATAAGGCACATTTACTGTTGTTACAGTTGGCTGTCCGGCTAAGGATATCCATCGTGTGAATGCTGGAGTTTGGCCGTAGGAATCTGCATTACGCAGATAATTTAATTCTGCTGTCGGCACTGTGCCAGCAGGGTTAGGATTTAAATTCAAAATAGCTTCTGCTTGTCCTGGCAGGAATGCCATAAACCCAAATAAAAATAAGGTTGAATAAGCTGCTAGCTTAATGAATTGTATATTTTTAATTTTTATATTGCCCATATTACTCCCTTATTGATCCACCTAAATATGAACGCTGTTCTACATCAGAAACCCTGGAGTTTAGAAAGTCTATATCTTCTTTTATTGCTTGTGGAGTGCGTGCGACTGATAGAAGGTCTTCGGCATAGCCAGCTTCAATATTGAATTTTGCGCTCAGTAAATCGTGTTGTGTTTGAGCATTAGCGGCATCATCTAGGAGAATATAAGTCTGAGTAGTAATGAATAAACAGTTGGGGTCGTTTTCAAAATCCTCTTTCTGCATTACCATATCTTTAATACTTGCCATATTGCTGATGTCATTATTATTAAAGGCATTACTGTAATTTTTTAATAATTCTGTGTCGCTACTACAGGCATCGGTAGCTGCTACTTTTTCAACAGGTTCTTCTCTAGCCGCGACCCAAATTATAAGTGCCGCTGTAATAAGCAGAACTACAAAAAGCGCAATAATTATTATTTTAGTCTTCGGACTTAAATCTTTAACCTTTTTAATTATTGTAGATACATTAGGTTTTGGTTTTTGAACTTGCCCACTGTTAGCAGGTAATACTTTTCCTGATTTTTCCTCTATTTTATTGCGGTCAGTAGGGCTTACAACTGCCGGACTTTCCTTATCACCTTCTATAGCCACTAAAACCCTCCACGGATCATGACGCTTATGTATTTATAGTCAGTATAACAATATGTAGTCTATGTGCAAATAATTTTATTTAATTTAATGTAACGACAGCTTGTGCCTGCCTAATACGTTTATTTAAGAGGGGGAATCTTTTGATTTGATCAATGTCTGTAAACTTATTGACCGCTTTTTTGGCAGCTGCGATAAGCTTATGATCGGACAAATTTGCAAATTTTAAATCTAAAGCCCCATGCTGGAATGTTCCGTAGATTGCGCCAGGTCCTCGTAGCTCCATATCTAATTCAGCAAGCTTAAAGCCATCATTGATTTGCGAAAATGATTTAAGCCGCCGGCTAGGAGCCTTGCTGTCACTCGGCACGATATAGCAGTAAGCCTGATCGGAGCTTCTGCCAACTCTTCCTCTTAATTGGTGCAATTGTGCCAAGCCAAACCTGTCGGCGCCTTCTATCACCATAATAGTAGCGTTGGGTACATTTACGCCTACTTCTATAACGGTCGTTGATACAAGTATGTCTATATCACCTTCTACGAATTTCGCCATTATATTATTTTTATCTTCCGATTTCAGTTTTCCATGCAGCAGAGCTACATTTAAATCCTTAAATACGACTTCTTTTAACCTTTTATATGTTTGCTCTGCGCTAGTAGTTTGCAGTTTATTGTCTTCAGTTATTACTGGACATACGACGTAAACTTGATGCTTTTTGCCTACCTCTGACCTTATATGGTCTTCCATTGACGTACGGCTATTGGGTGATATTATTTTTGTTTCTATCGGCTTTCTGCCAGGAGGCATTGAGTCAAGTAAAGATATATCCAGCTCCCCATAAAGGGTTAATGCTAAACTTCTTGGAATAGGGGTGGCCGTCATGCTTAGTACATGAGGTATTAAGCTATTCTGCCTAAGCAGCTTTTTGCGCTGCTCAACGCCAAACCGGTGCTGCTCGTCAACTATAACCAGTCCTAGCTTAGGTATATTAATATCCTGTAAAAGAGCATGGGTGCCAATAATAATACTGATATTTTTCTTTTCTAGATTCTGGTAAATCTGTTCTTTCTGTTTTTTAGAAAGGCTTCCTACTAAAAGACTTATCTCGCCGTCCATTTTTAATGGTTTAAGCAAATCAGCAACACTTTCAGCATGCTGTCTTGCCAGTAGCTCAGTAGGGGCAAGTAGAGCTGTCTGATAGCCGGCGCGACTTGCCATTATGGCCGCCATGGCTGCAACAACAGTCTTCCCTGACCCAACATCTCCTTCTAAAAGTCTGTTTGCAGGTTTAGTTTTCTGTATATCAGATAATATTTGCCACATTGCGGCCCGCTGGGCATCGGTTAACTCAAAAGGCAGGCTTTGGCTAAATTTTTTTGCTAGTGATTCATCAAAACTTATTTTTGGTGAATTTTCACTGGATATTTCATTCTTTAGGATTTTTGATGCAAGCATAAGCTCAAAAATTTCAATAAATGACATTGAATATCTTGCTTTTTCTAATTTTTCAGTAGAATCCGGAAAGTGGAGCTGTTTTACAATCTGGCTGTAGCTTAACAGGTTGTTATTTTTTATAACTTCAGCTGGTAGAATCTCGCTTATATCGTCAACATGCTTAATGGCTTCAGCCATACTTTTTCTTATTAGCTTGGTAGTTAATTTTTTTGTCTGCTTATAGATGGGTACTATTCTGGCGGTATGCACGGGAAGTTCGCTCGCGAGCTCCATGCTGGGGCTGGTTATTGAGTAGCCTTGGGTATGAAACTCCAATTTTCCAGTTATGAAATACTTTTTGCCAGGCGCGATACTATCGGCACGATATGGCTGGTTGAACCAAACTAGCTTGACGCTTCCTGTCTCATCAGAGGCAATGGCTTCAGTAACGTGCATTCCCCGGCGGACATAGCGGCCTTTTGCCTGCTTAATAACTGCCTTGATTGTTACAGTGCCCGGTTTAACGGATTTTATAGTGCTTATTTCTGAATAGTCATCATATCTTTTTGGGAAATAGTTTAAGAGATCTTCTATAGTTCTAATGCCAATATCAGCAAAGTTGCCGGCTATACTTGGTCCGACTCCCTTTAGTTCGGTAAGTTTAGCCTGAATCATGCTGGCATTATATCAAAGGGCATCTGTTTTAAGGGGGTAACGATTAAGGAGACAAGTTATTTAATATAGTAATTAGTCTTTTTCGGGCTTTCTGACTAAGAAGACTGTTGACGGACCAAAATATGTTTTAGCAAGGGTGCTTTGCATCAAGTTCTCTATTGCTAGAAGGCCACCATGGGGGATAACTTTTTTAAGGCGGGGACTACGAAGGTTAGAAACTGATAGTACTTTTTCCACTCTTAAGCCTGCATGGGCCAGTTGTTTGCGTACCGTATTAGGGTTGTGATTAACGAATGGTATTTCATCATCAGTTCTATTCTCAGGAGACCGAATATCTATTGGTTCGGTAGGTAATTTTTTTCTTTTTAAAGTGTGTTTTACCCGGTTTTTAAAATTAGAGTAGTTTGCAAATTCAAAAAAGAAATAACCGCCAGGCTTTAGAATGCGAGCTATTTCAGCAAACTCTGCAGATGGATCAGGCAGGTGGTGCAACACTCTAACGACAGTGACTAGATCTATGCTGTTGTCTTTAAACTTAAGGTCGTCTGCTTGCAGTAATTTGCGTTCAACTGTTGGGTAATCTTTAAGATACTCTTCGGCTATATCCAGCTGCTGCTGGCTTGGTTCGGCTAATGTAACTTTATCGGCGTATTGGGTAAGTACTGCACTTAATCTGCCGTAACCGCCGCCGACATCTACGGCATGCTTAAACCGTCTGCCTTTAAGCATCTTGTCTAGTGCTATAACTTCTGCGGCATGCTCATAATCCCGGCCATTCCAATAATGAAGGTAGTTATGTTTTGGGTCGTTATACTGATCAGCTTTCTTTTTGTTAGTCTTGCTTGATGTTTTGATCTTGGCTTGTTTAGAACTGTTGGCAGCCTTACTAGTCTTAGTTGTTTTATTATTGCTCATAAGAATTAATTATACCTTATTTATTACTTCAAATTCATCAAATCCTGTACTTTTATCTAATTTTCTTTTATATTCCTTGTCCGTTTCTACAGCAATAATAACTTCGGCTGTCGTCTTGACGGTAGCTTTCCCCTTTAAATGACCTCCTAGCACTTGGCCAGTTGAATCAGAAATAGAAATATGAAGATGTACGCCGTCCGGCGATAGAGTGCCAGTTAGAGATATTATTTCATAATCCCCGCTATAGCTTTGTATATTCTGGCGGCTTGGTTCGGCGCCGGCCATCCTTATTTCAATAAAGGACAGGCTGCCGACGCAGGTCAAAATTGAACCGGAAATATTCTGCTTGCTGGTTAAGGCGATTAGCTCTTGTTTTAAGTCTTGGCCGGGTTTTAGCCTAAACGCAATAGATCTCATTATTGTATTGCTACTACTGCTTGGCTGTTCTTGCCGCGTCGTAAAATAGCATGACCACTGATAGCGTCTTCCGGATTAAGGTTGGTCTTAAGTTTGTCTATTTGGATACCGTTAATGTAGATGGCGCCACCTTCAATAAACCTTCTGGCTTCGCCGTTACTGCTTGCAAGCCCGCTATTTACGATCAGTTCAATAGTAGTAGTTTCATTAGATTTAGCCGTTACGGACGGCAGCTCTTTTTTTAGCTCTTCAAAGTCAGCTTCAGTGAGCTCTTGGTAGCTACCGCTGCCAAACAGTACTTCACTTATACGCTTGACTGAATCTGCCCGCTCTTGGCCATGAACAATACTGGTGACTTCATAGGCTAGTCTTTTTTGAGCTATGCGACTGGCTTTATCCTGGCTGAACTCTTCTTCAATAGAAATAATTTCATCTTTAGGTAATAACGTAAATATTTTTAAATAATCTATCGCTCCTTCATCGTCGCAGTTAAGCCAAAACTGGTAGAACTTGTATACGCTGGTCTTGTTATCATCAAGCCAAACTGCTCCGTCTTCAGACTTACCGAATTTTACACCTGTGGTTTTATTGACTACCAGGGGAGCAGTCCATACATTAGCCTCGCCGCCGGCAACTCTTCGAATTAGCTCAACCCCGGCAATTGAATTACCCCACTGATCGGCGCCGCTTAACTGCAGTGTAGCTCCCTTTTCCCGATAAAGATGTAGAAAGTCGTAGCCTTGAATAAGGGAGTAGCTAAACTCGGCATAGCTAATGCCTGCTCCGTCTTCGCTAAGCCTGGCCTGCACGAAGTCTCGGCCTAGCATCATGCGCATTGGCATATGTTTGCCGATATTTCTTAGAAAATCCAGGTAATTAATATCTTTAAACCAGTCGTAATTATCTACGATTTCAAAATCCTGGCCGGCAAAAACTCTTTTATATTGTTTTGCAATCGCTTCTTTATTAGCCTTAATTTCCTCTATAGACTTCAGGTCGCGCTCCTGCTTCTTACCGTCAGGATCTCCAATCATACCGGTTGCGCCGCCTACAAGTAGTATGGCTTTATGCCCATGATCGATAAAATGCCTAACCATCATTGCAGAGGCGAGATTGCCGATTTGCATAGAGTCAGCAGAGGGATCAACGCCAAAATAGAACGTGATCTGATTATTATCAATTTCAGTTAGGTTTTTATAGGTAGTCTGATTAACAAAACCCCGCCAGCTAAGCTCTTCCGATAAAGTCATATAATATTTCTAAGCTTCCTCTTAGTTTTTTAATAGTAGTATCTTTAATATGCAACAATTAAAATCGTACATTAGGTGTTAAAAATACGCAAAAAACTATTAGTTATATATAAGCATTTTGTTATAATTATCTTCAAGCAAGGAGTATATTCTGCATGGCAGTAAAAAAGAGCTCTGGGAGTAATAGACCCAGAAAAAGCAACAACGTTCATGTAACAAAAAGCGGCAAAACAATAAAATTGCATACCTCTCTTTCTGACCGAGTTAAAGCTAATCGTAATCATAAAGCGCTTAAGAAAGCTGAAAGACTCCAAGGCATGCCCAAAAGCCGTGTTCAACGCTTCTTTTACCGCATGCACCCTAAACGCCTGAAAGATTACTGGTTCAGCCGAGAAGGCGGAGTAATGGCTCTGAAAATCGTTGGGATTGGATTAATCGCCAGTTTTATACTGCTAATTGGTGTATTTGCATATTTCAGAAAAGACCTTCCTAACCTTAGAGATATATCGGGCAACAACATTGGCGGCTCTATCCGCTACTATGACCGAACAGGAGAAACGCTGCTTTGGGAAGATTATGATGCTGTCAAAAGAATCCCAGTAAAGGGCGAACTTATTGCTGATCATCTAAAAGAAGCTACAATTGCTTTAGAGGACCGGGACTTTTACAAGCACGGCGGATTCGATATGAAAGGTATTAGCCGAGCGGCTTGGGCTAACATTACCGGCGGTTCTACTAGCCAGGGTGGTTCCACTATAACCCAGCAGCTAGTTAAGCTTAGCCAGGATTGGAGTTCTGATCGTTCATACACAAGAAAAGTCAAAGAACTTATTTTATCTATCGAACTTGAGCGAAGCTATAGCAAGGATGAAATTCTAGCTGGTTATCTTAATACGGCTCCCTATGGAAACATTCAGTACGGAGCAGAAGTTGCCGCCCAGGATTACTTTCATAAATCCGCTAAAGATTTAACTTTGACTGAGTCTGTTTTTCTGGCTTCCATACCACAGTCACCGTCTTTCTATTCGCCTTACGGAGCATTCTTTAACGACGTAAACTCTAGAGGAGAGACAGGTAGAGAGGCTTTAATCGGCCGCATGCACTACACACTCGATGTTATGCATGAAATGAACTTTATAACAAAGGAAGAAAGAGATAACGCTAAAAAGGACGATGTGCTTGCTACCGTTAAGAAACCTGAGAGTAAATACAATAATATAAAAGCTCCATATTTTGCACTTGCCGCTAAGGAAGAGCTTGAACAGAAGTATAGCGCTGAAACAGTCAACCGCAGTGGCTGGAAAGTAACAACAACTATCGATCTAGGCCTGCAGCAAATTGCCGAAGAAGAAGTTACAAGCGGCGTCAGACAGGTTATTAAGCAGGGCGGAAATGTTGCTGCATTTACGGCTGAAGATGTAGAAACCGGCCAAATAGTAGCGATGGTTGGAGGTCCTGACTTTTCTAATTCTGAATACGGACAAAACAATTATGCCCGCACTCCATTGCCGCCAGGATCCAGCTTTAAGCCTTATGATTACGCTGCATTAATGGAAGCGACGGAAAATGTAGGGGCCGGCACGGTACTTTACGATACTCAGGCGCCGTTGCCTGGTTATCCATGTACTAACAAGGCCAGACCTAAAAATGGCGGTAACTGTTTGCATGATTACGATTTCAACTTCCCAGGTCCAGTTACGCTCCGCTATGCACTGGGAGGATCTAGGAACGTGCCTGCTGTCAAGGCAATGCTGATTGCCGGCGTAGACAAAACCATAGAAACAGCCGAGAACTTAATGAACGCCAGCAACCCAAATAGTTTTGGTTATAACTGTTATGCTCCTGAAACTGTAGACTTCTCGGCCGCCAATGAAGAGCAATGTTATGCTTCCTCAGCCATTGGTGATGGTGCCTACCTAAAGATGGATGAACATGTTCACGGTCTTGGCACATTGTCGCGAAACGGTTTAAGTATCCCTCGTACATATATCCTAAAAATTCAAGATGCTGCTGAGAAAACTACCTATGAGTGGAAGCTGGAAGGTGGAAAGCAAGTAATTAGAGAGGACACGGCCTATATCATAAGTGATATGCTAGCCGATCCAAGGGCGAGCTATATGTCTACTAAGATTCACTCTATGCCGGGTAAGGGCGGCAACTGGCGTCTAGCTGTCAAAACTGGTACGACTAACGACGCTAAGGATGGTTGGATGACTGGCTATTCTCCTAAATATGCTGCAGCAGTCTGGGTTGGATATCATAACCGCACCAAAGAAATGGGCGGCTTTATGGAAAGTATGACCAGGCCTATATTCTATAACTGGATGAAGCGGGCTCATAAGGATTTGGAGCCTAAGGACTGGAACAAGCCAAGCGGAATTCAGACGCTACCAGCCTATGTGATAAGAAATCATGTTGGAACCGGCTCTCAAGAACCAAGTCCAAGTACTGATCTTTACCCTTCTTGGTACAAAAAACAGACCGGGCAAAACAAGAATCGTACCATAGATATAGTTTCAGGTAAGCTGGCTACTGAATGTACTCCTGAAAGAGCTAAGAAAAATGAGTCAGGAGGTACTGCCTCCCAGCATAGCGGTGACACATTTGTGGATGCTGCAAGCGGCGGCAATACTGACGAGAAAGACGATGTGCACAAGTGTAGTGATGTTAAGCCTTCAATTACAGTTACCAGGTCCTTGGGGTCTGCCGGGCAATACAGTATCAGCGCTAACGTAACTGGCGGCACTCACCCACTTAGCGGAAATCCTGAAAAGGGCGGCGGTAAAATTGAGTTTATGGTTGGAGACCAGGTAATCGGATCACAGGATATATCCGGTCCAGGTTTATACACTGCTGGCTATTCACCAACTAGCGGCGGAAATCAGACAGTTACTGCAAGGGTAATAGATAGCGTATTATATGAGGCTGTCTCTAATCCTGTGACGCTTAATGTCATCACACTGAATTACTCTGCAAATGGAAATGTAAATTTCAACTGGTCCAACCACAACGGCTCTATTACCATCTTTGGTTCAGGTGGCAGCATTTGTTCGGGTAACTCTTGTAACAGTGTTAACAAATCGCAGGTGCCTTCGGGATCCAGAGTCTATGCCCGGGATGGCGACGACGTCTCACCAACTTTGACAGTTAGCTATTAAGGCCTGTTTAATAAAATAAGGAGCAGATTATTGCCTGCTCCTTATTTGCTTAGAAAATTATTTAGAGCCGTTTTTATGTCTTTGACTTCACTGGTATAAGATTTCTGTTTGTTGTCAGCCGAGCCTCTTGGCGCAATAGCACCATTAAAGCCTAATTTTATAGCTTCGGCTATACGCTTTTCTGCAAAAGGGACTCGCCTGATCTCACCGCTTAATCCAAGTTCTCCAAAGACTACTGCGTCGTCTTTGAGCCGCATACCTTTAGCCGCTGAGGCTATAGCCATACATACCGCCAGATCAGCGGCTGGTTCAGAAATTTTCAGTCCGCCCACTATATTTATATAAATGTCCTTATCATTTAGCCGCAGCTTTGTACGCTTTTCAAGCATGGCAACAAGTAGGTTTACCCTGTTTATATCTATTCCGCTGGCTGTTCTCTTTGGATAGCCATATGCTGAAGTGTTAACCAGAGCTTGTACTTCAACAAGAAGCGGTCTCGCTCCCTCCATAGTGGCTAAGACTACCGACCCGTCGCTGACCTGGCGTTCTTCTAGCAGGGCTGCAGAAGGGTTGTCCACTGCAGTAAGTCCAGTCTGTTTCATCTCAAAAATAGCTGATTCAAAAGTACTTCCAAATCGATTTTTAACGCTTCTTAATATCTTAAATCCGCCATAACGGTCCCCCTCCAGCTGCAGTACCACGTCTACTACGTGTTCTAGCACCTTGGGTCCGGCAATAGAGCCCTCCTTGGTTACGTGTCCAACTAGCAGCAAGGCCGTGCCAGAGGCTTTTGCAGACCTGATGAGCATTTGGGCGCTATTTGTTATTTGGGCAACAGACCCAGCTGCTGAAGAGACCGAGGAAACGGAAGTGGTCTGAATAGAATCTACAATTACGAGGTCATAACTTTTAGTGGCGATTGTTGCTGCTATATCATCTGCAACCGTCGATGATACCAGATCCAAATCGGCAGTCTGAGCGCCCAGTCGTGAGGCTCTCATGGCTACCTGTCCAACTGACTCTTCCCCGCTTACATATAGTACTTTGACGGATTTAGCTGAACTATGGGCAATTTGCAGCATGAGAGTACTCTTGCCTATGCCTGGCTGCCCGGCAATTAATGTTACGCTGCCGCTTACAAATCCACCGCCAAGTACTTGATTAACGGACTCTTCTCCAGAATCTATGCGCTGTTTTGTGTCAGCAGTTGCAGCTTTTTTTATGTGTGAAACTTTTAGGATTTTACCGCTCGGACTAGACAAGGATTCATTGTCCAGCTGTTCTATGATTGTATTCCACTCTCCGCAAGAACTGCATCTTCCAAGCCAGGAGTTATAAACTGATCCACAGTTAGTACATACATATCGGATGCTTCCCTTTTTTGCCATATGCTACCAGTATACCTGTATTTCAGTTTAATTTTATAGATCTAGTAATTAGTGCTGGTCAGGCACTACAGTACGGCTATCTATTGCGTCAACAAGCTCAGCTTGCTCGCTGGCAATTGCATTTCGCTGTTGGACTATTCGGTTATGTTCAACAATCAGGGAGGTTAATTCACGGGTCTGATTATTGTATTGTTCAACCCGCATGTTGTGTTCAGGGACTAGGGCATTAAACTCATCTATTCTACCTTGTCTTTCAAGATCGCTCATATTTTGCTTGGACTCCTGGATAGATGCATTTTCTGATTCAAGCCGGCCGCTGAGCTCTTCTATCTCTTCTCGCAAACTTGCTAGCTGAAAATCGTAGTCCCTGATAAGATTTCGCCTTTCAACAAAAGCTTGTTCGTATTTTTCAGAATAAGCTACGATTTTTAACCTGTCGTTGAAGTACCTGGCGTAATGGTTCTCCAGTTCTCTAGATAAACTTCTAACCTCTGTGCCAATAATTGAATGCAGTTCGTTGTTTACAACTAAAGGATCCTGCTTGCGATACTGCTCAATGGTTTCTTTAATTCTGTCGCTGGTGATATTTTTGTAGGCCTCTTGCAGCAAGCTGTCTATCCTGTTCTTTTCTGCGATACTAAGACGTTCATAGGCGGCGTGCAGCAGCTCATGAGCTGCAGTTACTTCTTTAATCCCCTGAAGTCGTTCATCGGTAACATCCAGAAGGTAGATACCTCTTTGGCCAGGTAGATAGCATCCTAATACAATAGAGTGCTGATGTGCTACATCTCGGCAATGCTGATTAAAACTATCTTTATCAGTGATGGTTGGACGGTTAACGAAAAATAGCCGCCGAGTTTTATCGTTCATAGTTGTATTATCGGCAAGAGAAACTATTTCTGGCGGCGGAGAGTAGTTGCGCAGCTTTGCCCAATCATATATATCTTGACGGTAATAAAAACCTAATCCAGCTGTAACAAAAACCAGCATGGTTATTAAAAAACCGGTTTTTCTACCTATAGACATACTAGTGTAATCCGATCATATTACTTAAATGTTACATGAAGCTTTAGCTTATGCAAAATAACTGTTTGTGATTACGGAGCTTTATTATTTGTGAACTTTTTCTTCTTTTAGGCTAAAAGTGAGACCTTTTTTATTGGCGCTGACAGCGATTACATCGCCCTTCTGGTATTCTTCATCAAGAAGTCCTTCCGCAATATGGTCTTCAATTTCATCTTGAATTAATCTTCTCATTGGACGGACACCATTTTTAGCGTCATATCCTTTTTGAAGCATGAATTTTTTAGCATTATTGTTTACAGTTAGTCCAATGCCTTTACCGACTAGTCTTTTTCTCAATTCGTCAATCTGTAGGTCCATAATGCTTAATGCATCCTTCTTAGTTAAAGCTCTAAATACAATTGTTTTGTCAATTCTGTTTAGCAGCTCAGGGCGCATTAATTTTTTAAGTTCATCAAGTACCTTATGCTTGTTTTCTTCGTGAAGATCGTCTAAGTCTTCAATATCTTTTTTACCGATCGCCGAGAATCCAAAACTAGCTTCTTTTTGCAGTTTATCTGCGCCAACGTTACTTGTCATGATGACTATAGTATTTGTGAAATCAATGGCGCGGCCTTTAGCGTCAGTTACCCGGCCATCTTCTAACAGCTGTAATAGCATGTTGAAAACATCTGGATGTGCTTTTTCTATCTCATCAAATAGTACAACGCTATAGGGCTGGCGTCGTATCTTGTCGGTTAATTGTCCGCCGTCGTCGTAGCCAACATAGCCTGCAGGCGCACCAACAAGACGCGATACATTATGATGTTCGCCGAATTCACTCATGTCAATCTTAATTAGTGATGATTCTGAGCCGAAAAACTCTCTGGCAAGGACTCTGGCAAGCTCAGTTTTACCCACTCCAGTAGGCCCTAAGAAAATGAATGAACCGATTGGCCTGGTGGTCTGGCCGATGCCTACCCGGTTTCTTCTGACTGCCTTAGCTAAAGCTGTTACGGCTTCGTCTTGGCCGATAATATATTTACCTAAGTTTGACTCCAAATTGCGCAAGTATTTAGCTTCAGACCTGATAACTTTATTAACAGGTACGCCTGTCATACGGGCTACTACATCTGCAATATCTTCACTGGACAGCTTCAGCCGCTTTCCGCCTTTTGTTTTTTCCAAGATCTTATCGATTTCAGAATGTATCTGGGAAGCTCGCTGCTTATATTCAGCTGCTTTCTGATATTCTTCAGCATCAACAGCATCATCTATCCTCACATTTAGCAGCTTTAATTCTTTCTGTAGCTTTCTAATCTCTGGAGGGGTTCTGCCTTTACTTACCCTTAGGTTAGCTGCCGCTTCATCCAGTAGGTCAATTGCCTTGTCTGGCATAAATCTGTCATTAACGTATCTTTTGGCTAAATTGACGGTATCCTGCAAGACTTCATCGCCAATTACAACTCCATGGAACTCTTCATAATGCTTGCGTAATCCTTTTAAGATAGCTAGCGTTTCCGGTACTGTAGTTTCCGGTACCTGAACTGGCTGGAAGCGTCGTTCTAGGGCTGTGTCTTTTTCTATATATTTCGTATATTCATTGGTTGTTGTAGCCCCAATCAGCTGTATCTTTCCTCTAGCAAGTGCTGGCTTTAATATATTACCGGCGTCCATGGAGCCTTCAGCGGATCCTGCTCCTACTATTAGGTGAAGCTCATCAATAAAGACAATAGTTTTTTTATCATCTTCCACTTCGCTCATAACTTTTTTTAGCCGCTCTTCAAACTCACCGCGATATTTCGTACCAGCAATCATGCCGGCTAAATCAAGCATTATTATTTTTTTGTCCAGCAGCGAATCTGGAACGTCTTCGGAAACTATTCTCTGGGCCAGGCCTTCTACAATGGCAGTTTTACCAACACCCGGCTCGCCAATTAAAACCGGGTTATTCTTTGTGCGTCTGTTCAGAATGGTGATAACCCGCTTAATCTGCGGATCGCGTCCCACTACAGGATCAAGTTTTCCAGTTCTAGCTTGAGCAGTTATATCACTGCCGTAGGTATCAAGAGCGGTTTTACCACGTGGTTTTTTAGACCGCCGACGAGACGATGCGCCTGATCCGGAATCACTAGAATCATTATACTGTTGTCTGTTAAGGAATTGCTCCAGCTCACTTATAATGCTGTCTGTATTGACATTTAAATCTCTTAACAGGGTGCTAGCTCGGGCATTTTTCTGGCTTAAGATACTGTATAAAATATGCTCTGTACCGCAGAATTCCTGGTTAAATTCCTGGGCAAGCTCATAGGCCATTCTAAGCGTCAGTTTAGCGGCTTCACTTAAACCTTTGGCGCCCATGTTGATAGTAATAGAGTTAGGCGCGAGATTTAAGGCTACTCTTGCGCGTTCTAGTGTTATGCCTGATCCCTCCAGGACTTTAGCGCCCAATGAGCTGTCCTGGGCCAATACGCCAAGCAATAAATGTTCAGTACCGATATACGGGCTATTAAAACTTCTAGCAATACCGTCTGCATGCTTTAGGCTTTGCAGCGCATTATCGGTTAAATGATTCAAAAATTCTTGGAAATCTGGTGATTGAGGCATCATATAAATTCCTACCCTTGCTAGCGATAGTTTAAATAATCGCTAGATTCATTGTAGCAGAATTAGCACTCATAGTGCAAGAGTGCTAACTGCTAATTTAGAATTTATATTTTTTTACTGGCCGTGTTCTTCTATCGCCTCTAGAAGACTGCTTTCAAGCTGATCTTTGCGCTTTAGTTTTTGAACCGGTTTTACGGCTTCTATATTTGCTTCGTTTGCTGATTCGGAAGACTTGTCAGCAGAAATATCAATATCGTAACCAGTCAACTTGCTAGCCAGTCTGACATTCTGGCCGTTTTTGCCGATGGCAATACTTAACTGATCTTCGTCAACTGAAACTTTAGCTTTCTTAGCAGCTTCGTCAATCTGTACTTCATTTACTTTGGTTGGGCTAAGGGCATTGTTAATGAAAGTTTTTAAATCTTCATCCCAGACTACTATGTCAATTTTTTCCTGCTCCCCAACTTCGCTCATTACGGCATTAACTCGTGTACCGTGTCCGCCAACGAATGTGCCTACTGGATCTACACCCTGTACGCTGGAAGCAACTGCAATCTTGCTTCTTACGCCTGATTCACGGGCTATACCCTTGATACTGACGGCGCCAGATTCCATTTCCGGAACTTCGCCTCTAAATAACCATTCAATAAACTCTGCGCTTCCTCTTGATACAACTAGCTGCGGTCCCCTGAAGCCTCTTTCAATGTCTTTCAAATATACTTTAAGACGCTGTCCAGGATAGTATCTTTCGCCTTGGATCTGCTCGCTTCTTGGCATGATAGCTTGCGCCTTTCCAAGCTCCATTCTAACTATGTTGCCTTCAACGCGGGCTACTATACCATTTACGACTGTGCCTATCTTGTCTTCAAATTCGGCCATTACTATTTCTCGCTCAGCTTCTCTTAACCTTTGCAGGATAACCTGCTTAGCGGTCTGGGCGGCAACTCTACCGAAGCTTTCAATCTTCTGGTGTACTTCAACTATTTCGCCGATTTCAGCATCTTTATTTATCTTTTTCGCGTCGCTTAGGCTGATTTCTATATATTCATCTTCAACTTTATCTACAACCGTTTTTGAAATGTAAGCGTCCACTTCCCCGCTATCGATATCCATAGTCACTCGGACATCTTGTTCGCGGTCTCCGTAGTCTCTCCTGTAAGCGGCCGCTAAGGCTTGCTCTACTACTTCCTGAACTATGTTTTCAGAAAGATTTTTTTCTTCAGCAATAGCCTTAATAGCTGTTGCTAGCTGCTTTAGATCAAAATTCATTTTTTATACCTTTCTTTTGTTTAGTAAAAAATAAGATTTGCAGTATATGTAGTGCTGGGATTAAAAAACCCGACCATCTGGCCGGGATTACTACAACTAAATAATATCACTGATGCATTTGTTTGTAAATAAGAATGGCTTATTAAGTAAAATGGACTAGCTTTTACTAGTCCATTTATTTTTTTGAATACTAACGTATTAATTGCCGATTTTCTCGGTCTTTTTGCCAGCCGTACATATTGTATTTACCTTTTTCTTTTTTTTGTTTTTTTGTAGGTACTTATAGTTTAGCAAAGTCAGCCGGGCTGATACAATAGTAATTATGAAAAAGACCGTTACTCATTTACTAGACAGTTTTAAACCTGAAAATTATCAGTTAACTTTAGAAATACTACCGAAAAAAAATAAATTCGTAGGTACGGTGTTTATACGCGGACGAAAGGTTGGCCGGCCAAGTAAAAGAATTACATTTCATCAGAAAAATTTAAAGATCACAGAAGCTGCTATTGTTCATCATTCTAGAAGTGGAGAAGAAGAAATTGAGGTCCAGCGGATAAATCTGCAAAAATCTTTTGATGAGGTACGGCTGCACACAAGCAAGACGCTGCACAGCGGCAGCTACACAGTTCAAATGAAGTTTAGTGGCGATATCACTGATCCAATGAATGGTCTTTATCCATGCTACTTTAATCATGATCAGCAACAGAAGAAGTTATTTGCTACGCAGTTTGAAAGCCACCATGCCCGCGAAGTTTTCCCGAGTATTGATGAGCCGGCAGCTAAGGCTACATTTGATCTGACGCTAATAACTCCGGACGATGAGGGCACTGTTCTTGCTAACACGCCAGTACTGGAGCAATTTGTTTCTGAAGGCAGAAAGCAAACAACCTTTGAAACGACTCCAATTATGAGCACCTACTTGCTGGCTTTTGTTTATGGAGAGATTGGCTACAAAGAAGCTGCGACTAATAGAGGAACTAAAGTGCGTACTTACGCCACTCCCGACAATGTGAAATTTACTGATTTTGCTTTAGAGACCGGCGTAAAAATTTTAGAATTCTACGAAGATTATTTTGATATTCCTTATCCGCTGGAAAAATGCGACATGATAGCACTGCCTGACTTTGCTAGCGGAGCAATGGAAAACTGGGGGTTGATTACTTATAGAGAGCAATGCATGTTGGTAGACCCAGATAATACCAGCCTGCCAACCAAGCAGTACGTTGCCATGGTGGTAGCTCATGAGCTTGCCCATCAGTGGTTCGGCAATTTAGTTACTATGGAGTGGTGGACTGATCTATGGTTAAACGAAGGTTTTGCTTCCTGGATTGAGTATCTAGCTGTTGATCACCTATTCCCTGACTGGGACATGTGGACGCAATTTATAGCTGGTGAGCAGCAGTCGGCTCTTAAGCTTGACTCCCTGGACAATACTCATCCTATTGAAGTCCCTATTAATCATCCGGATGAAATTAGAAGTATCTTTGACGCGATAAGTTACAACAAAGGTGCAAGCGTTATACATATGCTGCATGGCTATTTGGGTGAAAAGGATTTTAGGAATGGGTTGCGGCATTATTTAAACCAGCATGCCTATAAAAATACCAGTACCAATGATTTGTGGAGCTCACTTGAAAAGATTTCTGGCAAACCGGTTAAAAAATTCATGCATGCCTGGACTTCACTACCGGGCTTCCCACTAGTTAAGGTTGAGACTGCTGGTAAAGATATTTCTTTAAAACAAGAACGTTTCTATATGCAAAAGCCGGCCAAGGCTAAGACTTTGAAATGGCCTGTACCACTAATGAGCAGTAAAGATATGCCGGAGAGACTAGATAATTTGGAACTAACTGTAAAAAATATTAGTTCCGCTGACGGCTTGATGATAAACACTGGCAGAAATGGATTTTACAGGAGCTTGTATTCTGCTGACTTAAACTCTCTAGTAGCAGCAAGAATAAATAAATTAAAACCCTTGGACAGGCTCGGTATACTGGCTGACTCATTTGAAACAGCTAAGGCGGGCTATGGAACGGCCGTCGAGTCGTTTAAGCTGCTTGAAAAATATAGCCAAGAAGATAATGCAGCCGTGTGGGATATCATTGCCGCCAATATCGGAGAGACTCGTCGGGTCATGGACGATGAAAAAGTACGAGAATCTATTAAGCCATTAATAATAAACTTAACATCCAGCCAGATAGACAGGCTTGGAACTTCAGAAAAAAAATCCGATACACATTTTGATAAATTACTTCGCCCAACCGTGCTAGGTTTAGCTGCAAGTGCCGATCATCCAGAAATTGTTAAATGGTGTATAGATAGCTTCAATAACCTCAAGTCAAGCGAAGATATACATGCAGATTTGCGCAGCGTTATATTCAATACTGCTGCTCGTCATGGGGATGAGAAAGTTTATAAAAAGCTTCTAAGTCTTCATGACGCTACGGACCTGAGCGAGGAACGCACTACATTAGCAGCTGCAATGACTTCCTTTGAGCAGCCTAAATTAATTGAAAAAGCCCTGTCTCTAGTAGTGACTGACAAGGTACGTCGTCAAGATGCCATGTACTGGGTGGCCTACAGTTTTATGAATAGGCATGCTAAAAAAGCGACTTGGGAATGGATGAAAGATAATTGGGGCTGGCTTAAAAAAGAACTTGGAAGTGATTTAAGCTTCTACAGAACACCCATATATGCGGCAAGAAGTTTTAGCGATAAATCGTTTCTTAGCGAGTTCAATACATTCTTTAAGTCAAAGAGCTCACCATCACTTGAAAGAAGTATTAAACAAGGTGAGGAAATTCTTAACTGGCAGATTGCTTGGCGGGATCGCGATCTTGAGTTATTGCAGCGGCATTTAGCAAATTAGTAGGGCGAGTTATGCCAAGGCTTTTATCGGTGCAAATGACATGCGGTGTATATCACTGGCGCCATATTTATCTAGCATTTCACGATGCAGTTTAGTCCCATACCCTAAATGCCTGTCAAAATAATACTTGCTATATTCGCTAGTTAAATTTTCCATATAGCTATCTCTTGTTACTTTTGCATAGATACTGGCAGCACTTACAATTGGGTGGCTGTCGTCGGCTTTTATGACAGTTTGGACATTTATATACTTAGTATCGCAATAGTTTATGCTGCCATCAAAAATTATAGTATCTTCGTTAGTCGCGCCAATACTTTCTAGTGCTCGGCTAGTGGCCAGTCTCATAGCGTTGCTTAAACCAATTTGATCAATTTCATGCGGATAAACCCAGCCTTCTCCAAGCTGGCATGATATTTCTATGTCATATTTCAGTAGTTGCCGTCGTTTTTTGCTAAGTTTTTTAGAATCTTTTAAACCGTTTGGCAAATTAGATATTGCTCTTGCTGCCACCACTAAAAGTGGCCCTGCCCAGCAACCCCTGCCTACTTCGTCAATTCCTATTATGTCTTTTGTCATTATTGTTCAGGATATCAAAAAACCGCCGTTTTATTTAGGCGGTTTTTTTAGTTTGATTTATTTTGTTTCTTCAGGAGTTTCCGTTTTCTCTTCTTTTGCTACTGGAGCTTCTTCTACAGTGTTTACAGCCTCTTTGTCAAAAGCGAGACCTGTTAGACGGGCTGACTTGCCTCGTCTGTCTCGCATATAGCTCAAATAATTACGGCGAACTTTTGATCTTTTAGTAACCTCAAGCTTTACAACAAGTGGTGAATGAATCAAATAAGTTTTTTCTACGCCAATTCCACTTGCGATTCGGCGAACAGTAATACTGCTAGTATGAGAATCCTTGCGATCCGTACGGATCACTAGACCTTCAAATACCTGAATACGTTCTTTGTTTCCTTCTTTAATTTTCTGATGGACACGGACAGTATCACCAGAACGTACATCTACTACCTGGTACTTCTTCTGCGCATCTTTAAGGGATTTAATAGCTGATTGCATAACTGTTCAATACTACACTATTTTACTCTTTTAGGCAAGAGATTAATGACTTCTAATTGTTGTTAACTTGAAATGTAAAATGCAAGCAAAAAAGTTTACAATAATTAGCATGGATATTTATGAAACAGCAATGCAGCTACACAAGCAATACAAAGGTAAGATAACTACTAGTTTAAGAGACGTGCCTGACAGTAAAGAAAAACTAAGCGCTTACTACAGTCCTGGCGTAGGAGCTGTGGCAAAACATGTTGCAGAACATCCAGATGAGCTAAGGGATTACACCTGGACAAATAATCAGGTAGCCATCATTTCTGATGGGTCTGCAGTGCTTGGGCTGGGAGATATAGGGCCTCATGGAGCCATGCCCGTAATGGAAGGCAAAGCTATGCTTTTTAAGCATTTTGCTGGAATAGATGCGGTGCCCATTGTGCTAACCGTTCATGACACTGAAGAGATAATATCTGCCATTAAAGCCATAGCCCCTTCTTTCGGCGGAATTAATCTTGAAGATATTGCAGCTCCTAAATGTTTTGAAATTGAAGAAAGACTTAAGGCAGAACTAAATATACCAGTAATGCATGATGATCAGCACGGTACAGCGATAGTTACTCTAGCTGGCTTAATCAACGCTGCGAAAGTTACTAATCGGGATTTGGACAGTTCACGAATAGTTGTAGTAGGAGCCGGCGCAGCAGGCTCGGCAATAATTAAATTGCTTAATTTATATACTAAAGCCGAAATTCTAGCCGTAGACAGTAAGGGAATTATCAGCAAAGACCGTACTGACTTGAATGATGAGAAGAGATCTTTGCTTGTATATACCAATCCTAATCACCTGAATGGATCTATGGAGCATGCAATTACAAGTGCTGACGTATTTATAGGAGTTTCTAAAGCTGGACTGCTTACTCAGGAAATGGTGCGCTCAATGTCGGATAACCCGATAATATTTGCTATGGCTAATCCTGAGCCTGAAATACTGCCAAACGAAGCCCATGAAGCCGGGGCTGCTGTAGTTGCGACTGGAAGAAGTGATTTTCCAAATCAAGTGAATAATTCTTTGGGATTTCCCGGAATTTTTAGGGGCGCCTTAGACAATGGAGTCACTAAGATTACTGACGACCATAAGCTCGCTGCCGCACAGGCCCTAGCTGACTTAGTTAAAGAGCCTGCTGCTGAAAAGATCATTCCTGGACCATTTGATGAAGGCGTAGTCGAAGCCGTTGCCGCGGCAATTAAGTAGTTAGCTATCTTTAACTTTTATCCGACTACTCTATAGACTTCTTCTAGGGTGGTCTCGCCGGCTATAACTCTTAGTATGCCTTTTTGTTCCATTGTAAGCATACCGTCTTTAGATGCGGCCGATTCAATTTTTTGTGAAGTTAGATTAACGTTCGGGTCTTCTAGTAGCTGCTTGACATTTGGGGTCATTGTAAACTGCTCTCGGAGTACTATGCGTCCACTATATCCATATGGGTTGTCCGGTGAGCTACCGGGATCGTACAGCTTAAGCCCGTCTATGTTGGGTCGTTCAAATTTTCCGGGCAATGTGTCAAGCACACTGTTTATTCTGTTCCATTCAGCTTCTGTCGGATCCCGCTGTATTTTTAAGCCATCATCAAGCCGTCTAACTAACCGCTGACCCATTACCAGTCTGATAGCTGATACGAATAACGGATTTTGGCCAATTATCTCTTCCATGCGGGTAAGAGCAGCAGCTGCTGATGAGGCGTGGAAGGTGCTAAGTACCAAATGCCCAGTTAAAGAGGCCTGCAATGCTGTCTTAGCCGTCTCGTTGTCCCTAATCTCACCTACCATTACTATGTCTGGATCCAGCCTAAGTACGGCGCGTAGTTTACTGGCGAAGCTGCCATCGTTACCAGCTGAATTGGTGTCCACGGGGATTTGAGAAATGCCTGGAAACTGATATTCAACCGGGTCTTCTATAGTTATAATTTTGCGTTCTTCGCTATTTAAAGTATTTAGTATTGAATACATAGTTGTTGTTTTACCCGAACCAGTCGGTCCAACAACTAGCACTAGCCCGCTTGGTCTAGAAATAATGTCATCAACTATAGCTCTCTCTGCTGGCTCCAGGCCTAGTTTATCCAGTGTATAATTTTCAGCTTCCATGTTAAACAGCCTCATTACCACGTCCGTTCCATTGACGGTAGGTACTGTTTCCAGCCTTACATTGACCCGCACTTGGCGCTGATCGGCCATAGTTAAGTCCTGCGATATGTGACCCTGCTGTGCATCGGGGTCGGCGCTAGATATATTAGCAGCGCTGGCAATTACGCCAAGCAGCGTTCTATATCTGTCGTGATCAATTGTAGCGATTGGGTGAAGAACTCCGTCTATCCTAAACCTGAACCTAACATTATTTCGCTGGGTTTCTATGTGGATATCACTTGCATTAAGATTGTGGGCCTGCTCAACTAGATATGCCAACGTATCGTCTGGCCGTATCTCCTGGAGCATTTTAGTTACCCTGCTGACAAGATCGTCAGTGCCGGCATCGCTTAGAGTTATATCTTCATAAACAACTTGTTTTGGCGGATCATACAGCTTCATGTAATCGTTATAGCCAGTGTCAGAAATAAGTGAGAATCTTACCTGATAATCGCTGAATCTCTGCTGGATTTGACGCATAGTTTGCTGCGAGGTGGTATTGGTAATTCCAAATGTAACATTCTTCTGCTCTACAATTAAGGGAACTGTTCGCATGCTGTAAAGTTCTGGCACAGTTAAAAACTGTAGGTACAACTGCCTGTTGGGCATTTTCGTAGTATCTATGTAGGGAAGTTTTAGTATTTGAGCGCGCCGAGCAGTGTTTTGTTCTTCAATTAATCTTGCATCTAAAGCCATGAGCATCATTATAAACATAAGTTAACTGCAAGGCCAACAAGATAGTTTAAACTATTTAAACACCTAGGATTATTAATGTAGTATATAGATGAATTATGAGAAATATTGTTGTTATAGCCCACGATATGCGCAGCACGTTCAACGTGGGGTCTCTATTAAGAACGGCCGATGGGCTTGGTGTCAGTAAGTTATATTTAACTGGCTATACTCCTTACCCTAAAACCCCGGATGATACTCGACTGCCTCATATAGCTGACAAGCTGGATAAGCAGATAGATAAGACTGCCCTGGGAGCGCAAGCGTTAATAGACTGGGAATATCGCGAAAATATATCTGAACTTATTAATGAGTTAAGGCAGAAGAATTATCAAATTATTGCTCTGGAGCAGACTCCTGGGTCAGAAGAATTACCAGGTGCGGCAGTAAGTGATAACATTGCGATTATATTAGGGACAGAAGTAACAGGATTGCCTAACGAGATCATAAGACTAACTGACAAGCAGGTACTTATACCAATGCTTGGAGGCAAAGAGTCTTTCAATGTAGTAATTGCGGCCGCTATAGCTCTTTACGAATTTAGATTTCGCTGATCTGGCTGTTATTGTGATAAGATAACTTTATAAATTTAAAGTTATGTCCAAAAACAAAAAAAATACTTCCAGTCATAAAACTAGCAAGACCTCCAGGACTACCAGTAGAAGGTCTAATAAACCACGTGGTAGCAAGGTGTCGTTTGTTAAATACTTGCCGGCGGTTTTAATCAGTCTTTTTGCCAGCTATTTATATATTCAGCCATATTTGCAAGCAAGTCGCTTAAATAAAAACGATGTATTAGCATATTCAACGCATGTAAGCATTGATGGGCTGCTAACTTCAACCAATCAACAGAGAGCGGCTAACGGAGTTGCTTCATTGGGCTTAAACAGCGCCTTAAATACTGCTGCTCAAGCGAAGGCCAACGACATGGTTAGTCGCAATTATTGGTCTCATCAGACTCCTGACGGCCAACAGCCTTGGATTTTTATTAATAATACCGGCTATAAATACTTATCGGCAGGAGAAAACTTGGCCTATGGATTCATGACCAGTAACGCTACAGTTACAGGATGGATGAATAGCCCTACTCATAAGTCAAACATGCTATCAAGCAACTTTACAGAAGTGGGGTTTGGTATTGCCAACAGTCCAAACTACGTCAATAACGGCCAACAGACTGTAATAGTTGCCATGTATGCCAAGCCTCAGGTTTTAGCCTCTTCGCAAACAAATGTGAAAGCTAGTGAGCCCGCTCCAGTTAAGCGGCAAGAGGTAAACTCAAGCGCAAGTCCAGCTACGCCTCCTAAAAGCACCCAGAAGCAGGAAGAAACGGCGTCTCTGCCAGTTGAGAATGATACCTCAGATCAGCAAGCGGCTGATAGTAGCGAACCACATAAAGAGGATACAGTTATTGCGGCTTCCGATATGCAGGGCGATCCTCCACTTAGCGTTGGCACAGCTGAAATTAAGCGTATAGATATAATGGCCGGTGGGAACAGCTTTATTAGCGCGACACTAATAATTTTAAGCGTATGTGCAGTTGGATTGTTATGGCTTTTGCACCGAAGTATCAGATTCAAGAAGTGGCTGAAATCTTCAGAAAAGCTAGTTGGGAAATACCTGTATCTTGATTTAACAGTACTGGCAATCGTTTATTTAGGATTTGTACTGCTTACCTTTAGCGGTGCAATTAAGTAACGGCTCTACTGCACCACCACTTGATTGTCGCCAACTATTTGTTTAAGCTCATCAAGCGATTCTTGACTAGACTTTATCCCGGCCGGTAGTTTTATTATTTGCTTGCTGTCTGCTTCACCGACGACTAATACTACTTCTGTTTGACCCTTATGATTATCTATAGTTTTTTTCAAAGCGATTAATTGCTCCTGGTTCTTGCTGTCGTTTAGTCTAATGTATACCCGAGCATCAACCGAAGCACTGACAGAATTTTTATTAGCAGCAGCTGTAGGCATTGTTTTAGCTTTACTCTTAGATTTGCCCGGCAGTTTAACAGATCTCCCTCTTGGCTGGTAAGCTTCGGCCTGTGTTATGGTTACCTCTCTAGCTTCATCAACTAGTACTTTCATATCTGTCATTAGTTCGCCGGTTTGACGATCGCGGGCATTTAGCTTGCCTTTTAAGATCACCACCCTATCTCTCTCCCAGATTCCAGTTGTCTGCTGATAGACACTAGGGAATAAAACAATTTCTATTTCGCTTTTGAGATCTGCGATTTTTACAAATGCCATTTTCTGGCCGTTCTTTGTGGTAATCTCTCTCATTTCCTCGATTGCACCGCCAATTACTACATTCTTGCCGTCCATGTCTGGTACAAGTTCAGATATTGGCATGCTCAGTTCGGTAAGATAAGTTTCATAGGCTTTTAAGGGGTGTTGAGATAAATATAGTCCAAGTAGTTCTCTTTCCCATTTAAGCTGTTCCTGCTTATTGTACTCTATACTTGCAGGCTCTAGACTAATCTTAGGGTCCATATCAGCTACGGTTGAGTCACCAAATAATCCTACTTGGCCTGCAGCTCTCTCTTTCTGAATACGGTTAGCAAAAGAAAGTAGTATATCAATATTGTCTAGCAGCTTGCTTCGTTCATCAAAACGGTCAAACGCCCCCGACTTTATTAAACTTTCCAATGCCTTTCTGTTAACTAGTCTTGGATTTATTCGCGAAAATACGTCTTCTAGCTTACTGAATTTTCCTTCTTCACGAGCTCTAAGTATCTCTTCTACAGCACCAGTGCCGACATTCTTGATAGCATTCATTCCGAATCTTATCGGGTCATGAAGCGGGTCGCCAGTTGGTACTACCGCAAACTCTAAGTATGATTCATTGATGTCGGGAGGCAGTACTTCTATGCCTACGTGCTTGCATTCTGTAATTTCAACACTTAACCTGTCAGTATCGTCATAATCACTGGTCATAAGAGCAGCCATGAAGGCTGATGGATAGTGGGCTTTAAGGTAGGCGGTCTGATAGGCAATCAATCCATAACACGCCGAATGAGACTTATTAAATGCATAATCGGCAAAGCCTAGAATATCTTTCCAGATTTTTTTGACTACATGTTCTGGTACGCCGTTTTTTATTGCACCATCAATAAACTGCTGGCCCATCTTATCCATGACATCGCGTTTTTTCTTGCCGATTGCTTTTCTTAAAGTGTCAGCTTCGCCGCCTGTAAAGCCGCACATTTCCTTGCTCATCTGCATAACTTGTTCCTGGTAGACGATTACACCATAAGTAGATTCCAGCGAGTTCTTCGCCAAAGGATGATCATAGGTTATTTCTTCTAAACCATTTTTTCTTTTTACAAATGAATCAGTAAGGCCGGCGGTTAATGGGCCTGGCCTATATAGTGCACACATGGCAATAATGTCACTGAACTCTGTTGGTTTTAGCTCTTTTAAGTATCGTTTCATGCCTGAGGATTCAAGCTGGAATACACCGGTAGTATCTCCTCTCTGAAGCAGCTCAAACGTCTGCTGGTCATCTAAGGGAATGGAGTTGATGTCTATTTCTTTCTGATAAACCTTTTTAATAATACGCAGCGCATTCTTAATTATGGTTAGGTTGGACAGGCCAAGAAAATCCATCTTAAGCAGTCCAAGCTCTTCAATTGGGCCCATGGAATATTGGGTGGCCACTACGCCTTTTTGGGCCATTTCAAGTGGTACGAATTTAACAATATCATCTGGAGCTATAACTACTCCTGCTGCATGAACCCCATGACTTCTAATCGTGCCTTCAAGCTTGGTAGCCAAATTAAAGACCCTAGCGGACTGTTCATTTGTTTCATTTTCCCGTTTTAAATCTACATTCTCTGTCAGTGAAGTGGCTAGAGGTATATGTCTACCTTGAATTGGTGGCGGTATCATCTTAGCCAGCCTGTCGGCTTCTGCATAAGGTACTTCCAGTACTCTGGCTACATCCCGAACGGCATTTCTGGCTGCCATTTTGCCAAAAGTAACAATGTTGGCTACTCTTTCACTGCCGTATTTTTCTACACAGTACTGGATCACCTCATTGCGCCTGGTATCCTGAATATCTATATCAATATCAGGCATGCTAATACGATCAGGGTTTAAAAATCTTTCAAAAAGCAGATCGTATTCCATAGGGTCAAGTTCAGTAATACGCAGTGAATAAGCTATTATTGACCCTGCGGCTGAGCCTCTACCAGGGCCAAAGACTATACCATTATCTTTACCCCATTTAATGAAGTCCCAGATGATTAAGAAATAGCCATTAAAGCCCATATTATCTATAACCTGCAGCTCATATTCAGCCCGCTTTAATGTTGCCGGATCCAGCTTTTCTTTAGCCTGCTCAACGCTTATACCCTTGGAGTCTTCCTCGCTTACCCCTCCATAGCGCCAAGCCAGTCCTTGGTAGACAAGCTTGGTTAAATAGGATTTTTCAGTTTCATTATCTGGCACTGGAAAATTAGGGATTAGTATTTTACCTAGCTCCAAGCTAATTGAACAGCGGTCAGCAATTTCTTTAGTGTTGGTTATAACCTCAGGGTGATCATTGCCCCAGCGCTCAATTAGCTCATTAGGGTCGGTAATATGGAGCTCCATATTAGATAGGCTCATCCGGTTGGTATCGGATAAAAATGAGCCAGTCTGGACGCATAGCAGAATCTCATGAGCTTCCTGGTCTTGATGTGTCAAATAATGCGCGTCGCATGTTAGTGCACACTTAATGCCTAGTTCTTCTGATAATTTAAATAGCTGTTTGTTTATAGCTACCTGCTCATCCCAGACTGTTGGATGATCAGGGTGGCCATGGTCTTGAACTTCAAAGTAGTATCTATCGCCAAATACTTTCTTATACCAGGAAGCAATCTCCTTAGCCTTGTCGTATTGCTGCTGCCTTAGAGCGTCCCCCACTTCTCCACCAATACAGGCGCTGAGAACAATTAATCCTTCATTATATTTTTCAAGCAAATCATGGTCTATCCTGGGCTTATAATAGTAGCCTTCAAGATTAGCTATAGTGCTCAGCTTCATAAGATTCTGGTAACCAGTCATATTCATAGCCAGCAGTATGAGATGATAGTTAGGCTTGTCTTTGCCGGCTTCTTTATCGGTATGTTTTCTGGCGGCAATATAGGTTTCCATACCGAAAATTGGCTTTACTCCGGACGAGTCAGCCTCTTTATAAAAGTCGATTAAACCCGATAGCGTACCATGGTCAGTAACCGCAATTGCCTCCATGCCTTTCTCTTTAACGTAGGACAACATGGCCGGTAACTTAGTTAAACCGTCCAGCAGGCTGTAGTGAGTATGATTATGCAAGTGCACATAGTCACTCGGCAATAATGAGCTGCTACCCTTCTTCATTAGTATTATTATAGATTAGGCTGAGTGTAGGGGCAAAGAACAAAGCTTATCGTTGTAATAAGAACTTGTTACTGAGCTTGGTTTACAGTTTGCTCTACTTTTTCGGTAAAATTACCAACAAGAGGTACCTGATCAAATAACGACAGTATCCAGATTAACAATGCAACTAGTATAGTGGCGCCGATTACGCCGCCTAGACCCTGCAGCATACCCTTTATAAATGACATCTTGTAGCTTTTGGCGGCATCTAGGTAGCCGGTCTCATAAATGGACGCGACAATCTTGCCTAACTCCTCATATTGCTTGCGAGTTAGAGTTTTGCTGTTATTTTTTGAGGAATTTTTCAAGGTTTTTCAGCGCGTCTTTCGCGTCTTTTAAGGCTTTTTTAAGTTCAGGATCTTCAGCGTCGCCTTCATGAAGCGCGCTTAAAGCTTGTCTGACAATTTCCTTAGCCTCTGACGCAGAATCAAATAGCTTCTCGTATTCTTTTTTAGCTCGGCCTTTCAGGTCTTTACCTTTTTCTTTGGCCTCATCTAGCTTTTTATTTAATTCAGAGTTTAACTCTTTCAATTTCTTTTCAGCTTCTTTTTTAGCCCGTAGGCCTGCATTTTTAATGTCTTGCCTTGTTTCCTTGCCGCTTTTAGGTGCTGTTAATAGTCCAGCTAAGTAACCGATAATTCCTGCCAATAGAGCACCTACTGCTACTTTTTTACCCGAGGCTTTAGACATATTACTTTCTCCTGTCTTTTTTTAGTACAGTTTCAGCTAAGTTTACGAAAAACTTACCGATTACAAGCGGATTAACAGACTTTTTGATCATGCCTGCCGCAGCCTCTACATTGCCAACGACATCTTCAGCCTTCTCGGCTATATGCCTTAAAGCCAAAGCAAGTTTAATAAGAATTATTGCCAAAATTATATTTAGCAGCAAAAATATCGCTAAGAATGCTGACAGGATTACTACTAAAATTTCTGTGGCGTTCTCCATGTGCAAATATTATACAACAGCAATGCCAGCTTGTGCTAATTTACAGCTTAGTACTTAAATATTCTCTGAAGTCTTTGCCTAGTTCCTGATGTTCTAGTCCGAAATCTACCAGTGTCTTTAGATATTCAAGTTTATTGCCAGTATCATAATACTTACTTTCTTTTAAGGCGCAGGCATAGATATTCCTGCCATCCCTGAGCATAGGTTCAATACCATAGGTTGTAAGATAAAATTCTGCGTCAGCAGGCAGCTCTTTAATTGCCTTGTTGACGTAATCAAACACTTCAGGAGTTAATAAGTATCCGCCGATGCTGGCCATATCGGATTTGGCTTCTTCTTTGCCGGGCTTTTCAACAATGCCGTCCATTTTTATTACGCCGTCTCTAACTGTCTCGCCATGGACGATACCGTATCGCTTATAACTATCATCGTCGGTAACCTTAATACAGGGAAAGATTGAACCGTTAAATTCATTATATAAATCAATCATTTGCTTGAAGCGATTAGGGTTAGATGGTACTAAATCGTCAGCATAGGTATAGATAAACGGTTCGTCACCTATCAAATGAGCGACGTTCATGATAGGAGTTGCGCTTCCGTAAGGTCCTTTTTGGCGTACATATGCAAAATTTGCTAAATTAGAGATTTTTTTAGTCTCTTCCAGCAGCTCTAGTTTGTTCCCCTGCTTCAAATTCGCTCGAAGATCAGCGCTCAAATGATCAAAATGATCTTCTATTGAACGCTTGTGATAGCCAGTAACAATAATAATGTCTTCTATGCCAGCATCTACTAATTCTTCAACTATATACTGGATGATCGGCTTGTCTATCAGCGGCAGCATTTCTTTAGGCATTGCTTTAGTTTGAGGCAGAAACCTGGTGCCAAAACCGGCTGCTGCTATGACTGCTTTTCTTACTGTTTTGGACATTATTCTACACTCCTAATTGTCGTTTTATTAACTGTTGCACCACTGAAGGATTTGCTTTTCCTTGGCTTGCTTTCATTACTTGGCCAACTAAAAATCCAATCGCTTTCATTTCCCCGCCTTTAATATCTTCTGCGGCTTTAGGGTTTTCGCTTATAATTTGCTGAACTATCATTACAAGGGCACTCTCGTCTGATTCTTGGATTAGATTTTTATCACTGGCGATTTGTTTTGGGTCAGCACCTGAGCTTAGTGTATCGGCAAGTATTTCTTTTGCAGCCGATGAATTAAGCATCGAGCTGTCTACCATGCTTGCAAGCGTTACTAGCTGACCAGAGCGATCAATTACAGTTTCCCAAGATAATGTGCCGTCGGCTACAAGTCTTACTGCTTCCGTCGTTAGCCAGTTGGCAATCATCTTAGCTGTCTTATCTCCGTGAGCATCTATTATCCCACGGACAAATGAAGCTAAAGTTGGCTCTTCCAGCAGGACATCAACCTGAGAGCTGTCTAATTTTAGATTACTAAATGACTGCCTTAAGACATTGGGCATGTCGGGCATTTCGTTTTGAATTCGAGCTATAGTCTTGTCGTCCAGCTCAATTGGTGGAAGATCAGGATCGGGGAAGTATCGGTAATCATGGGCGTCTTCTTTGGTGCGCTGACTAAAAGTTTGCTGTTTATTATCATCCCAGCCACGAGTTTCCTGTACTACTTGCTTTCCTTGTTCCAACAGGTTGGTTTGTCTTTTAATTTCATAATCTACGGCTTTTTCTACCGAGCGAAAAGAATTTAAGTTTTTGGTTTCAGTTCTAGTGCCTAGGTTGTCGTCTTTACTGACAGATACATTGACATCAAAACGCATATTGCCGTGGTATAAGTCGGCATCACTTACCTGGGCATATTTCATTAGCAGGTATAACTCATGAGCAAATGCTCTGGCTTCTGCTGCTGAATGCATTTCGGGCTCAGATACAATTTCAAGTAACGGCGTGCCAGCACGGTTAAAGTCTACCAGGCTGTAATCTTCACCTTCTGGGTGGGTTGATTTGCCGGCATCAGCTTCAAGATGCGCTCGCGTAATATTAATTCTTTTAGTTTCACCATTTAAGCTTATGTCTACAAAGCCGCCTAATATTATTGGCTCATCGTACTGGCTGATCTGGTACCCCATGGGTAGGTCTGGATAAAAGTAATGTTTGCGATCAAATTTACTGAATTTTTCCGGTCTCGTTCCCAGTGCGAAGGCGGCTTTGGAGGCTAGCTCAACGGCTTTTTTATTTAAAACAGGCAGAGCTCCCGGCATTCCAAGACAAATATGGCTAATAAGCGTATTCGGCTCAGCGCCTCGGGCATCATTGCCTACTCCAGCAAAAAGCTTGGTTCTAGTCTTTAGCTGAACATGACATTCAATTCCAATTGTGGCCTTATAGCTCATTTTAATGCCCCTAAATCTCGTAGTCCTTGTCGGATACCCATTAGTGCTTTCTGTACTTCCTTTTGAGACAGCGGTACGTCTACTTCATGGACAATTTTATTACGAAGCTTATGGCCGTACCAGACTGCATCGTTGTTGGACAGCGATCGTTGAGCTGATACCAGTCTTTCTCCCATGGTTTTACCCTTGAATCGCCTTTTTTTAAGTACTTCATCAAGTAGGTTATCAGCTTGAATAATAGCCATAGGCCAAGTTTCTTTGCTTTTTAGTCCAGATTGTAGCTCTTTCCATTTGCGCTCAAAGTATGCTCTGTCTAGGTCTTTATGAGGCTTTCGGGCGACCAGGCTTATTAGACCCAGTACTGCCAATCCAGCACCTATGATAGCTACGACTGCTTCTGCGCTCATTTAGATATCTCCTCAAATGCTTTAGCAAGTCCAAGTAGTGATCGGTCTTGGTGTTGGGGTGCCATCAGCTGTAATCCTACAGGCATATTATCTACAGTACCTGCTGGTACACTAATGGCTGGGATGCCAGTTAGATTAGCAGCAACTGTCATAATGTCTGTTAGGTACATCTTTAATGGGTCAGTTGTATTCTCTCCGATTTTAAAAGCTGTATTAGGGGCTGTAGGGCCTGCTAAAAAGTCTACCTGGTCAAATGCTGACTGAAATTCATTGATTAACTTGGTTCTTACAGTTTGAGCTTTCTTGTAGTACGCATCGTAATACCCGCTGCTTAATACATAGGTGCCAATCATAATTCTGCGCTTGGCTTCTGTGCCAAATCCCTTTTCTCTTGATACTTCATAGCTGCTGGTTAGATCTTCGGTTTCTTTTTCGCTGTAACCATATCTTTGGCCGTCGTATCTGCTTAGATTGCTGCTTATTTCGGCTGGACAAATAATATAATAAACAGCAAGTGCATATTTAAGCGAAGGTAAGCTGATTTCTTTTATCACGGCACCTGCATTTTCAAGTTCATTGATTGCTAGATTGATATTGGCCCGCACCGACTCATCCAGTCCCTCGCCCATATACTCTTTGACTACGCCAACTATTTTGCCATTTAAATCAGTATCCAGTTTTGAGTAGCCTTCACTATCTCTTTCAATCGTAGTGCTGTCTAAAGGATCGCGTCCCGAAATTACTTCCATTACAAGTGCAGCATCATCAACGTTTTTGGTGATTGGCCCTATACAATCTAGGCTGCTGGCCATTGCAATAACACCATTGCGGCTAGTAAGGCCGTATGTTGGCTTAAGACCAACTGCTCCACAATAACTTGCCGGTAGTCTAATTGACCCACCCGTGTCGGTACCAAGTGCAAAGGGGGCAAGATCAAGCATGACAGCGGCGGCAGATCCTCCAGAACTTCCGCCAGGAACTCTGGTTTTGTCTATAGGATTTAAGGTAGTGAAAAAATCGCTATTTTCGGTACTAGATCCATGGGCAAAAGCATCTAGGTTTGCTTTGGCAACACAGATTGCCCCTTCAGCTTCTAGTTTTTCAATGACCGTAGATTGATATGGGGCGCTAAAATTTTTAAGCATATTGCTGGCTGCGGTCGTGTTAGATCCAAATGTAAGAAAATTATCTTTAGCAATAAATGGCACGCCAGCTAGCCTGCCGGCAGGTTTGTTTGAACTGGTTAGTTCATCTATATTTTCTGCTCTTTCAAGAGCTCTGTCGGCAGTTAATGAAATTACAGACTTATACTCTTCGGCGTTTTTAATTCTAGCTATTGAGTCTTTGACTAGATCTTTAGCAAGCAGTTCGCCAGCCTGCACTCTTTTAGCGATACCATCAATTGGATCCCAGCTCATTAATTAAACCTCGTCATTATACAGCTTAACCGATCATTCGTTTGACTTTTAGATACGCACCTTGGCTTGCCGGAGCATTTTTAAAAAGCATCTTGCTATCTGTGCCATAGTTTATTTCGGTATCTTCTCTGGCTACATTGCTTAATCCGGTAATTTGGTAAGTTGGTTTTAAGCCGTCGGTATCGGCTGAGTCTAATAGTTCAACGTAAGTTAAAATCTCACTAATCTCATGCTGGAAGGCTGAAATTTCATCCTCGCCCAAACGAAGACGCGCCAGTTTTGCCAATTTTAATATGTCTTCTCTTGAAAGTTTTGCCATCTGAAACCTAGTATAACACTTTAAAAATAGTATAAAAACCCGAACAAGCAATTATCTAGCTTGTTAATATCCAGCGTACAACCATGTCTTTAATCCTTCTATATACTTTTTCATCATATTGCATGTTAGCTATACAGTACTGCATACCGTTATGTTTTGAATTTTCCATTAAAGATAGTATACGACTTTTTTAATAAAATCAGACATATAAGCTCTACTGCTTAGTGAAGTTAAGCTAAAGCTTGCTTTTAATATCTGTAATCACGTCTCTAATTTCAGCGGCCTTCTCAAATTGCAGGTTTGCTGCCGCCATATCCATTTGTGCTGTCAGATCTTTAATTAGGTGCTTATATTCTTCTTTAGGTATTTTTTTAAGGTCAAGCTTAGGTTTCTTTTCTTCTTCAGAAAGTTCCGGTCTCATGCCTTTTTCTATCGCCCTAGCTATCCCTGCCGGCGTAATTCCATGCTTGATATTGTAGGCTTCTTGAATTTCTCGCCTTCTATTAGTCTCATCAATTGTACGCTTCATGCTGCCTGTAATATTATCCGCGTACATGATTACCCTACCCTCAACATGCCTTGCGGCGCGACCTACTGTCTGGATTAAAGCTTGCTCGCTTCTTAAAAACCCTTCTTTGTCGGCGTCCAGTATGGCTACAAGACTGACCTCCGGAAGATCTAAACCTTCTCTCAGTAAGTTAATTCCCACCACAACATCATAAATTCCTAGTCTTAAGTCGCGCAGTATGTCCGTTCTATCCAGAGTATCTACATCACTGTGCAAATATGTAACCTTGATATTTATATCTTTAAGGTATTCAGTTAAATCTTCGGACATTCGCTTCGTCAAAGTAGTTACAAGTACGCGCTGTTTTTTGCTAATTGTAGCTCTAATTTCACTAATCAAGTCATCTACCTGGCCTTCTACAGGCCTTACTTCAATAGGTGGATCCAAAAGCCCGGTAGGTCGTATTACTTGCTGGGCGGGTTCAGGGCTGCGTTCTAATTCATACTGGGCAGGCGTCGCACTGACATAAACAGCCTGATTGATATGTTGCTCAAATTCAAGAAAGTTCAGCGGTCTGTTGTCTAGGGCGCTTGGAAGCCTGAAGCCATGCTCTACTAGTACTTCTTTTCGTGCTCGATCACCGTTATACATTCCCCTCACCTGAGGTATTGTCATATGAGATTCGTCAATAAACATTAAATAATCGTCCGGATAATAATCAAGCAGAGTAGCTGGCTGTTCGCCTGGCTCGCGGTTGGTTAGATAGCGGCTGTAATTCTCAATCCCTTTAACAAACCCGGTTTCTTCCAGCATCTCAAGGTCAAACTTAGTCCGCTGCTTAAGTCTTTGGGCTTCCAGTAATTTTCCTTGTTTTTCAAATAAAGCTACTCTTTCATCTAGTTCCTGCTGGATTTTACCAAGGGCAACTTTGAGCTTGTCATAGGGTGTAACATAGTGGCTGCCAGGGAAAATCTGCAGACGGTCTAACTTTTGCAATATCTCCCCTGTTAACGGATCAATTTTAGTTATACGATCTACTTCATCTCCAAAAAATTCAATACGGTATGCAAATTCTTCACCTGCCGGGAAAACATCTACCACATCTCCGCGCACTCTGAATGTACTGCGATGAAAATCTATATCATTTCGCTGGTATTGGATATCTGTTAGGTGCCTAATAAACTTATCTCTTACCTTTCGTTCTCCAGTAATTACTGTCTCTGAAAGGCCCGCATAATCTTCCACAGAGCCTATACCGTAAATACAGCTGACACTAGCTACAATAATTACATCTCGCCTAGTCAGCAGCGCATCTGTTGCCGCATGACGCAATCTGTCAATTTCCTCGTTTATCTGACTGTCTTTTTCTATAAACGTATCGCTTCTGGCAATGTAGGCTTCCGGCTGATAATAATCAAAGTAGCTAACAAAATAATGTACAGCATTGTTTGGAAAGAAGTTTTTAAATTCGCTATAAAGCTGAGCGGCTAAGGTTTTATTATGGCTTAAGACTAAGGTGGGTCTTTGAGTATTCTGAATAACATTAGCCATGGTGAAAGTCTTGCCGCTGCCCGTAACTCCAAGCAAGGTCTGTTCCTTTTGGCCCGACTTAACAAGATTGGTTATGCGCTCAATAGCCTCAGGCTGATCACCCTGAGGCTTATACTTACTCTTAAGCTCAAATTTTACCATCCTATTATTGTAACAATATCGCAGAATATTTAATAGATTATGCAATACCCCAAAGCAAACAATTAAATGATAGTTTGTTTTGGTGAAATCATATTACTGCCTAGCTGCTGAAGAACCTGGCTTTCTAAGACTTTTTGGCCCATATAACGCATGTAGAGTTCGTTCCAGAGACTTGCCCTCATATGCGCCACAATCCTGTCTGAATAATCACATGCTAAATAGTAGCTCATACTTAAATCCATAAGGTTAAAGCTGACAGGTTTTGCTTCACCGATACTAGCGCCCACATAATCCAATCCGCGCCAAAAATTTAGTTCTGGATCAATCTCATATAGTTGCTCTTCAGCACGGCGCCAGTATAGATCTTCTGGCTGTATGTGAGGCTGGAATATTTCCGGATGATCTAAATGTTCAGGCCGACCATAGTGGCGCTGCACAATGCGCCAGTGAATCTGACTGCCGGCCATTTCTGCATTTGATGTTACATCTTCGTTTAGGGTGCTGGTTATAATTTTGCCGAAGTCCGGTTTCACCTGCTGCATTTTAAAGAACGCGCTATATAGTCTAATTTCGTTAATATAATGAAGAGCGATCGGCAATGTGGCTATAGTAAAGCCTTCAATTTTATTGTGGAATGGCGGCAGGAGCGCAACTACGCCAAGTTCTTTTAAGTGAGTAATGTTGTAGGCTTTATTGTTTGTAAACTTAGGAAGAGAGCTCCACTTATCCTTGTCAATTAATACCACCTCAATTCTTCTATTTTCAAAATCGGAAGGCATCAGGTGCTTATATAATTTATTGAATTTTTTAAGCCACGCTGGACTTTGAGCAAACCTTAAGGCGCTAAATATTTCTGCTAGGTTCTCTCTTTTAGTCAATGATTCAACTGAAGTATAGCCTAAAACTTTCATCACTTTATCAGGGGGCATCTGATGCAGCAGCCGCTTAGCTACACTTTTCTTAAGAACCCAGGCTTCTGAGCCGCTAGAAGAATTGTTTAGATATTTCTCAAGAGTTCTCTTTATTACTGGCTGCATTGAGTGAACTTCAGATGGATCCTTGCCGCCAATGTGCCGCGCCAGGTGCTGGTCGTGAGCCTTTATTTTTCCAAGCAGCATATAATACAGCTCTTCTCCGGTTGTATCCGTCGGGTCAAGATCTAGCTCTTCAACTTTTTGCCTTACTTTTTGAATTATTTCGCTCATTAGGCGAACATCCATACTTGGACTACCGGAGACTCTTTCCAGTTGCTTAATTGACATAGAGAATGTCGGCTCTTCGGCTCCGAGTAGCTTAGAAAGCATATTTCCCACCTGCAATTACCTCCACCCAAGTAATTTAGTTAATAGTTAAAGTTTAGCATACTGACGGCATTCTAACATTGGTATTGTGGAAGAAGTTGTTGTAATAATTGATATATGTCCATTATCTGTTTTGGCCTTACAAAACTTTTTTGAAAGTAAAAAAATGTTATAATCATAAACAATATGCAAAATAAAAAGTTAAGTGCTATTACGCCTCATCGCGATGCAGTTATTCGTCTTGTAAATAATGAAACAGAAGCAAGGGTCAACCGCATTGAAAAAGAATTTAAAGCCGGCTTTGAAGTAGTGAACAGCTACAATCACACCGTAACAGTTTTTGGATCTGCTAGGTTTTTAGAAGATAATTATTACTACCAGCAGGCTAGAAAATTAGGCGGTATGCTTGCACAAGAAGGATTTACAGTCATTACTGGCGGCGGCAGCGGAATTATGGAAGCAGCTAATAGAGGAGCATACGAAGCTGGTGGTAAATCAGTCGGCTTTAATATAGAACTTCCTCACGAGCAACAGCTTAATGCCTACACTACACAATCAATGCCTTTTAGATATTTCTTTGCCCGCAAGGTTATGCTGGCCTATGCGGCAAGCGCACTAATTTGTTTTCCTGGAGGGTTTGGCACACTAGATGAATTATTTGAAGTTATTACCTTAATTCAAACTGGCAAAACCCCTAAAGTACCGGTCGTTCTGGTTGGTAAAAAATTCTGGCACAATTTAGATAGCTTTATAAATAATCAGCTTCTTAAAGAACTGGGAGCTATTAGCCATGGCGACGAAGAGCTTTATATTATAGAAGATGATTTAGAGAAAGTAGTAAACATAGTTAACTCCCACCGAGAAACGACTTCTGTATTTGCTCTACCGCCTGTATCTGAAAAGGTATTAGTTTAATTAAATTATCAAATCATAGGATAGCTAATGTGCGACTTATGAGTTAGTATGTTCGCGGTGTCTACTAATAGTAAAAAGCAGAATTAATTCAATGTCCGAACTTTTACCTGTCCAGTCTACTACCCCTATCTACCTAGAAGGAAGTAAAGCTGATCATAATACCGCTGGACGCTTATTAGAGCATGCTGCCGTAGGTGCTACTTTAGTTAGAGGCTTAGGTGCTGTCGCTAATTTCTATAGCATAATGAATTCCGAGGAATACCGATCCTGGAGCAGTGTTGCCCGATTTGGTGTCTACGCATCAACTGATTTTATTGACGGCAAATTAGCCCGTCTCGGTAGGAGGCTGCAAGGTAAGGACGAAAATACGCCGCGTCCGCTTAGATCTTACCTGGATCATCTTACCGACAAGGGCTTGGTTGATAGTACTGTGATTGCCATCGGAATGAAGGAAATTAATAAGGGTAATACTAAATATGGCAATACATTGCTGGCTGCAGCCGGTGTAACTGTGGCTAGAGATGCATTAACGACGGCCGATAGGATAATCGCAGATGTGCAAGGCATTGATACCAGAGCTCAGTCTTCGGGCAAGGCTAAAGCCGTTAAACAATTTCTTGCTGTAGGGTTCGCCTTAAGCCCGCTAGCCAAATCCGTAGCTGGCCAGACTATATCTGGCACTGCTCTATTATGGACTGCTAAAGATTCGGTTAGTAGTGGGCTGGATCTTCATCGGCATTTTAAAATACGCCGCAAAGAAAGAAAATAGCAGCTAATGCTGCTATTTCTGCTATCTATTAATAGACTTTATTTACATTGGTTTTGGAACGTACCAGTCCGGAGCTTCATCTAAGAATTTTTGTATCTCAGTTTCACTTAACAAGCCTTCTTGGGCACCAGGATGTTGAACTACATTCATTGAATTGACCGGTCCCCATTTCATCGCTTCCTGAACGGTTTTGCCGCGCATAATAGCTGCTGTGAATGTACTGGCAAATGCATCGCCAGCACCCGTACGTTCATAAGGTGGCGCAATGTCAGGGTAAATAGGCATGAAGAAACGGCCTTCTTCGCTTGAGCTGTAAGCTCCATTAGGACCATCGGTAATACATACAATTTTTGGACCTAAGGCATGTAGCTTGTCAAACTGATCGTGAATATTGTTTATATCGCCGCCGCCAACTAATGTGGCCTCTTCTTTGTTTAGTACTAGAATCTCGCTGTGCTTATATATTCTATTTAATCTTTCGGCTCCAGCTTTCATCTGGAATGTTCCTGGCTGGAAAGCAAGCTTTACTGAAGGATTTTCATCAAGCCAGTCGGCAAGTTCATCATGAAAATCTAATGCATTTTCGGCAATTGAGCTGAAGTATATCCACTTTGGAGTTTCTTTACCTCTAAGGTTAGGCCAAACGTATTCGTACTGCTCATGATTAATTAATATAGTACGCTCTTCCTTGTACCATAGTACGTAGTGATAGTTGGTCTTTTTTCTTGGGTTAACCCTGACCCATCTGGTATCAATTTTTTTTGCGTTAAGTGCAGCAATTATACCGCGGCCATACTTGTCATCACCAACATTAGTTACAAAGCCACAGTTTAGTCCAAGCCGAGTTAAGCTGACAGCTGCATTAGCTGCATTACCAACACCTTCAACGACCACTGCTTCGTCAAATGGAATCTTTGTGCCATATTCCATAGCAATAACTTTTTTTCCATATTCATCAGTGTAAGTCCACGCTTTGTCATCAAATAGCTTAATGAATGCATCGGTTACTACGTCGCCTACACTCAGTACGTCCAGTTGGTCGCCCATATTAACTGTCACCACCCTTCTTTTTATTAATACTTATGCTTAATGAACATTATTGCATACAGCAGTGCTTTTTACTAGTTAAAGTCCTCTTGATTAACTTCTTTGTTGGCTTCAGCCTGATAACTAGTCTTAAAGGCTGATTTGCCTGCTGAATTAAACATATCAATCTTTTCTTCTACCACCGCCTGGATAGCATCGATAACCGTGCCCATCAGCTTGACTACAGCATACTCTTCAGGATTGTCGCGCAGAATTTTCTCTAATGTATCCCTAAAAACTTTACGCATATCTGAATTTATATTTACTTTGCTTACGCCAATCTTGGCCGCTTCCGCAAAAAAGTGCGCTGGCGTGCCACTGCCGCCATGAAGGCTAATCTGGCAGTCAATTGCGTTTCGTACCTGTGATAATAGTTCAAGATCAAGCTGCTTAGGAACCGGATAGCTGCCATGAAGGTTGCCTACGGCTGCTGCAAATGTGTCTATGCCGGTTGATTCAACAAAATATTTAGCCCCTTCAGGAGTGGAGAATGTCTTCTTTATTTCATCATAATCAAAAGCTTCATCAAAGACATTAGACCCGCCACCAAAATAATGAGGCTCACTTTCTACTAAGGCGCCGGTGAATTTAGCATAATCCACCACTTTTTTAGTGCCATTAATTATCTCCTCAACTGATGCGTCCTTATTTGCCTGGGATATGTCTATATGTATAAATTCAAATCCAGCATCGATTGCGGCCATGGCATCTTCAACTGTGGGAGAATGGTCCAAGTTAAGATACATCTCTACGCCATATTCAGATCGATAGTTATCTACCATACATCTAGCATTTTGTAGCCCAATAGCATCAACTTCACCTTTGCTCAGCTGGATAATTACAGGAGCATTCTTCTTCGCAGCAGCTCTACAAATTGCAATAAGTGTTTCCTGGTTATCTATATTAAATGCGCCCACAGCAAAATGCTCATTTCTAGATCTTTGCATTAATTCGCGGGCCTTAGATGTATTGTGTCTAATCCTGGATAGCGTTTGCGACATGTTTTTCCTCCGTTTTATTTATTGTGCTTATACTTATGGTTAGCTTAGCAAATTGCGGCATTTATTTGTATTAATTCCATAAGATTATACTTAGTGAAATTAAGGAAATTGTCGCAGCGGCTAGTTTTTTATAGTAAAACTGTCTTTCTTTTAATATCCATCCGGCCAAGACTGCTACTATTATTATTCTGAAGTTAGCGATAATAGAAACTAGCGAAACGCTATCACTCTTAATTAGGGCCATGACGAAGAATAATCCGGCAGCCGCCCTAAGGGCGCCAAGCTGAAGGGCGCTTCGTATAATCTTATGGCTTTTAAATATTTTTTTAGCATGGCGACCAAAGATAAAGTATAAAAGCCAGGCAATAATTAGCTGCATCAGCCACCCATAAGCAACGTATGTAGCAAGCGAGGTATTATGTAATATTTCCTTTTCAAGAATATGGGCAAAAGCCAGGAATAAGCTGGAAGACAAGATGAATATGGCTCCCTTAACCCAGCTTTCATCTCTGAAGTCTAAAAACTTACGGTGTTTTTTTGCTAATGTTAAGACATACCATAAGCAAGGCACTAATATGGAAATCCCCAAAACCTGCATTAACGACAGCTGTTCGCCAAAAAAGAAATTAGCTAGTATTACCACGAACAATGCGCTGGAAGTGCCAAGCACGCTGGCAGTTGCACTCTCTAGATGGACCATACCTTTGTACATAAAGTATAACGCCATGACAAATAGCACCGAAGTAGTTAAATACATTATTGCTTGGCTCTTAAAGTCTTCAAAACTAACCTCGCCCAGCAGAGGCAGGATAATCAAGCTACATACATAAAGAGCTGTATAGGCAATGGCATTGATAGCAAGTGCAGCATGACGAGTAGGTTTTGCCCGGGCAATTGCCCTGTACTGCAGGGCCTGCAAGGCTGAAAATGTAGCATGAAGAAGTACTAAACCTTGCCAGTTCATAACTTATTTAGCCACTAGTTTTTCTTATCTGTTACGTGATGGGCTGCCATAACAATGTACTTGGCAGTTAGCCCGAAATGCTCAAATAGCTCGCTTGGTTTTCCTGATTCTCCGAACTTATCCTTAACACCAATACGGTGCATAGGAGTCGGCAGTTCTTCGCTCAAAAGTTCAGCTACCGCACCACCCAGGCCGCCAGTAATCTGGGCCTCTTCAGCAGTGACTACGGCTTTAGTTTTGCTTACGGACTTAAGAATTGTTTCATTATCTAGCGGCTTGATGGTAGGCACGTGGATTATCTCTGCGTCAATACCGTCTTTAGCCAGCTTGTCGGCGGCAACTAACGCCTGATAGGTCATAATTCCGGTAGAGATAATACTAACGTCGCTGCCTTCTTTGTAAACATAGGCCCGGCCAATTTCAAATGGTGTGTCGGAAGTAGTTATTATAGGAGTAGCTTCTCTTGCCAGTCGCATATAGTTTGGCCTTTTATCCTCGGCCATGGCTATAGTCATCTTTTCAGCTTCAACAGCATCACCGGGAGCCAGTACAACCATATTGGGCAGCGACCGCATAATCGCGATATCTTCAAGCATTTGATGAGTAGCACCATCCGGCCCTACAGATAAGCCTGCGTGCGATCCAATAATCTTTACCGGCCTATCGTTAAGGCAAATTGTCGTCCTAATCTGCTCCCAGTTTCTGCCGGGACTAAAGGCGGCATAAGAACTCACGAACGGTATTTTACCCATAGCTGCAAGACCTGAGCCAACGGTAACCAAATTCTGTTCTGCTACGCCAATTTCTATAAACCTGTTTGGAAATTCTTCCTTGAAAAGATGCATCTGAGTAGAGTCGGTTAAGTCTGCACAAGCAGCTACTACCTCGGGGTGATTTTCTCCCGCTACTTTTAATCCTTTACCGAACCCTTTGCGAGTAGGCTCACTAACAAGTTCACCTTTAATATCAACTAGATATAGATTACTCATATAAACCCTCGCTCTTGATTTTGCCTTTTAGGGTGCGCAGATCTTTTAAGGCTTCTTTAGCCTGCTTATTGTCTGGCGGTACTCCATGCCACTTAAAGTCGTATTCCATAAAGTCCACGCCTTTACCCGGTACAGTGTGAGCAATTAGAACTACTGGCTTGTCCCCTATAGCTCTAGCCATAGCACAGGCATCAATAATAGCTTCAATGTTATTGCCATCAATTTCAATTACATACCAGCCGAAGCTCTCCCATTTTGCTTTTAAATCTCCGAGTGGCATGACATCTTCAGTATTGCCATCAATTTGAATATAGTTACGATCTATTATGCCAATTATATTATTGAGTTCGTATTTGGCTGCCAGCATAGCAGCTTCCCAGACATTGCCTTCGTTTAACTCGCCATCTCCCATGACAACATAGACCCATCTATGTAATTCACTGTTCATTCTCATAGCCAGGGCCATGCCAGCTGCCTGGCTCAAACCGCAGCCAAGCGGGCCGCTGGTATTTTCAAGCCCCGGGAGCATAGTCCGTTCCGGATGACCCTGCAGCCTTGAACCAAATTTTCGTAAAGTACGAAGTTCTGACCGGTCAAAGTAGCCTGCATGAGCCATAGTGGCGTACTGCACTGGCACCGTGTGGCCATTGCTTAGTAGAAAAATATCGCGCTTATCCCAATCTGGTTTCTTGGGATCATGTTTCATTACCTCAAAGTACAGGGCAGTAAATATATCAGCCAGACCTAATGGGCCAGCCGAATGTCCGCTACCAGCTTCTTCTAGCATCTTTATAATATCTTGGCGAATATCGTTCGCCTTCAGCTCTAGTTCATGTAATGTCATTTTTGTCTTCTTTTTAGCTTATGCTTGATACTAGTATACCATATGCTTCTTTAGGATTGGATGATCTCTGTATAGCGCCGCCAACATTTAAAACATCTACTCCCCCTGCCGACAATTTTGGTGATGTTTTAGCATTAACACCCCCGTCCCAGCCAATCTCAAGTGAAGGTTTAAGTTTTTTAATTTGCTTAACTTTATCCAGCAAACCATAATCCACGGTTCCGCCATAGTAGCCTAGCTCGCCGCTGAACACTAGCACGTGATCTAAATAGTCTAAATGTGGTTTGATTACTTCTGCAGGAGTTTCTTTTAGCAGGGCCACGCCTCTTAAGATACCGAGACCGCTTAACTCTTTAAGGAAGTCCCAGGAGCCTTCAGCTTCAGCGTGCACTATAGCCAGATGTGGCTGATGGACTATTACTGTTTCCAGATGCTTAAGCGGCTGCTGGTACATTATATGGAAATCCACCTTGATGCCAATTGGCCACCAGGCGTCTTCTATTGGTTCAAGTTTAGTTGGTGCAAATTTGCCGTCAGCAAAGTCTATGTGTATTCGATCTGCAAATTCAGTAACTCGTTCAATTGACTCGCGGTAGCCCCGAGCATTAGCACCCATAACAGTAGGACATATTACAGCCATAATTATTATTATCTTAACCGTTTTAGATTGATTGGTAAATAGACCGTTTAAACGCTTATACAGCTATAGCTATTATCTTCCAGTTTAGTTCTTAGGATATAATTTCTTTTTGACCCTTCAGATAAATTGCCTTCGTCATCACAAACATATCCAGCCTGATATTGTATTTCTCCAGCTGCAGGTTCGGTTTCTACGATCTCATAGCTAAAATCATTTTTTAAATATTTAGAGATAAATTCATCGTCCAAATCACTTACAGCCGGGATGACACCACTTCTATTAGATATAAATTCACCAATACCGGCAGATAGGCGGGACATATCTATTCTTATCTCTTGTTGGGATACTATTTCCTTAACTTTTGCAGGCTGGTTGGCAGAATCTGAGCTATTCTTAGTTAACAGGAACGCTGCCGCTGCTCCAATAACAAGTAATACCAGCACTGTCATTGCTATAACCAGCGGCTTTTTATTACCAGAATTACTGCTTGATTGACCAGTCACTGGCGCTGACACAACCGGTTGGCCTGCGGTCGTAGGGTTATTGCTCTGGGGACTAAAGTTTGATGGCGGAACTTGGGGAATTTCATTAGTATTTAGACTGTTTTCAGGCTGCGGCGGAACAGGCTGGCTGTTTTGACCTGGGGCTACATTTGGCTGCTGTGCTTGGTTGTTTTGTTCTTCAGGATTCAAAATAACCTCCTAATTTAGACTAAGTTTATTTACTCGGCGAACATGACGCTCCGACTGATCATAAGGTGTTTCTAACCAAACCTTAATAGCGTCCTTAGCTTCGTTAAAGGATAAAAACCTTACAGCCAGACTTAAGACATTTGCGTGATTATGCCGACGAGATAACCTCAATATCTCATAGGGGTCGGTGCTCATGTCACCTTCGGCGTTAATAGGATGTTTAGCTATTGCCGGGCCATAGAATAACGTACACCGCACGTTATTTATACGATTTGCCGCCATAGCTTCACCTTGCCCGCTGCCTCCCATAATTATGGCAGCTTCACATTCGCTACTTGCGACGGCTTTTGCTGCGGGAAAAATAAGGTCTGGGTAATCGTCCTCTGGATTAAAATCGTTCGGTCCATAATCTAGAACTTCATGTCCAAGTGAAGTCAAATAGTCTTTAATATCTTGATACAGATGGCCGTATGCCAAGCCGGTATGATCCGTGGTTAGTGCTATTTTCATATCCTATTTGCCCTTTAGCTATGGTGAACATGGCCATGGTCAGCCGTACTTTGATGTGTATTAGACTTTTTATGAAGTAGTTTTCCAGTATCTGCCACAACTTCAACTAATCTATTACTGTAACCCCACTCGTTGTCGTACCATACCATTATTTTTGCCAGGTTGCCGTCAACTACTTTTGTTAGCAGCAGGTCAACAATGCCGGAGTGGCTATTACCTATATAATCGCTACTAACCAGCGGCTCTTCACTAACTCCCAGTATCCCTTGATAAAATGGGTCTTTAGCAGCTTTCCTGAATACATCATTTATTTCCTCAACAGAGGTATTGCGCTTAAATAAAACTGTAACATCACTAATTGACACTACTGGCGTAGGAACACGAACGCTTAAACCGTCAAATTTACCTTTTAGATGCGGCATTGTAAGGGTCACGGCAATTGCAGCACCAGTTGTTGTTGGAACCATATTCTCGGCAGCGTTCCGACCTTCTCTTAAATCTTTAGCCGGAGCGTCCTGAAGGGCTTGGCTAGCGGTATAGCTGTGAACTGTAGTAAGCAGAGATTTTTCAACCCCAAATTCTGCATCCAAAATTCCCATAACTGCTCCTAGCGAGTTGGTAGTACAGGACGCGTTACTGATTACTTCAGTTGCTCCATCCAGTTTTTCTTCATTGGCTCCAAGCACAATAGTATCTACCCCATCACTTTTAGTAGGGCCGGAAATAACTACTCTTCTTGCTCCAGCCTTAATATGAAGTTCTGCATCCTCTTTAGCCGTAAACCGGCCAGTCGATTCAATTACAACGTCAACATTTAGGTCCTTCCAAGGTAGTGAGGCTGGATCTTTCTCGGCCGTAACTCTTATGCTCTGTTTATCAACGATGATATTATTATCGTCAAAGCTTACATCTTTCTCATAGGTACCATAGTTGCTGTCATGCTTTAAAAGGTAGGCTAGAGTCCTTGTGTCGGTTAAGTCATTAATAGCTACTATTTCTATGTCCGTCCTGGCAAAAGCAATTTTAAATGCATTTCTTCCAATACGGCCAAATCCGTTTATAGCCACCCGTGTCTTCATGTTTATCTCCTGTTAGACTTTTTCATATTATCTAACAGTATTGTATAAGCGTAAGCGACAATAGGCAATTTTTTTAGCTACTGTTTAGTCCACCTGTCCTGGCATTCTTTAATTATAGCCTTAGCTTCTTCTACATTGCCCCAGCCCAATACCTTGGTAGATCCTGGCTTCTTTAGATCCTTATAGTGGTTAAAGTGATGTTCTACTTGCTTTTTCCAGCTTTCTGATACGTCTTCAATGTCCTTAATTGCATTTCCCCAGTGGCGGTCATCTTCAGCTACACATATGACCTTATGATCCATTTCATTGTCATCTTCAAAATTCATAATGCCTACTATGCGAGCATTGACTTTAGTGCCGGTCGGAACCGCCGCGTCTACTAGCAGCAATACATCCAATTCATCGCCATCTTCATCAAGAGTTTGAGGTATAAAACCGTAGTTACACGGCTTGGCAAATATTTGTGGCTCTACTCTGTCTAATTCAAATATGGCAAGTTCGCGGTTCCATTCAATCTTTAGGTTCGAACCTTTAGGTATTTCATTAATAACGTTAATAATACCGCTGTCTACGTCGCCCGCATTAAATACTTGATTGAAATCTGCCATTTTTACTCCTTTAATTTAATGACATTATAGTACACTGTAAGTAAGATGTTAATCATTGGTCATAGAGGCGCTAAAGGGCTGGCGCAGGAAAATTCATTAGATGCCATTGCCTGGGCTTTAAAATATAAAGTAGATCTAATTGAACTTGACGTCAGGACTACTGCCGATAATATTGCGGTCCTTTATCACGACAGTTACACGGTTAATAAAAAGACTAATAAAAAATTAAAACTTTCTAAATCTTCATATATTTATTTGGCTTCAAATATTGCCGGTCTGACTACTCTTGAAGAAGGCTTAAGCCATACCAAAAACACCGGCACCTTAATAGAGATTAAGCCGGGAGCAGACATAAAGTCAGTTCTAAAAGTAATTAAAAATACTTCAGCTGAAGTTAAAGCTAGAATGATAATTACTTCATTTGACTATAAGATACTTAAAATTGTTAGCCGAGAATGTCCTGGCATAAAACTAGCCGTACTTGATAAATGGTCCGGGGTACGAGCTAGTCATCGAGCCAAAAAGCTAAAATCGGAAATTATAATAATGAACCAGCGCTGGCTGTGGGGAGGTTTCATAAGTTCTGTTAGCAGATCTGGGCTCCAGCTGTTCGCCTATACAGTAAATAATCCAGAGAAGGCTAATAGATGGCGCAAGTTCAATCTGGCAGGAGTCATAACAGACTATCCTGACAGATTTATAAATTAATTATGGCTTTCCAGATACTCCCGGATTCGCAAGGCAGCTGTAGCTCCCTCGCCGACCGCGGTAGCTATTTGCATTGTTGCGCCATGCCGGCAGTCTCCAGCCACATAAACTCCGGGCATAGAAGTTTGCAGGTTTTCATCGCTTTTTATTAGGCCAATTTCATCTAACTCTATAGCTGAATCTTTTAAAAAGCCGGTATTAGGGTCTAGTCCGACGAATACGAATACTCCATCGGTTTCAAATTCTTTTTGTTCGCCGGATGACTTGTCGGTTCCAATTACTTTAGTAACCTTATCCATGCCATCTATGTTTTCGCCAATAATTTTATCGGTAGTAGTTTGTTTATGAATGGTTATTTTATCTTTGAACTTTTCTTCCAGTTCCTTAACAAGCACATCGGACGCCCTAAAATCCGATCTGACAAGCATATCTATATGGTTCGCAAACCTAGTTAAAAACATGGCTTCTTGAACGGCTGAATTTCCGCCGCCGACCACTACCAGCTTTTTATCTCTATAAAATGCACCATCGCACGTAGCACAGTAATGAACACCTCTAGCATAATACTCATCTTCACCTGGCACACCAATTTTTCTATAGCCGCTGCCGGTAGCGATCAAAACAGTCCGTGCATACACTTCACCATCTGTAGTATCAAGTTTTTTGTACTTGCCTTCGTCGCTGATTCCCAGCACTTCTCCCATCTCAATAACCGCACCAAACCTCTCGGCTTGCTTCCTCATATTTTCACCTAGCTCAAGACCAGCAATCCCTTCAGGAAAGCCCGGGTAGTTATCCACCCAATCGGTTGTAGATATTAAGCCGCCTGGTACAGCTTTTTCATATAGTAAGGTTTGGATATCTTCTCTAGTGGTATAAATTGCCGCACTTAAAGCGGCCGGGCCGGCGCCTATAATTACTAACTCATTTATTTTTTGGTCATTCATCTTTTAAAGTAAATCCTTTTAATAGCTGCTTTAATCCAAGCCTAGCATACTTCTTGTGTAATTTTGATAAAAAGAGACTCTTTTATGTAGAGCCTCTTAGAAATACTGCTTTTTTTATTTTAACCTAACGCTGGAGCTAATTTAGCTAAGTTAAACCCTACAACCACTTCTTTTGTGTCGTCTTCTTTGGTGACAACTGTAACTGGTACAGTGAGTGCACCGCTGATCGCTAGAGCTTCCTGCTGGCGGTGAGGCTGTTCATCAATATTTACTTCTTCATACTGATGGCCTTTGTTGCCCAGATACTTCTTAACCATTACGCAGTAGGCGCAGGTATTGGTTGTGTAGATTGTAATGTTTTTAGCCATGATTACCCCTAAAACATTTTAATTATTTTAATTTTGCTGTTTTTTGATCTTGATAGTATAAGTTGCTTTATTCTTGCTGCAGTTCTTTATATATCTGACCTTCAAACAAGTCCTACAACCCAGTATATAGTGCTTATGATATTCGTCAATACGCTATATGTTGTGTTTTGTACGTAATATCAGCTATTTTGTTACTGCTGTACGCCTACAATTTCAATGTCAAAAACAAGATCTGAATCACCAGGAATAGTCGGCGGGCTTCCTGCTTCGCCATAAGCTTTGGCGGCTGGAATAATTAAGCGTCGCTTGCCGCCAACTTTCATGCCGGGTACACCTTCACCCCAGCCTTTAATTACTTCATTTAGGCTAAAAGGAATTGGTTCGCCTCTGTCATGAGAACTCTGAAATATAGTTCCAGTGGCTACAATTGCCCCGGTGTAGTGAGCAGTAACAGTAGCACCTTCTCTTACTTCTTCCCCGTCACCTTCCAAGATATCTTCTTTAGTAAGTTCTGTCACCCGTTCTGTAGTAGGTGTAAAGTCTGCCAACTGCGTTCCTTCTAACATGTTTTCTCCTCCATTATTAGTCTGCTTATTTAATGCTTCTTGTATTGCGGCCTGTTCGGCTGCACCCGGATCATTGTTATTTTGAGATTCCCAAAATATTAGCCCGGTAAAAGCGACAGTAGTGATTAAAAAAACTGACGCAAGTGCTAGCGTCCCGAACCGCCGGGCTATTTCAGCCTTGTCTGCCATTTATATTATTACCTCCAACTTTTTGTAGTTACTTAAGTATAACCTAGCCTATACAAGTTCAAGCAAGCCTATTGTTGGAATTACAGCGTCAATCTAGCTTAGCCGTTCCGAGTGCTTAGATGAGAATCTGTAAGGTTCATTAGGCCAGCCATGCTTTAGCCCCATTAATATCGCTTCTTTAAGTAACGGCGATACAAATGGCACCTTGTCTAAATCTGAAATAGGCAGCCACATTGGCTCATAAGTATTCTTGCCAGGCGTCGTCCAAAATGCTTCCTCAGAATTATCGGGCAGTACTGGTTCGCCGGATACATAGTCACATAGGTGGACGTACTGCATGCCGAAAGGCTGGGGAGCTTCTTCTATGAATATCAGTCTAGGGTTATTTACTACTACTGTAGACTCTTCTTCAACCTCCCGAAGAGCGGCCTGCTGAGGTGTTTCAGTACGTTCAACTGTTCCGCCAAGCAGCGTGTAATATTCTCGGTCAATCTTAAACCGTTTCATGACAAGAATTTTGTTATCTTTGATAACTAACGCTCTGGCGCAGGTTCTCATGTCTACTAGTCTACTATTTTTAGTTGGCTATTTCGAATTCTTTTAACTGTTTTTTTATTTTTTCAGTTGGAGTTTTATTCTGCAGAGATAAAAGCTTGGCATATATTCCACCGGTCTTAGAAAGCTCCCCAGGGGTGCCAATTTCGTCTACTTGACCGGATTTAATAGTAATTATTTGATCTACCTGCTGGATAGTGCTTAGTCTATGAGCAATAATAATTGTTGTCCTGCCTTTCATAAGTCTTTCCAATGCTTCTTGTACCATCATCTCTGATTTACTGTCTAGTGAGCTGGTGGCCTCATCCAGTATAAGAATCGGCGCGTCTTTCAGGATTGCTCTGGCAATGGCAATACGCTGCTTTTGACCACCAGACAATTTAAGGCCGCGTTCGCCAATTTCGGTATCATATCCCTTTTCCAGCTGGCTGATAAATTCGTGGGCATTAGCGGCTTTTGCAGCTTTTTCTATCTGGCTCATATCTGCGCTTTGCATAGAATAGGCGATGTTCTCTTTGATTGTTCCGCTGAATAAAGCCGGGTCTTGAAAAACTACAGCTATATTTTCCCTTAGCGACGACTGAGTAACTTTAGAGATGTCCTGATCGTCTATAGCAATTACTCCGTCTAGCGGTTTATAAAGCCTCATTAATAGGTTTGTGATTGTTGTTTTACCTTCGCCACTCTCTCCGACTAGCGCAACTTTGGTATCGGGCTCAACTGTAAAACTTAAACCGCTTAATACTTTCTTTTTGTCATATGCAAAAGTTACGTCTTTAAAGTCTATCTTTCCAGAATTGACTATAAGCGACGCCGCATTTTTGTCGTCCTCAATATCAGGAGTTAAACTCATAATCTCAAAATAATCCTTGCTATCTGCAACGGCTCTTTGGGTATTTTCAACAAGAAAGCTGATAGTAAAAATCGGTATCCTTATCTGCATGGCATACAGAATTAAGGCCACTGCCTGCCCCGGGCTATAGCTACCATTTGCGCCGCCTACAAAAATCAGCAGGTAGACGCCAAAGAATATCAGGTTTAACACTATACGGCGCTGAACGTCGCGCTTATGCCACAATTTGGACTGGGGTTTATTAGTATCAATTACGCCCTGCAACTGTTTATCAAAGAATTTAAGTTCTCTTTTTTCCTGAATAAAGCTTTTAACTACCTTTATCTGGCCAATGCTTTCCGCAAAACGCCCAGTGGCCATGTCGCGATAGTTATTCTTCTTGTGCTGGTACTGCATCCATCTATTACTTGTCTTAACGGTCATAAAAATATAAATCGGATAGAGTGCAAATAGCAGCGCAGCGATCGGCCAGCTATAAAAAGCAATGATAGCAAGAGCAAAAATAGTGCTAAAAATAAACTGCAGGAAGTTATTGCTGAACATATGCATAAAGCTAGCAATCTGCTCAATTGACCTGTTTAAACGGTTTATAATTTTACCGGTTAATTCTTTATCAAAGTACTTTTGTTGCAGGGATAGGATATGCTCATAGTAGCGATAACTAAGCAGGCGCTGCAGTTTTTCGGCCATCTGATCTCCATAATACCCGCCGACATTGGAAATAATCGTTGTACCAAAATCCATGGCAAATATACCAATAGCCAGAAAGATCATTACTCCCATATTAGCTTCAGTGCCCCGGCTAATTTCATCTATTGCCCGCCCGCTTAAATAAGGCAGCAGCATGTTAAGAAGGCTAAGCATTACGCTTAAAATGCTTACCGTTAAATAGTAAGGCCAAAGGCTAGAAGTATGCCGGAGTATTCGCCATATATATTTCATTACTTTGCCAGTATAAAGTGTTTACTATTTATTTTAAATAATCTTCTTTCGCAGTACATAACCGACTTATGTGCTATGAGAGAAGGACAGATGTATATAAGAAAAAGAAAATTAATAAAGGAGGAGCTAAAAAGGCTCAAAACTCAAAACTTTATTAATTATGATCATGGAAACTGGGGCCCATCGCCTTTGCCTCAACGCAAACACGGGAGAGAAGGGTTATGTTGTGTTCGCGGATTCATCAGCGACAGGCCCCAGACAGTGGTAAGAGAGTAAGCACCTAAGGCGCTTGCTTAAGTCTCTTACAGCGAAACGAGGAGGACGGAACTTCTTCCATATCTGCAGGGTTCCCAAGCCCACAGACAGTTTGGAAGGCTCATTGCACTCAGGCAACCGTTTGCAGTCGTTTCAAGCTGCAACCGACATCCTCCTCGAAAATTGCAGAAGCGATTACCTAGCAAGGAAGTCAGCGGCAAAAGAATGCCCCAGCTCACCCCGAACTATAAAGTTCACGCTTCCACAAGAAAGCCACGAACGGACGAGTTCTATGTCAAGGGTTTTAAACCTTAATTTTGAAAACGCCCGTCCGTGATCCGACGACTGACCCTTCCCACGAGGATCGTTGCCGTCAGAGCTTGATCATTTTGTCTGTAGTAAGACAATGTTACCAACTTGCCGGCAGCAAACTAGTAACATTGTCTTACTTTTATATATACATCTGTCAAAGTGCACTTGGGAATTTTAAGACATGCAAAAACTCAACCAAGTCGTAATACATATTAAACTTTTTTTATATTTTTGTCAATAACTACTTGTAATTTTCTTCGCCTGATGCCACTACCGAGTAATGAAATCGGGTGAAGGGTGTAAGTTTAATTATAGATATGTGAGGGAGTGTCAGGAGCAGATGGCTCAACTTATGTCTCTACCTCTATATAGGCAAAACCAATTACTTAGACTAAGCAATCAGCAGTTGTTGGTGCAGCTCCCGGTTTGACCCGTATGGGATGAGGAAAGGCTGGTGCCTTGGTGGTCAGGGACCGGGAGCTGCACGCTCTTTTTGCTTTATAAGCGACTCAAACGGACTGTCCGGAGTACAAGCTTTTATAAAGCACGAAACGAGCTGGAGAGGAGTACTGCCCATGAGGACTACGCGTTTGAAGGACTAGCCTTCAGCGACGTTATCCTTGGAAGCTGCTCAAACCCTCCAGCTCTATCCCACAGGACATCGAACCTCTAGATTCCCGCCGACAAAGGCTAGATGCACTACCGTGGAAGTTGGTCGGGGTGGAACTCCAAAATACCCGGCTGGGAGCGGATACTTTGGCACCCCGTTGATCTAATAATTAGCATTAACAGACAATAGTCGCTGCAGACCAGTTCAATAATCTGCACTGACTAATGCCTGTTAACTCTTACACCTTAAGTTACGTCCCTGGGGAGCAATCACTCAACCTCGGAACCAGCTTATTATAGCTACTAGTTCATACTTTTTCAAGAGGTGATTTACTAAAAAGTCTACCAGCCGCCACCACCACCGCCGCCTCCTCCGCCGCCAGCGAAACCACCGCTAAATCCTGAGCCGCTGGAGCTTTGGGGTGCAGAAAAGGATGAAGCTATACTGCCATTAACAGCCCCGCTTAACGAACTGGCAAGATATATAGCACTAAAAGAATCAAGATTGCTGCCTTGGTACCAGCTAGGCTCCTGCGTGTAAATACTGCTAAACTCTTCTGCCCACTCTTTTTCTACATTAAAAACAACAGCATATGGTAGAAGCTTCTCAAAAAAGTCTACTGTTTTTTCTGGTTCTGTTGCATTATCCGCATACTTGGCTCCGGGACTTTGCATCATCTTAATACGGTCGGCTTCTGCTGTTTGAAGATACATTTTTAGACCCAAGGAATACTCCTTAGCAGCCACTCCTTTTTCAGTTCTAGCAGGCATTGCAGCTATGCATATGACGGTAATTACTGCTGCAACTGCTCCTCCAATAACTATTAACGAGTCTGCTCTTATGATACCGGCTGAAATGACAACCCCTGCCATTGCCAGCAGAAACCAAAGTTTAAATCTAGATTTTAAAGGATGGGATATTAAATAATTATTTTCTTTTAATTTTTTATCTAAATTAGTCTTAAAATCGTGGGCGGGCTCGCTTAATTTACCCCTTAAATCATTAAGTTTAATAATTTTGCCAATATTTTTATCATTACCGAACAGCCCGTTTAATATTATTTTCTCAAACTCTTCCAGTTGAGACTGGTCGTCATTTGTTAGCTCTAAGGAGTATTCTAGCTGGTCTTTTAATATCAGTCGGTCTTTCTTGGATTCAATAATCTTTATATAGCCCCTAACTGCCAGGTCAATAATTGTTGCAGTTATATCTTTCTTATCGGCTTTAAAGTCGGCAATATAGCCCACTTCAGCTGGCTTTAAATTATCTGGTGGCCCGTACTGTGGAATTATTGTTGATTTGCCAGCTGGGTCGCGGCCGTTTTTATACCAGTAGTATATTGCCCAGCCGCCAATTAAGAATGGAGCGACAATTAACACTGCCAGCCCCGGCATTAAGTCTTTAATTTTTTCTGCTATTGTAGGCGCTTGAAAGTAATTTTTAGCAAATCCAGCGACAATAGTTAAAGTTTGACCAGCTTCTAGATCATAGGCATTTGCGCGGATTATACTACCATCATTTTCTACCGTGCACTTGCTGTCCGTCTGCCCAAAGCTTCCTGTAAAACAAACTTCGTCATTGTTGACAGACAAGCCATCTGGCAAATGTATTCTGGCGTTAACATGAGCAAACCGCTGGCCCCATTCTGTTCCATTTATATCCCAATAAAGTTCATCATGACTATCATGAAATGTTATTACATTCCTAATTGAGTATTCTATCTGATAGTGTTGAAGCCCGGTAACCGTCCGATTTGGATCGCCGATTTTTAGCACTAGGTTGCTATTCTCTGAGCTAGTAGTAAACTGCGTAGGTGCGCCTGTTGATGAATCTACTTTAATTATTTTAGGCTTTAGGGCCTGACTATTATACTTCTTGGGAATCGCTCTTAAAATGCCGTGATTATTGCCGTTAAAGGTAAGGTAAATATCTTCTTTGACAGTCATCTCACCTTGTTTATCGGTGTTATTTAGAAAATAATCGGCTGAAAATTCGTTAATCAGAAAATCATTAACATCTGCACTAGCCCTGCTAGGATTAAAAGCGGATGCTGTAACTAAGACAGCAGCAAGAAAGAAAAGAAGTTTCGCCCACCCGAAACTCTTTCTAGTCATTAAAATTAATTGATTTAACGGCCTCATCTAGCAGCCCCTTAGCTTCTTCCGTAGTCATAGTCTTGCTGGGATGACTGAAATTAATTCTAAATGTAAATCTTCGATTATCGGTATGAGTGTCTTTAAATACGCTGATCGGCTCAACAGATGTCTTGTAGCCCTTAGCTTGTACATCTTTAAGGCCTGCAGTTAATTTTGCTTTGACGCTCTCCCATGTGATATCGCCGCTAACTTCATGGGTATAGTCCTGCGAAGTGCCAGGCAAAGGAGGTAATGGCTGATATTTTCTAGCGGTTTTATATTTATGAAGCACCTCTACATCCACCTCAAATCCTGCTGAAAATTCTGGCAGTTTCAGTGATTTTCTAACACTGGGCTTAAATTCACCTATAACTCCAAGAACTTGATCCTCAATTACTACAGTTGCACTTCGGCCTGGCTCAAACGGAGAGGTCAATGGATCGTCCGAGTCTTCAAGCGGTAAAAGAGAAATATTACTAGCAATCGATTTTAAATATTTCAAAGCTAGATAGTAGGCGGCACCATGCTGTTTAGACTTTGCGGTTTTATTATCGGCCGCAATTACCAGCCCAAGACGATGCAGCTGCATTGGCAGTTCGCCGCTGTCTGATTTTAAATGAGATTTTCCAATTTCAAATAAAGCAAACTGGTTATCTAAAGAGCCGGCTTGAGCCTTAATATTGGCATGCACTTTAGATAGCAGGCTCGGTATTAAACTTGGCCGATAGTACTGCAGCTCAGGGCTAATAGCATTGCGGATATGGTAACTCCACCTGTCTGCATCAATACCAGTCTTTCTAAGCAGTTCGCCATGAACAAAACTGTATGTCAGGACTTCATTTGCACCTCGTTCTTTTAGGTGTTCTCTTAGCTGCATTTTAAAATCCTGTAGCTGATTTTTAGCTGCCGGCTTAGCGCTTCTAATTGGTAGGCTGACAGGTATTTTATTATAGCCATAAAGTCGGCCTACTTCTTCTACTATATCTTCTGGAATATTAATATCCATTCTCCAGAAAGGAGCATGTATTTTTAATTTCCCGTCTACTTCCTCTACCTTAAACTCTACTTTTTCTAGAATACTCTTTAGGTCTTCATTACTAAAACTGGTACCTAGACGCTGATTAACAAATTCAGCCGCTACATTTACATAGCCACTCTTCCATCCGTCATGATTTATATCTACTTTATCTGGATCTGTCATATCGTACACAGGGCTGGCTTGAATTGCGCCCGTTAGTTCTGACATCATCTTCATGGCGTAAGCTAACACCCGATCAGTCTGAAGCGGACTCTGGCCTTTATTGAATCTGGTAACCGCATCAGTAAACAGGCCATGACGCATGCTGGTTCGGCGAATACTGTACATATCAAATGTGGCGCATTCAATAATAATATTTTTTGTATGTTCATCAACTTCCGTATCAGCCCCGCCCATCACGCCGGCAAGCGCCACTGCCTGCTTATCGGTACTAATTACTATCTCTTCGCCGGTTAATACAATTCCCTTCTGGCCAAGTAGATTTATTGTTTCACCAGCTTGGCTTAGCCTTGGATGCAGCCCGGCAGTAGTGGAAAGTTCTTTTACTTTGTCATAATCAAATGCGTGTAAAGGCTGGCCTGTCAGATGCATTACATAGTTTGTAACATCAACAATATTATTAACTGGTTTAATTCCAACTCTAACCAACGCTGTTTCAAGCCAGAATGGGCTTTTACTAACGGTCGTATTGCTCAAAGCCACAGTCATAAACCTTGGTACCAGGTGCTGAATATCGTTTCCGACTGCAAGCTGAATATCATTCTTTTCTTCAAATATGGGTTTATTTATATACCAGTCAGGACTTTTGAAATCTAAACCGTTAATACCTGCTAGCTCGCGAGCTACCCCTAAATTCCCAAAACAGTCCGGACGATGAGTAAACATCTTATTTTCGCAATCTATAACAAAGTCGTCTAGGCCAAAATGATCTGCCAGCGGGCTACCTTCCACCGGCATTGCTTCAAAATCTGCTTCAGTAAGCTCAACAATACCAGTATGATCATCAGATATCCCTAGCTCTTGAGCACTAGCTAGCATGCCGTTGGATACTACCCCCCTGATATCACGAGACTCTAGTATAAATGGATCGGTATTTAGGGTACTTGGTACAACCACTCCAGGTGCCAGCCAAATAGCGTATATGCCAGCTCTCACATTTGGTGCGCCACACACAACCTGTACAAGTCCGTCTTCATCGCGTTCTACGCTGTTATTTCTCCCACCGTCATCTATTCTACAAACACTTAGTTTATCGGCGTTGGAATGCTTTTCACAGCTAACCACCTTAACAATGACGGCACCTTTAAATTTAGATTTCCAATCTTTAGTGTCCTCAACTGCTCCCAGTTGAGCCCCTACGCTCTTAAGTAGTTCATCGTGGGATATAGATTTTAAATCTACGTTGGAATAATCCTGAGCTAAATTTAAGCTTACCTTCATATATTATAATTTTCTCTTATCTATCAGTTGCATTTAAGTTATATTCTACGTTTCTTTTTAAGTAGTTTCTAGTAAAACATTAATTATTAAAATCTCTTGTTTCATAAATTGGATCAGCGAGAGAATAATCTGTAAGTCTCAGCCATGTGGGTTTTATTAAAAAGTATCGCTGGCCTTCCTGCTTTTCAAACCGACGTGCTTGCGGAACTTTTTCATAATGTTCGTCCAGCTGCTGATCAGTTGGAATAATTTCACTGGCTGTTCCTTCTAGCTGGACTGTTGATTTGCCAGTAACCCCTATAACTAATGCCACGTTTGGATTACTGGTAATGTTTTTATATTTTCTAGTACTTAGGTTGGTGCCGATTAAGATTTCAAATTTACCGTTATGGGAAAACCCTACAGTCGCAGCTTCGGGTTTTCCCTCCGTATCTACACTGGCTATGACACATGTCTGATGATCATCTAGTAGTCTGCTCGCTAAATTTAAACTCATAATTTATCCTAAAATATTAAAATTGCCTTAAAAATTTTAGATTAGCTGATTCAAAATGGCGTATATCCTCAATACCATGCTTCATCATGACAAGCCGCTCTATCCCGCCTCCCCAAGCAAATCCGGTATAAACCTCGGGGTCAATATCGGCCATTTTAAGTACGTTAGGGTGTATCATGCCGCAACCAAGCAGCTCAAGCCATTTCTGTTCTTCACTATCATCTTTTCTTAAAACTTCTGGTCGTTCTACTGCAAATTCAAAACTAGGTTCAGTGAAAGGAAAATAAAATGGCTGCAGCTTAGTTTTTAGCTCTTCGCCAAAATACTCGTTCATAAACGCACTTAAAGTAGCAATTAAGTTTCCAACTACGACGCCCTTGCCAACATATACTCCTTCCAGTTGATAAAAAGTATGCTCATGGGTTGCGTCAAGGTCTTCATTACGGAAAACACGACCCGGTATTACAGCTGCAATCGTTTCGCCTTTTTCAAGATTTACTTTATATTTTTTAAGTATACGGTTCTGCATAGTGCTGGTATGAGCAGGTGCTATCAGACCCTCGTCTGTCATGAAGGTGTCATAATCGTCTCTCGCTGGATGTCCTTCGGGAAAGTTCAGACTGCCAAACATATTAAAATCATTATCTATCTCCCTAGAATCCTCGACTACAAACCCCATTCGCTGGTAAATCTCACAAATGCTGTCAATTTCCTGCATCAGAGGATGAATGCTGCCCTGTTCAACAGAAAAGAACTTAGGCTGGTTCTCAATATTAGTACCTTCATCCCAAGGTGAAGTAATGTCTAAAGGTGGCAGTATTTCTTCGGCTATTAAAGAATCGGCAACCATGCCCTCTAACTCTTTTCGCAATAGATTGACTTCTTTACCAAAGTCGCCTCTTTCCTCTGGTGGAAGTAATTTTATCTGATCAAATAGGCTTTTAAGAGCCGGGTCTCGCAAAATAGACTTCTTATCTTCAAGTTGGCTCAAGGAGTTTTTAAGCCGTTCAGCGACTTGAGCAATATCTTCATTATTGTAGTTCATTATTTTAATTATAACAGGTTAGAATACATAAGCTTCATATTGACTTTTCATTGCGCTTGTGCTATAATTATTTTGTTTAAGTTGAGTTTTAACTCCTTAAACGAACAGTGACAGAATAGAGAATAAATTCTGATTCACATTTTGGGGTTAGGATGGATTGACCTTATTGGCTGTAAAGCTATTTATAGTAAGCAAGGTCTATCTATCCTGAAGACTGCCCCATCCGTCCAGACCATGAATTGAGGACAAGGTGAAGAAGATGATGAACCCCATGCTCACCAAGGTTCTGCTTGCAGTCTTGGCGCTGTTTTTTGCCGGCTTCTTGCTGGCGAGCATCACTGAGAGTAACAAGCAGCCGAAGCTCTACACTACGGGAACAAGAGAGTGCCTGTCGTATCAGACTGGCGTCTACTGCTCAGAGGCTGAAGTCGGTACCGTCCAGTTCGTCTCCAGCCTGGCTGAAGGCGATAAGATCTGCGTGTCGGATCATGTCAAGGGATGGAGAACCGAATACGAGGTCGTCAGCCTGCCCGAGAGGCACAACGATGAGTCTCGAATCATCTCTCTGATGGATTCATCCGGCGCAGTGCACGACATGTCCATTCACTCAATCGGACTGCGGGAGCGCGGAGACAGCCCTTACGGGCTTCCTCCTGATGTTTACCTTCCATTTCCGAAGGGACCGTTCGTGTACCGGTACGTCTGTCCATTCCCGAACTGAGCTCAGTGGGGGTCCCTTTTCGCAGCCGCGATCACACCCCCAGCTCATCTATTTCTCTATTCTGTCCTTTACCTTAGATTTAAATTATTTAAGTCTGCGGTAAGGTATAATGAATCTATGGCGACATTTTCTTTTGATATAGTTTCAGATTACGATAAAGCGGAATTGAATAATGTTTACGACCAGGTTCAGCGTGAACTTATTAATCGTTATGATTTTAAAGGCACTCCTGCAGCGGTTGAATGGCTAAATGATGATAAGACCGGTATTAAAGTAATTGGCAATAGCGACTGGCAGGTTGATGCGATATTAGATATTGTGCGTAAAAAACTTGCGGCCCGCGAGCAGTCCCAAAAAATCCTTGATACAACCAAAGAACCAAATGTCAGCAACCTTAAGACCACTAAAGAAGTACCTTTTAAGAAGGGTCTTGACCAGGAGAAAGCTAAAAAGATTACTAAGCTTATCCGAGATGAATACCCCAAAGTTAAAACCCAGATTCAAGGCGAAGAAGTCAGAGTAACAAGCGGCAGCAAGGATGACCTGCAAGCAGTCATGTCGCTTCTGCGCGAGAAAGATTTTGATTTTCCGCTGTCATTTACAAATTTCCGTTAGTTAAATTAGACCGCTTACGTTTTAATAGCTTGTTGGCTATACTATTAGCTAATGACTGATAATAAAATGCCGAAAGACGACATGTCTGAGCTGATTAAAGCCATGCAGGCTGTTTTAGACGCCAATGATATGTCCACCCACACTAAACCAGCCAAACTA
>CAZHAQ010000005.1:0-47830 GCA_964529785.1 uncultured Candidatus Saccharibacteria bacterium
TTAATCTTTGGCTCATCGCCTACACTGACTGAAGGCAGGATATCAGCCTCTTTCTTGCTGCCGCCATAAACTTTCAGAAAACCATCAAATACAATTACTTCGCCTTTAGCCTCAAATACTTCATCGCTAGTGGATATAGTTATTTGTATCACAGTTTTTTCAAGCTTAGCCGGGGCCATCTGGCTGGCTAGTGTTCGGCGCCGAATAAGATCATAAAGCTTCTGATTATACTTATCGCTACTGGCTTCCTGGACGCTAATGTTGGTCGGGCGAATAGCTTCGTGAGCTTCCTGCGCCCCAGAGCTTTTTGTCTTAAAAGTTCTTAGCTGATGATATTCTTCGCCATAGCTGGATTTAACGTAATTAGTTATTTGAGACAGTGCTTGACCGCTTAGATTAACCGAGTCAGTTCTCATATAAGTGATCTTACCTTCTTGGTAAAGCTTTTGAGCGGCCGACATAGTGGCTTTAGCGCTAAAGCCTAGGCGGCTGTTGGCGTCCTGCTGCAGGGTGCTTGTAGTAAACGGCGCGGAAGGGTTGCGGGTTGCGGGGCTGGTTTTTACGTCACCTATTTTATAAGTTGCGTCCAGCAAGCTTTCAAGAAACTTCTGGGCTTCTTCTTCGGTATCAAATCTTTTTGGCAGTTCAGCTTTAAAGACTTTTGAGTCCACTTTAAATTCAGCGGTAATTTTAAATTTATAAGAGCTTTCAAATTCAGATATTTCACGCTCTCTTTCAACAAGTAGCTTTACTCCTGGAGACTGGACACGGCCTGCGCTTACTCCCCCTGGTACTTTTTTTCTAACTACATCGGATAAATCAAATCCTACAATTCTATCTAAAATCTGTCTGGCTTGCTGGGCTCTTACCAGATTCATGTCTACAGTACGAGGGTTTTTGATCGCTTCTGTAATAGCGTCTTTAGTAATCTCATGAAAAACAATCCGTTTAGTTTTAGCTGGGTCCAGTTTTAGAACCTCGCATAAATGCCAAGCTATAGCTTCTCCTTCACGGTCTTCATCAGTTGCTAGCCACACCTCGCTAGAAGCTTTAACTGCCTTTTTTAGCTCAGCAATTATTTTTGACTTGTCAGGGTCTACTTCATATGTAGTCTTAAAGCCATTATCTATTTCTATTGCGTCGTTTCCGGCCTTATTCTTTTTAGCGATAGAGCGAATATGCCCAACGCTGGATAATACCTTAAAGTCTTTACCTAAATACTTCTCTATAGTCTTTGCTTTGGCTGGCGACTCGACGATTACTAAATTCTTACCCATGTATTAGTGTTCTATATATTCCTTATGTTTATTTGCCTAGTTTAACAGAAATGACTAGCCAGTGTTGTACCCTACTTGATTTTTAAATTATATGCAAGCCTATATTAGGCGTTATACTCAGCAATTACTCAGCAATTAATGAAATAATTGCATTACGATCGTTTAATCACGATCGATGGGCAATAGTCCGGCAGGATGACGATTAACCTCTATAGACCTACCTTCTTATTGGAATCCTGCATTAGCTGATGTTGAGTTGGGAATAGTATTAAACTTTATCTAAAGAAAAATAAAACACTAATTAATTTAGGCGGGTAATTTTTTTGCGAGATCTTTGGCTGAGTTTAACTCTTATTTGGGAGGATATAGGCGGTTTAAATTCTTTGAAATATATTAGCTATAAGCATAACTGATATTGACAACTTTAACCAAAGATTAAATAGGTATTGACATAATCACATATATTTGCTAAAATAGCAATCTGTAGTCATCAGTGAGGTGATTACGTACCTTATACCCCTATGCTAACATCCTCATTAAGCATAAAGCTTGCTGAGGGTAATGTTAGAATTTTTGTTTTAGAGCGTGCTATTTTAAGTTGTTACCCTCCACTTATCTTTTGGCGTTCTAGTAGCTTTACTAGAAGCGCTCTAAAACAGCAGACTTATTATGATGTTACTTCATGGTAATAAGTCTACTCCCTTTAACCCCGCACTCCCACCGCGTTTTATTTGCGGCAATTTTGGTGATGTGACGGACAAACCTAGAGTGGGCCGACGAGTATCTTTACGAGAATACTTGTCGGAGGCCTTCAAGGTGGGTTGAAGGGTGCAATTAGGGCTTGATCAGTTGATCGAGCCTAGATAGAGCTTCCAGCGGTGCCCACCCCCTCTGGAGGCTCTATTTAGTTTGAGGAGGTTTTGCTTAAATAAACTTTCTAGTTTCGGCCGTTAACTGGTTGCCGAATATTGCTTCATTTATTATGGCGGTAACTTCATTGCTTAAAACTTTTAAGTTAGCCTGCTCGCTCTTGCTAAATCTTTGCAGTACAAAATCTGCCGAATCGGCTTTATCGCTGTACTCATTAGCTATGCCGATTCTTACCCGGCCAAAATCTTCTCCAATATTCTGGATAAGTGACTTTACTCCGTTATGCCCTGCCGCACTTCCGCCGATTCTAGTCCTGATTTGTCCAAACTGTATGTCTAATTCGTCGTAGATGGCAATTGTCTGCTGATTGCTGATTTTAAAATAGCTTTGTACAAGCTGTACTGCTTCACCACTAAGATTCATGTAGGTCGCAGGCTTGCAGAGTATTATTCTGGTCTCGCCAATTTTAAAATCGCAAATCAAACTTCTCAGCGACTTTTTTTCGCTCCAGGAGCCATTCTCAGCCTCTGCAATAGTATCTACGCAGAAAAATCCAATATTGTGTCTTGTTAGATCGTACTTAGCTCCTGGGTTACCTAAACCTACAATAAGGCGCGTGTTCTTATTATTAATACCAACAGTATACGGAATTTCAAGCTGCGGTTGTTCTTTGCGGTGGAATAGTCCCATGTAGGCACATTATATATTTGAAACTAAATATTTGATAGAGACTGGCATACTTGAATTCAGTATATTTAGGTGATATTTAAGCTTATATTATACAAGTTTGTATAAAAAATATCATTATACTGATGGCTATTTCCCGCAGAGTATCCCTCTAGCAGTCAATATTTTCTTATTTTGAGCCTGCAGGTGCTGGCTTAATGGTCAAAGTATTGACTCTAACTTCACTTCCCTGTGTATTTCTCACTTCAATTACAGATTTACTCTTGCCGTCGTACCCAAATTTATTTGTGCAAATTTCTTGCCATGCCGCACCAACCGTGAATGGATTCTCTGAGGTTAGCGGATACGGGGTCCAATGATTTGCTGAAACGGGCTGAAGATGCATGCTCATAAATTTAACTTTTGCAGTTCCGGTAGTGGCTCTAATTTTTGTGCAGGCGATATAATCTCCACGAGATAATTTACCGGTATATTCATATTCGAGAGGAGATGGGATAGACGAAGAATTAAAAGCTACAACTGTTACTTGTCCTTAATCACCTTTCGTATGGTCTTGAACTATTTTTGATCCATACGGCTTTCTTACCTCCTTAGAATAGGCGCTCACTGTAATGTTAGTCCTCGTCGCTGCAAAACTACTAACAACCATTATTCCTCCACCAATTACAGCAAAGCTGACAATTACTAAGAGGAGTTGAGTCTTTGGAGATCTTAAGTTTAATTTACTAAATATTCCATTTTTACTATTTTTATTGGGTCTGGATTTATCTGAGCCCTTAGTAGTCCTAGCTTGCTTGGTTCTTGGCGCTGCCACGTTTATTCTCCTAATATTTTTGTTTTTAGTTTATGGGAATAGCCTATGTTTTTACTTGAGTGTTGTCAAATTGTTTATCTTACTACTATAATTTTTTTATCTTTGATAAAGGTCTCTTTTTGAGAATATGACCCAGCCAATAAGAGCGATCAAGACCATAGCTGATAACAGAATTAATACATTGCCTGTATCCAGTCCGGTTTTAATAACGCTGGGGGTATTGAAGTACTTAAATGGCGAAAAGTAGTTTACTGATTTGAGGACTTCAGCAGTACCAGCTAGTGTAGTTATCATGAAGGTAGTGAACGCTAGGAAGCCGGCAACTATACCAGCTATGCCTCTGCTGCCAGTTATTGCACCTATAGAAAAAGCTATTACGCCAAAAAGCAAAGTTATTATCCATATCATGAACGAAGCAAGTAATAAGCGAGTAACATCTATATTTGAGGCTTCGCCGATAATTAACGCGCCGATATATGTGCCGGCAAAAACTCCTATCACAGCAACAAGAAGTATTAAGCTCATAGCCATTAGTTTTTCTAGGTAAATTTTGCTGCGGCTAATCGGTTGAGTTGCTAAAATTTGCAGGTTACCGTTACTTTCTTCTCCAGACATTAAGCTGGTGCCAAGAATAATGCTCATTATGAGCGTTAGGAATATCATTTGGTTAACAATCTGGATATCAACATAGCCATTAATTGTCTGATAATCAGCAGCTTCACCAAGTAGCGATCTTAGGCTCTCAGGCGTATTTTTTAACGTTTCGCCAAAAGATTCTTTAAATGTCGGGAATAAAGCTACGACTAAAATGCAGAATGCCGCAAAGGCAATCAGCCAAATTATTGTAGATATCCTTTTATCGAATATAGTTTTTAAGAATACTGATCTAAGCATCTTTGTCCTCATAGTATGCCATAAAACTTTGCTCTAAATCGGTGTCTTCTATGGATATATCGCTAATATTATGTTTAGACAGAGTTGCCAGCAGTTTATTGCTGTCGCCGCTGTAATTGAATTTTAATAAGTGTGGCTTGGCTTCCAGATTACTTATCCCTGAGAGCTTCTTAATGCTTATTAAAAGTTTTTTGTCACTGGATTTTAGACTGACCTGCTTTGGCAAGGATTTAGCTATTTCATCAATGCTTAGACTGCTAATCAGCTTTCCCTGCCTTATAAATGCAACATGATCACAAAGCTCTTGAACTTCGCTTAACACATGAGAAGAGATGAAAGTGGTGCCTCCAGATTCCTTGTGTTCTAAAATTATCTTATTAAATTCAGCTTGAATTAATGGGTCAAGTCCGGAAGTCGGTTCATCTAAAATTAGCAGCTTTGGCTTATGTGCGAGAGCGGTAATTAGGCCAACTTTTTGGCGATTGCCCCTTGAGAGAGTTTTAATTTTACGATTTAGATTACAGTCTAGGCGCTTGGCTAATTTATTTATATAATCTTTATCCAGCTCCTTTCGCAAATGCCCAAAATATTCCAGTTGCTGATAGCCTGTCAAGTGTCCGTCAAGCGCCATGTCGCTGGCTAAATAGCCAATTTCTTTGCGTATAGCCTTCCCGTGCTTTAAGGAATCTTTTCCGAAAATTTCAATTTTACCGCTAGTAGGCGCTGTTAGGTTAACCAGCATATTTATAGTTGTTGATTTGCCAGCGCCGTTTGGTCCTAGAAAACCAAAAATTTCTCCCTCATTAACACTCAATGTGATATCTGTAATACCGCGGCTTTTGCCATAATTTTTAGTTAAATTGGTAAGATTTATAATTTGCGTCATTTTACTTAACATTACTTATGCTTATATTAGCTTAAATGTTACCTTAATACTAATCTTCTGCATCAGCAGCTTCGGCGGCCGCCCAAATTAAATTTTGCCTAGTGTTATATCTAAATAGTGCTACAAAGATGAACCATATCATTATCAAGAATGGAACGGACCATAAGAAAATTGATAGCTGCGGCGGACGATTGTCATTAAGATTGCGGGCATAGTTGGGATTCTTGGGATGATAGCCGATTCTTATTTTCTGGCCTTCACTATAGCTTAGGCCGTCTTTAACTTGCTGTCTAACGCTGGAGTGCGAAGGAGAATCTGGTGAGGTAGATCTTTGACTGTTAAATTCAAATGTAATAAAAGTGCTGATCGTACCTATTGCATCTGTTTTGCCGCTGCTGATACCTGTAATGGTCGCTTCTGTCTGAATTAAGTTGCCTGGATTCGCTTTAGCAAACCACACCAGCGCTCCTAGAAGAACAAAGATAGCAGCGAACATACAGGCTATGGTGAGAGTTGTGTGCTTTACTAGCGGGTCATGCTCAATATTGCTTACCAGTCTTTTGTAGTAAGCTTTTGAAACATTTGTTTTTGGGTAAATTTTAGCAACAGGTATTTGTTTCCGGGGCATAGTACTTATGGTACAAGCTGCCTAGTTTGCTAGCAAGTATTTGATTAAGGCGATAATTACTGTTCGCGTCGGGTGCCGTGTTTACGTGGCGTATGTTGATCAATGAACCAGAATTTAATAGCTGTTCCATCAAACCCAAAAGCTTCACGGAAGGTTCTTTCCATATGGCGGCGATATGACCAGTGTAGAAACTTTAATTGAGAACCAAAAATTTTAAAGCTAGGATATGGCATTCCTTCTTCTTGTACGATATATCGCAGCTTAGGCTGGCGATTTTTCAAACCGGCGGGAGGGTGTCTGTCGGTAGTCTTATGCAGCCAGTTATTGAGTTCTGTAGTTTTAAGGCGTGTCTTGCGAGTTTCTGAGATTTCTAAAGCCAGATCAAAAATTTTAGCAACATTATGTCCTGTTACGCTGCTAGTTACAATCATCGGCGCCCAAGGCACAAAACTGAAGTCGTGTCTAATTCCAGGCGTTAGCTTGTCATAGGTATAAGGATCTTTATCTTCAACGCTGTCCCATTTGCTGATTACTATTATGAGACCTTTGTGAGCTTCTTTTATCATGCCGGCAATTTTTTGGTCTAGCGCTACGCTTGTGTCATTGGCATCAACTAGAAGCAGGCAAATGTCGGACTGTTCAATGGCGCTGAGGCTCCTAATGACGCTGAACTTCTCTACTCCTCGTTCTATTCGACCGCTCCTTCGGATGCCGGCAGTGTCCATTAGCTCTACTTCATGTTTCATGTACCTAACTGTAGTGCGGTTTATATCTCTAGTGGTACCTGCCCGGTCGGCCACAACTGCTTGCTGTTTTTTAGCTAGCGTATTAAAAAGATATGATTTGCCTACGTTTGGACGGCCTAGTATCGCTATTCTGATACGATTGTCATCCTGATGGATGCTAGCTTTAGGCAGCTTATCGGCAATGGCTTCAAACATTTCTTCTATGCCCCGGCCTTGAGTCACGGTTGTTAGGAATATTTCCTTAATGCCAAGTTTTTGGTAGTCATCTTTTTGAGGGTTTTTAACTTTATCGGCTTTATTAACGGCCAACACGACAGGCTTCCGTGATTTTAGAGCCATAGTTGCTACTCGGCGATCTTCTTCAGTGATAACTGTGTTAGCCTCGATCATTACAATAATTACGTCGGCACTGTCGGCAGCCTGGGTAATTTGTTCCTGGATTGTGAACTCAAACTCGTCCTCAGCTGCCTTTAAGCCGGCAGTATCCACTAGCCAGAAATCTTTATCTGCATAGCTTGCTTTGCCGTAAATACTATCTCTAGTCGTCCCTGCTTCATTGGCCACAATCGCCTCTCGTTCGCCTAGCACGAAATTGAATAGGCTGGATTTTCCTACGTTAGCTCGACCGACAATAGCGACAATTGGAACTTTTCTATTACTCATCAATGTAAATATTATAACAGAGGTAATGAATATTGTAAATGATTTAAATTGATGTTATAACTTAATTATGACAGAGGTGCACCCTAGGGTAGCGACAGTTCAGAACTTAACAAAGTTGTATGGACAAGAATTTAATTTGCTTGAATTGTCTGATAGTGAATTTCATGCCCAGGCACTAAGAGAGAAAACGGGGTGTCTGCCTACGATTGGCTGCGAGGTAGAGGTTAAATGGTCTTCCCTATTTCCTGAAGTTGCAGAGAGATTTTTCGGTGCGCCAAATAAGTATGGTCAGTTTGCTACTAGCTACCATGACTTAAGTCCAGATTTGAAAACTGAATTAGACGAAATATGCAAAGAAAAAGACGCGGTTATGATTCCAAGGTTTCAGGCCACTAAGCAGGCTGGTATACCTAAAGGAAATGATGCATATTGGGAATTTGCTAATAGCCCGGCCTATTCAAATCGAACATTATCGGCAGAAGTAGAAATATTAAGAGACCAGGGTTTCATACCAAGAGGCTATGACCATTCGCTTCATATTACTCTTGGAGACATATCAAGTAAGGGCGGCGGAGTTGCCTTGATCTTATGCGGGCTTGAGCTAATGTATGCTAACCCGGATCGGCTAGAAGCGGCGACCATACCTAATAGATATGGAGGCGCTACTGCGTGGTCGAGGCGTGGTAATGATGGGTTGAGAGACAGGCATGTCAATGATTTAAGCCTAGGTTCGGAATGCGCGTCAGAGCTTAGGACCTTATCTGTTAATGATCAAAGTGATATAAGTAGTATTTTTTTATCTGCTCAAATCTTTGGTGCACTGCTTGCAGAATATAGAAAAAATTTAACAAATAATCCTTCGGAATGTCGGGGTAGAAATTCCTGGTCTAGATTTAGATTGTTGGCAAGGCAGGCTATTGAATCAGCTGGGCTGCCAGTAAAGTCATGGGGCGTGCCTCACAGAAATAAAGATAAATGGACACGATGGGCAGATTTCATTTCATTACGTGAAGATGAGTCTAGCGTTGCTTACGAGCTGATCAAGGAGTTTCAAGATCTAGAAAAAGTGACAAATGACAGGCTAGATATTTAGCTCTTGCCATGCTCCCGGTCCTAGGTCGTTTAGTTTAAACTCTCCAAATTCAGTCCTATGCAGCTTAACTACTTTTAAGCCTAAAGCACTGAAGGTTCTCCTGATTTGCCGGTTCCTGCCTTCACTTATGATGACTTCATAAATCGGTTTTATTTTGTGTATATGCTTAACTTCAATAAAGCTCAGCTTTTTATCGCCAATGTCTACACCATGCTTGATATTTAGCAGGTCGTTCCCGCTTAAAAAATCATTTAACTCTACAATATATGTTTTTTGCTTGTTGTAACTTGGATGGCTTAATTTGTTTGCAAACTCACCCTCATTAGTTAGAAGAAGCAGTCCAGACGAATCTTTGTCTAACCTTCCTACTGGGTTTAAGTTGTGGTATTTTTTGGGCAATATATCATAAATAGTCTTGCTGCCTTGACCATTTTTAGAGACTACATAGCCGACGGGTTTATGCAGAGCCAAAGTTAGTTTTTTTGTATCTGGCTTAACAAGACGGCCGTCCAGCGTTATCTTATCTGATTCAATGATTATATCGCCAAGTTTGGCTAGGACACCGTTAACCTCTACCCTGCCGCTAATTATTGCCTGATCTGCATTTCGGCGGCTTAATTCTGTATTTGCAGCTAAGAATTTATTGAGGCGCATAACCCGCCTTTAGAGAGCTATATTTCCAGGATCTTTTGAGTTGCCTGACTCAGGAGGGGTTGGAACTACTGGTTGCCCTGTAGCGGCTGAATCGGTGTCTCCAGGGGTGCTGTTTGCGATAGCTTCTTTAGCTTCTTCTTTAGCGAGTAGCGCATCTAAGTCAGGTTTAGCAGTCAGGTCATTAATAGGGCTAATAACTTTCTTCACAGCAGATGGCGAGTTGGGATCTGCGCCGCTAGGTTCTGGCTGCTGAGTGGCATTCTGGTTGCTGGCAGCTGCTGCACCATTGTCTTCTGGTGTTTGTTCGGCAGGTAAAGTTTCGGCAGTATCGGGAGTAGAGGCTTCTCCTGCACTTTCAGTAGATTGGTCTGGTTGAGACGTTGGAGCAACGACGGTATTAGGTTCAGGAGCGGGTGTATTAGCGGCTTCAGCAAGCGCTTCGGTTGCAAGGCTTGTGTTAATAGGCTCTTGCTGAGGCTCAGGAGCCGGCTTTACTTCCATCTCTACGGTCTTAACAGAATCAGTAGTCTCTGGTGCATCATTTTCTGTCGATGACTCCGAAGACTCTTGAGTAGGCTGTCCTTCATCTACGGTAGTTATTTGGCCGTCTTCACTTATATTTATTTCTGCGGGGTGCGGAGCTTCAACAAACTCCTTGATCTGTTCCTCTACGACTTTTAGTTCCGTACTGGTTGTTTGAGCTTCTTGAACTTGCTCTGCGGCTTCAGAAGTAGCTTTGGTTTCTTCTGTACTATCATTGGCAGTTGCTGGCACAGCTTCTGTCGCGGCAGGTGCAGCGGTCTCAGCACTGCTATCTGCTGGGTCGTTTGCAGACTCCTCTAGTGTAGGAGCAGTTTGTGTTGCTGTTTGACTATCGGCTGGTGCAGCACTAGCTACTGTGTCGCCTGATACTGGTGTCGGGTCGGCATCGGCAGCTGGGTTAGTCTCAGAAGTAGATTCACTGCTGGTTGCGGTAGCAGGCTCGGGTGCTGCCGGAGTATCGTCTGTAGCACTAGTGGCAGCTGGTGCTGGCTGGGCAGCCGGTTCAGGAGCGGGTGTAGTAGGCTCAGCTGCAGGCGCAGGTTGCGCGGGCGTGGCTGGTTCTGGTACTGGAGGTGTAGCAGCTGGCGCAGGGTCTGGTGAAGTAGTCGGAGTTGTAGGTGCTGCTGCCGGAGTATCGTCTGTAGCACTAGTGGCAGCTGGTGCTGGCTGGGCAGCCGGTTCAGGAGCGGGTGTAGTAGGCTCAGCTGCAGGCGCAGGTTGCGCGGGCGTGGCTGGTTCTGGTACTGGAGGTGTAGCAGCTGGCGCAGGGTCTGGTGAAGTAGATCCTGCCATTGCATTAATTGGAGCAACTTCAGGTGTTGCTTCAGGGGCCGCTGGGGGTGCACCTTCCAATACTTCCCTGGCAACTCTAATAACATCTTCAAGCGTAACTTGCGACTTAACTAAATATCTGTCTGCTCCTAATCTGTCGGCGCGGTCTTTATCGTCAAGCTGCGACAAGGCTGTCATCATAATAACTTTAATGTCTTTTGATTCGGGAGAGCTTCTAAGTATGTCCAGCATGTCAAAGCCGCTAATTTTTGGCATCATGACATCAGAAATGATAAGTTCTGGCTTTTCTCTTACCGCAAGAGCTAAGGCTTCTTCGCCGTCGTGGGCGGATATAATCTCATGACCTTCAGCTAGAAGTCGGGCTTCATAAATTTCTCGTAGGTTGTTGTCGTCTTCGACTAACATTATTTTTGCCATTGTCAGTTATTTCCTTTTGATTCGCTGCATGTTTTAAATTATTTTATCCGCTTATGGCTGTTATTGTAGCATGATATAAGTGGCTGATTAAGTTTAAAGCTTATTATTAAGTGTCGCTTCCCGTGCCTGGTAGCCCTGGGCTAGTTGCTGTTTGCGTCTGCTGCCGCTGCAGCTCATAGGCTTTAGTTGAATCAAGTCGTGGCAAGTTTATATAAAAAGTACTGCCTTTACCTAGTTCACTCTCTACCCATAGGCGGCCATTATACATTTCAACAATCATTCGGCATAAGTATAAACCCAGCCCTGTTCCGCCTATAGTTCTAGTAGCAGAACTGTCTACCCTGTAAAATTTTTGAAACAAATGCGGTATATCTTCAGGAGTGATGCCAATTCCAGTATCCTGGATTCTGATTTGTACAACCTTCTGATCACCAGTCAGCCCTACTACAATTTTGCCGGTTTCAGTGTACTTAACAGCATTATCAAAAAGATTTGTTATGGCTTCACGTATACGGTTAGCATCTGCGTAGATAAAGTACAGCGGCTTTACTGTTCCTGAACCTCTGGCGTCTATGTTGGTTGCCTGGGTGCCTATAACAAACTCTATTCCTAGTCCTTTTGACTCTGCTGTAAATTTCATTGAGTCGGTAATATCTGCTAAATACTGTCCCATTTCAATTACTATCGGCTCATTTACCAGCCTGCCGTCCTCAGCTTTAGAACTGGCTAACAAATCCTGAAACAACTTTCCAAGGTGTTTGGTGCTGTCATGAGCTTTTTGCAAGAATCCCCTTGCCTTGTCATCAATCTTGCTAACCTTGTCATTTAAAGCCAAGGCTAAGTAGCCCTCAATAGCAGCGACGGGCGTTCGCATTTCATGGGACGCTGTACTAATGAACTCTGTTTTAGCATCATCTTCTTGTTTCTTCTTGCTAAAGTCTCTAAGCATTACAACTGTACCGTATAAATCTTTAGTAACAGGGTCTATCAGTACAGATACATCCGTATCTACATAGAGCTGCTTATCTTTAACAGTAAGAATATATTCATTGCTAACTGAAGACTTGTTTTTAAATGCCATGTCTACAGGTTCTTCTTCTGGTTTTAGTTTTTCCTGGTTTAAAGATAGAAAATGCAGCACACTACGGTAATTTAAATCAATTATGTCTTTTTCCTCTTGACCTAGCATCTTAATAGCATTAGAGTTTACTGCTTTAATGTTTTCTTCCTGGTCTATAATAAACACGCCGTCGCTAATAGATTCAGTTAGCAATTTAACAATTTCATTATTAACAAAATGGCGTTCAATATAATTATTCTTGCTGGTACCGACTGTAAAGTATTTATTTCTTAGCAAGTAAATTAGAAGCATAACAGTTAGTAAGCGCAGGGATACGTACACACCGTCGCCAAGTACGCCTAGTAAAGTAGGGTCTGTATTTCCGGCGACCGTCATTGCAAAAACTACGCCATCAGCTCCTACAACAAATAGAGCTGCTAACGATCCTAGGCTAGTAGCTATTGGAGCTATAAAAAAGTTTTGGGCTAGAAAGAATAGTGAAGTCGAATATTCCAAGGACGCTTCAACTGTCGCGCTACAGGCTATTGCATAAAAAGTGAAGCTTAGAGCATAGGCAAGCCATAAGTTACGGTTCTTTACGATACTAAAAAATAACAGATTATATAAGACGCAAGCTAAAGTAAATATCCCTGTTACTGCATTGATGCCATACATTTCTCGGCCTACTGGAAACACTGCGCGCTGCTGGATTGCAAAGAATATATATAGCCCTAGCAGAGCTAAAGCATAGAAAAAATAGTAGTAATTAAATAAGCGTAACCACTTTTCATTAATATACTGCATTAATTCATCAGTCCCACCAAGTTGCTTATATTTATTATAGTATCTCTGTTTTACATCAGTAATGCAACTTGAAAATTATGCATTTAGATAGTACAATCTACCCTGTTAAGGCCCCATCTTCTAACGGTTAGGAAATCGGGTTCTCATCCCGGCAATCGGGGTTCGATTCCCCGTGGGGTCACCAACAAAGACTTTTCAGGTTCTGAAAGGTCTTTTTTGTTTGTAACGTATCTGTAGAGTGGGCTAATTTGCTCGGTTCCAAAGTGCATGATAGTCATGTCAAAGGTTGTACCCTGCAGGAACAGTATAATTTGAAGCCTTACCCGCAGATCATAATCTGCGTCCAGCCACTGATTGGCAGTATCGTGCATGTGGTTAATGGCGGAGGTGATATTAGCTTCCTGTACGGTTAATTGGTCTTCTAACTCGTCTAGCTTATCTTTAGCGTCTAGTTTACGGTTGTCTAGGCGTTCTGACAGTTCATTTAGCATTATGAGCTTTGCCGACAGAGGTAATGATGTTAGCATGTTGTTAATGAAGAAAAGTCTTGTAAAGAAACTTTTAATTGGATTACTCACAGTTTTTATATTAGCGGTAGTACTTATCGCTGGTTTGTTCGTGTATGCGTCTGGCAATAAGGCTTATGTAATGGACGGACCAAGTATGGAGCCAACAATTAATAATGGCGAAAAGGTTAAGGCCAAAGTTGTACCAGCAAATGAAGTACAAAGAGGCGATATCATTGTATTTACTAGCCCTATTGGCGAGAACAAAAGGTTATTAAAACGTGTGGTTGGACTTCCTGGGGATACAGTTACTGTCGCTAACGGTGAACTCTTAGTCACTAAGCCCGACAACACGACCTACAAGCCTTATAATGATAACAATACCCCGGGCGACAGTACCGTAACGGTAAAATCTAACTCTTTCTATGTGGTAGGCGACAACAGAGCGAATTCGCTTGACTCAAGAATAGAATCTTTTGGTCAGGTTCCTTTTGACGCACTCCTAAGTGTAGTAAAAGAATAATTCAACCTTTATCTCTCGAATCCTAGGGGTAGTATCTTGTCGTTAAGACTAAGGCATACTGCAACGGTGAATAAGTCCAAGCCCGATACTGTAATTATAGGTACTGGACATCTTGACCTAGCTACTAGCTTTCTTTAATACAAGATAGGTACGCCGAAAATAGACTAGATACGCCATAGGTTCTAGACGACGCAGGGGAGCTAATGACCACTATTCTCCCTTGAGTAACTCAAGCCAGCGCAGTATTTCACTACAGAAAAGGTTCCGGTTCGTCTCAATCTGGCTCACCATGTAAAAAGCTAAAATATGCTTATATGAGCTTTTTACATTTATTTGCTATAAATATTCAGTAAATTGAACGTAATATATAATTATTAATATGCTAGATCATCATTTGCAGCGTGCAATCGTGAATAAGCTCGCCTTCTCTACCGCTTTAAGGTTTAGCGACCTGAAACCATCAACCATAGATAATAAGCTTTTTACTTACCACCTTAAAAAGGTCATAAATGCAGGGCTAGTGGAGAAGGAAGAATCTGGAAACTATCTGCTTACACCTGAAGGCCGCAGACTAGGGCTGCGCGTTCTTGATAGACAGCTAGCTGTAATTGATCGTGCTGAGTCGGTCTTATTCCTGGTTGTTAAAAGAAAAACCGATGGCCAGTGGCTGCTTTATAGAAGGAATGCTCATCCTCTCATCGGCAAAGTGGGCTTTATGCATGCCACTCCAGTCCCTAGTTTAGATAGCTCTGCAGCTGCAAGCGAAGCTCTGGAAAAATCTACCGGCTTGATAGGAAGCTTCAACGCTTTAGGTGGTGGCTATTTCAGGATATTTGACAATGGAGATTTAGAAAGTTTTACGCATTTTACTTTAATGGTTTGCGAAGACGCTGAGGGTGACTTAATCCAAGTAGACTCTCAGGCAGAATATTTTTGGGAAAATGATCCGGATTTTTTAGGTCCTGACATGCTGCCTAATATGAAGATTTTGGTAGATTATTATGAAAAAGGCGAAACATTTTTTATAGATCATAGTTTATCTAAATAATGCCACTGGTAGCTTCTTGATAAGCTTCAAGCGCTTGGTTTGGTGCTAAACGTTGCCAGTATACGGCTAACGGGCTATATGAGTCTGCGAGTTGAGCAACTGATGGTGGTGCGCCTATAGTGCTTGACATGACTCTGGCTTGTTCAAGCGCGCCAAGTCCTCTATTTCGGGCAACTAGCTGGAGGTCAAAGTTGCTTATTTCTGTAGAGCTATAGCCAATTTCGTCTCCTACCGGTACACATGCAAGTGTTAAGGCACTATGTCCTATGATTCTGCCTAGTTCTTTCTTTAAGTCATCTTCTTTCTCTGAACCATGCCTGATAGAATCAGTAAGAAGTTGGCTGGTTCTTAATGCTCTCACAAGATCTTGAGCGGCATTCTGTCGCAGCATAAAGGCTGATGGTCTTTGCTCGGGGTCATCCGACGCAAGTTGCTCAAGCTTTAAGCGTCTTCTCATTGTAGGTGCATTTTGACCAAACAAGTACCAGGCAGTGTTAAGTAGTGTTGGAGCCAGTACATTTGCTGCGAAGTCTTCACTGCTTTTCTCATAAATCCCATTTAAAATCCTGCTGGCTACAAGGATACCCTTATGCTGAAACTCTGCCAGTAGTGTCCCAGGGCGTTGACTTTGACGTCTAGTTATCTCGGCCTCTTCTCTTGCTTTTGGAGGAATAAAATTTGTAGGGTTATTTAAGTGTTTGGCTGGGAGATCAAAGTCTCTGTATGGTCTGTTGCTCATGCCTGTATTCTGCTGCAATTAATGTATATTTGCAGTGAATACTTTTTCACCTAATAGCACTTTAGGATTTTGTAATTTTATTTATCTCGGTCTGCAGTCAGTAGCAACGGCGAAAGTATCGATAGTTGGCTTGCGACTAACTGTTGTAGCTACCTAAAGCTGGTAGGCTCTACTGGAGGATTATTTGGGGGCGTAGGATGATGGACTGATTGTCCGCCGGCGACAGTATTAGTTTGGCTATTGCTTGTCATTGACTTAAATAATTCATTAATTCTTTCCGGGGTGAGGTTTGGAACATCTGATATATCTACATAGTAATTTTCAGGATCTGCTGGATCTATGTATACATCAATAGGAATCGGATTATTTTTAAAGTCCGCCAAAGACACTACGCCAATCCCTTGGACCGGATCACTAGTATAGCTTTGCACATTACCGCTTGGGCCAGTGGCCGAAACTGTAATTACATCCCCGTTGTTTGCCTCACTAACATCAACTACTACCCCTTGCAATTTCTGGCCGCTCTGGATAAGTCTTTTAATGTTGTTATTTCGTTTAATTGATCTTATAAATAAGAAAGTCCCCAATACTATCAATGTCACTCCAGCTGCTGGAAATAGGTAAATAAACCACAGAGAGCCAAAAGTCTCAACGACTTTAGACTGATCAGGCCGCTCAGGATTATAAGCTACTTCTTTTTCTTCACCAATCTTCGGATATGATGATGTGCTTATGTTGCTTGAAACTTGGTAGCTTCTACCTTTTACTTCGTAGCTTATTACCGGCGAGTAAGTAGTCGAGCCATCGCTAACACTGGTGGTCGATTCAGAGATCTTACCTGTAACTGTTTCCCAGCTTGGGTCTATTCGGCTCGAGCTGATTGCAGTAAGGCCAGCACCAGTAAAAACAGCTCCTAGTATTAGAAAGAGATTATGAAAGAAGATATACTAAAATTCTGTCTGCGCACTTTAAAACCAGTAGTATTTGGAATCAGATTTAATTTCATTTTTTAACTTTTCTGTTATTTCTTTTATCTTTTCTGCTTTTTAGTTTAAAAGCTTTTTCTAGATCAAGCCTAGTATTTAAATATAAAGCTGCCGCAACAATAAACCCAATCCAGGCAAGCCATTCACCAGCATAAGTATAAACTGTTTTTGTGTAATTATTTTGGACCGTAACATCTAATACTTGATGACCGGTCGCTTCGGCAATTGTATTGCCATTATTGTCTAGCGCATAGGCCCTAGCGCTGTTCGCAGACTGAAGGAAATATCTTGAGTTTGCTATTGCCATAAATTTAGCTAAGGATTTTTGCTGCCAACTAAAGATACGTGAACCTTTAAATATAGTTAAAGATGCTGAATTTGTGAAAAGTGAAGAGCCTTGAAGAGCAAAATTTCTGTAGTCCTGTGGGGCAATAATGCTAGAGCAAACCGCTGCTCCTACAATTGTGCCGTCATTTAGGCTGTAGGTTTTTAACGGTTCGGGCCCTTTTATTACACCTTTTGCGTATGTAAAGTATTGCAGCGTATCAACTTGATTGGTAGCTCTAAGCCCAACTCTGAGTGCGTAAGGCAGGTCCTCGCCGCCAGGGATTAATCTGTACTTGTCTTGCTTATGTGTGATGCCATAATTTGCGGTACCGAATAATAGTGTGTTGTAATGCCCTACTTCTTCCGTCGGTATTATCTGCTCTGAACCTAAGAAGTAGCCGTTATCTTCATTAAAGCTAAAAATGCGGTCTGAAATATTTTCATTATTAACTTTATCCAAGCCATACTCAGGGAACACCACTAGTTTTGTATTGGTTGCATTAATTGCTGGTACTCTTTCGCTAAGGCTCTCAGTAACTATTTTTGTAGTGGTCTCATGACCATTTGGCTCTTTATATATAGACCAGCCAAGTAAAGATAAAAAGCTAAGACAAGCTATTGGTATAATAATTAATTTTCGTCGTTTTGAATTTGTTAATAAAAATATAGTAAGCCAGATAAATGCTGCAAGGCCATAAAACCCAACAATCCTAGAAGCAAATCCTAGGGGTGAATTAATGGCAAGCAGAGATAGTGAACTAAGCGGCAGAATACTGTCTATGCTTGCGTGAGGACCAATCCATATTATCGCTGTTCCCCAGGCAATAAAAAACTCCATGAGTGCAAAAATAGTCAGCCCTATAAAAAGAGCATTTAGACCTGCGTATTTTCTGAAAACGTATTCGTTAGCTTTTATACCCAGTCTTACAACGATGAATGATATAGAAATATTTATTGCTGATATTATTATTGCCAGCAAGAGGCCCTGAGATTTAGAGCCAGCAAGGTTAAGGCTGTCTGTGAACAGGGTCCATGACCAGGCGACTCCGAACCAGGTTAAAATTAGTATCGTAGCTATATGTTTTTTAGGTAACCTATGTAAAATGCCGTTAAGTTTAGCGTTTAAATTTCTGATTTTATTTTGAGGCATACTGATCTACTTATTTAATATAGCAAAGGTAGGGTTATTTACTGCTCGGCTGGTTGGTTGTTACTCTCTGGAAAACCGCATAAGCTACTCGGATATGAGAGCCGGTTTTTCTGCTGATATGAATACTATATGACTTGCCTGCTTCTAGGTAGATGTGATTGGTTTCGCATCTAGCACTATAATCTTTGGAATTAAATATATTTATCGTACCGCTAGAATTTGACCCAAACTTTAACATAACGTTTCTGTTATCAAAAACGCTTACTCTCAAGCTGCTCCCTGCTCTATCCGACCGGCTTATTAAACAGAGACGATAAAATCCTGATTGATCGACCTTCTTTTTAGCTGATATTGCAGCTTTGTTTCCGGTAGAAAAATACATGTATTCGGAGCCGCTCTTATTGCCTTGAGTTTCCTTGAATTTAATATCTTTGGCATCAAATACACTTGGCTTATATACATAATCCGAAGTTGCAGCAAAGCTGCGGTAAGTCATTATTCCCCCGCCCACTAGGGCAAAAGTTAACAGTACAAGCAAAAGCTGAGTTTTTTTAGATCTTAAATTTATATTTCTAAAGAAAGGATTTGATTTACGCTTGCTGATAGCTTTAGCTTTATTTGATTTTTGAGTTAATTTTTTAGCCATCATTCCTCCTAATAATTTGCAGTTAGTAGTTGAGTCCGTAGCCCGTGGCTTGCCATGAGCCGTTGATTACTTCAAAAAGTACAGTGCCACTTCGGGAGTTGCCTTGAATTGTAATCACTCCGTCAATGCTGCCAGAATTACTGCCTGCCATCGTCCAGGTAGATCTGTTAAAGCTGATATGTGTATCGTTGGGTAGTACGCTTGTGTCTATGGCAATATGCGGATTGTTATGAATCCCTGATTGCTCAATTGAATCAAGTATTGTTACGACTTCTGATGGTATTGACGAAGTGCTTACTTGACTTGGGGTACTCGGACCGCCCCCGGATGGTGATGATGGGCTTGTACCTCCGCCGCCAGTACCCGCTGGGGTATTGGGGTTAGTATTAAAATCGTCTTCGGTAATGGTGGCGTCATTTTGGGCAATGGCTGGTTCATCAGAAGCGATGCTAGATTCAGCTTCACTGTTTTGATTGTTGTGGGTCTGCTGATAGAACCTGTAAATCAGTACTCCGCCGACAAGACTAACTACTACAATTGACGCGATTATTACATTGCTAAACTGCTGTTTAAGCCGAAAAGATTTTAGATTTTTGCTATTGGCGCTAAAACTGCCAGAAGTGTCATTTGATAATTTCATTTTTATTTATAGAACTTTGTTATTTTTACAATTTGCTTATGCTTATGAATATAACACAGTAAGGTTTAAAAAAGCCAAATAATTATTGATTGAATATCTTTGACACGAATTCTACAAGTTCTTTTGGAGTGATGGCGGCCTTAATTAAATAGCCATCAGCCTGGTTTTCTAGCTCAGCTCTAGTTTTATCATCTTGGTCCAGGTTAGTGGTTATAACAATCTTGCTGTTAAAGCCCGGTGATTTGGCGGGATCCCGAAGCGTTCTTAATATTTCCATGCCCATGGTGCCTGGAACCATTAAATCAAGAAGAATTAGGTCGTAATTATTTGTCTGGGCTACCTGCAGGCCATCAGTCCCATTAAGTACGGTTGTAATGTTGTAACCGGCTTTTTTAAGAGCTCGTTCATAAAGCTCGCTTATAAAGAACTCGTCTTCAATACATAGGATATTTTTAGTTTTAGCTTCCGGACTATTATTGATGGAATTTTGATCTATTTCTGGCATTGCTAATTTTACCTTCTATATAGTGAGTGATTTTTTATCCAGCCGTTAGCATGGCGTTCAATTCCATCTTGGCTACCGAGCTTAACTCCTTCGCTGACTTTTGAGTAAGGCAGTATGCTAAAGCCGAATTTGCTTCCATGTCCTTCTTTGCTTTCTACCCAGACGTCGCCGCCATGGGCTTTAACTAAAGATTTTACTAAGTATAGCCCCAGTCCGCTACCACCAATTGCATTTTTTGATCGGTGAGACCTGTAGTATTTAGTGAATAACTGGCCGACGACCGATTCCGGTATTCCTGGACCCTTGTCCTCTACAGTTGTCTCAACTGCCCCGTCTTTACCTAGCTTTGAGCTTATTATTATATTATTCTCCTGGCCGCTGTACTTAATAGCGTTATCTACTAAATTAGTAACAACCTCATACATGCTAATTTTATCAATACCTACAGCCGGTAAGTCGGAATCAATGTTTAAGCTTACTTTCTTACCCCTTATTTCTGTTTTAAGCTTTAAGCTGTCAATGATTTCCACCAAGACATCATGCCAACTATATTCCCTAAGGGTTAACGAGAACTGGTTCTCATCAATTCTTGCGACGTTTAAAATGTTATTAACAAAAGCCGTAAGGTTCTGGGCTGCAACGCTCATTTTACGCATGAATTCTTTATGTTCTTCGTCCAGCTCTTCAGAAAGTTCATCTTCAAAAATTTCAATGTAGCCTCTTAGCATCGTAAGTGGTGTCCGAAGTTCGTGGACGGCCATAGCTACATAGCTGGTCGCCTGTTCTTCTTTCTGATATGACTGTGTTTTTTCAAATATCGCTAGTACAATTTCGCCGCCGGAAGCACTATCTTTACTATAGCTTGCCGCCATATCAAAGTGCTTAGTGGTATTGTCGCTCAGGTTCAGCTTTACATGCTCCCATAGGTGGGTGTCGGTTACTTTGTTTTCTAAGCTATTGAGCCAAATATCTAAAGTGTCTTCGTTCTTAAAAGATAGGTTCAATATCTCGTAAATGTTTTTACCAGCAGCTTCCAAAGGCTGCGTGTCTGCGAGCGTGCCGGCTATTTGATTCAATTTAATTACATTTCTGTCTCTGTCTAGGAAGATAACTGCAAGCGGTATGTTTTCTAAAAGATCCATATCCATTGTTGGTTTATCGCTTTCTTGACTGCTCGGCTTAGAGCTTGCCAGGTTATAGATCTGCATAATAAGGGCGCTCACCATTTCTTTGCCCAGTCTTATATTGTTAAGTTCCGGGGCAGCTACGCTAGTCTTATCCGGTGATACATGCCAGACTGCTTGCCATATTAAGCCTGTTGGCTTGGTTGCCGCAGATAGAATGACTAAATAAGCCAGAAGCGTGCCTGCAATATAGGTGATGACTGAGATTAATATAGCGGCAGACTGGCCTAACTCTGTATACGTGAGCAATGCAAGGTAGCTGCCAGCAGCAGCTATTACGGGCAAGAATAACGATAAGAAAATAATAATGGCAAGGTTTTGTTTGTATTTCTTAAAATGGTCCACCGGTTTATTCCCTGCCTGCTTATTAAATTAGCCCTTTAAAAGCATTACTGATAACTTACTCTTTCAGCAGATTCAACAATGCTAAACCATGCTTGTCCTGCATTGAGCTCAATTGCTTCGCCACTGTCGGCGGTAAGAATCCACTGTGCATCTCGTGAAGCTTTCTCCCACTTGCCTTCTACTACTTGGCCGTCTTGAAATACGTATAGTTTGCCTGAGCCAACCGTATCGTAAATATTATGGACTCGGTTAGGATGAGCCCGGCGCCCAATAATAGGCACCACCACTACGTCAGGAGATATCCTACGTTTAGTGTCTGCATCAACATGCTCCATGCCAGCTTGCGATCTAAGGTATGTATTTGTCGCCTTATCATAGGAGAAATCCACATTGTAAAGTCGGCTTGAAATGTTCAAATTAATTGCAGTTGCAGTCGGAGTTTCGCTAGCTTCCGGTTTCTTGCGCTTTAAGCTGGTAAATTTTGAACTGTAGCCTCTTTCTGCATGCAGGTCCAGCAGTTGCTGGCCGGTAGAATAGAGGTTATGAGGCGCATAGCGGTTAGTAACCCTTCTGAAGATTGGAGAATTTCCATGATCAATGTCTTTTAAGCCTAGAGTTCGGATATCGTTAATGGCTTCTGCTGAACCGCCGGCATGAACAATAGACGCGTCAAATGGCAAGAAGAAGTCTACAAAGTATGGCCTTAGACTTCTTATCGGGCCAATATTCGCTGGAATGTTGTCATGATATAAAGCATTAAAGCGCGTTATGCCTCCTTCAGCTATAGCTTCAAACACAATATCGGCATCTATTAGGCCTGACTGCGGCCTGGCTTCCGGACTATTCTCTATTTGTACAGAATAGACGCTGCGACTATTTATAGATTCAGCTACTTCTCTGCCAGACAGCTTGCTAAGTATTGGTTCCGGAGTTGGTTCTGGTTCGGGTAAAGGGACGGCTGCTGGAGCTGGCGGTGTTGTATCTCGGAAAATGAACCAGTAAACTGCAAATCCGGTGCCTGATAACAGCAGCATTATAGCTATTACTGTTATTATCCATTGAGCCCTAGTCTTAGGCGTAGGAAGAGATGGTAGCTTAAATCTTTTATTTTGCGGTGAACTGCTTTTATTAGTGCTTTTAGCATCAGCAGGCTGAGAAACAGAGCTGTTACTAGCGGCTGCTAGGTCTGCGTACTTAATAGGTGCTCCCTGATTAGTTGGGGAGTTTTTGGGTGTCTCTTTAAGGATATTTTTAGGTTTTCGGACAAATTCATCCATACTATTTAAATATTCTAGCATAACGCTTAAGACTATGCTCTTATTATTTTATGCTATTCCCTGGAAAGATTTTAGGTGTAATCTGTTACAATCTTTATGATGTATTCAGAAGCTACCATTAAAAGAATTATTAAATTGCTTGCCCCGGAAGGATATTCTAGCCGGCAAGAAAGTGAAAGTAATTACCCTAAGCGCAGTTTGCCAGACGCAGCTGAGGTGATGCGTGTACCGCCGAGCCCAACTGGATTTGTTCATATCGGTACAATATATGCTGGCTTGATCAACGAAAGAATTGCCCACCAGTCTGGCGGCATATTTATTTTAAGAATAGAAGATACAGATAAAAAACGAGAAGTTGAAGGATCTGTTGACCGTATAATTAAAGCCTTTAAGGACTTTGAGATTGAGTATGATGAAGGCCCGGATACGAACAGTAACTACGGTCCATACTTTCAAAGTCAAAGACAGCAAATATATTTAGGATATGCCATTGACCTACTGATGCGCGGACAGGCTTATCCCTGCTTTGCCACTAGCGAAGAGCTTCAAGAGCTTGCAGTCAGTCAGCAAGCAGCTAAAGTTCGGCCTGGCTACTATGGTAAATGGGCAATTTGGCGCAATAAAACAGAAGAAGATATAAATGCGGCACTGGACGATGGCCGTCCTTTTGTACTTAGGTTTAAGTCTAGTGGTAGCCATGAAAAACGCATATCGTTTATGGATATATTTAAAGGCAAGATGGAAGTGCCGGAAAACGATTTAGACGTTCCGTTAATAAAGTCTGATAAATATAGGTTGCCGACATATCACTTGGCGCACGTGGTTGACGATTACCTAATGGGTATAACCAAGGTTTTTAGAAGTGATGAATGGCTGCCATCAACCGCACTTCATATTGAACTGACCACTGCTTTTGGGTATAAACCGTTTAATTACGGGCATTTTGCACCAATTTCTATTTTAGATAAGAATAGTGGCGGCAAACGTAAACTTAGCAAAAGGAAAGACGATGAAGCTGATGTCCAGTACTGGCTAAAAGCTGGCTATCCCATTGAAGCGGTTAAAGCCTACCTGCTAGGTCTTGCAAATTCTAACTTTGAAGACTGGCTTCGGGAAAATCCTTCTTTATCTGTTGACCAGTTCCCTGTAAGTCTAAAAAAGCTGGCGGCCAGCCGAGCTCCACTGTTAGATATCGCCAAGCTTGAAGACTATAGCAAAGATTTTATAGCTAAGCTGCCCCAAGAAGATTTTAATGCCAAAGTATTTAAGTTTGCGTCACCTGAATTCGCTAAATCTTTAGAAGCTGATCCTGAATATACTAATCGTGTTTTATCCATTGAGCGCGGAGGCGATAAGCCTAGAAAAGATTTGGCTGTCTGGTCGGCAGCCCAAGAGCAGTACGGTTATTTTTTTGATGATATGTTTGAAAAAGATTTTAAAGTGCAAGGCATCTCCGAATATTTAAATGACTTTGATAGTGAGGATTTGAATTTGGCGGCTAAGGCATTTATCAGTAATTATGATCCTCTTGCCGAGCAACCAGAATGGTTTGAAAACTTAAAAAGATCCGCTGAAGAAGCCGGCTTCTCTGCTGATAACAAAGCCTACAAAGCTAATCCAGATAACTACAAGGGCAATCTTGCCGATTTTGCCAGGATAATAAGGGTATTAATTACGGGAAGAAATCGTACCCCTGACTTATGGGCAATCATGCGGATTATGGGTCCTGAACGGGTGATTGCTAGGCTTGGGGAAGTTAACTAAATAAGTTCAGATAGCTTAGTAACTGTATTCCAGTTTCTAATTGTAATGCTTTTATAAATCGGCAGGCCTATAATTCTTGTTAGTCGGCTTTTTGAGGCTTTCTCTTTCAGTCGCCTAAAGTAAACTACACCATTGCCTTCCCATACCTTATCTACTTCCGGGTGAGGGTTAAGACTTGAAATTAGCTCGTCACTGCTAGCGTTAATTAAGAATATAACATCATAATTAAAACGGTCGTTATGCTTACCAAAGTCTTTGGGCGCATTGCTAATAATTTTCTTAATTGTGTTAGTGTTTATCGCTAGAACTTTGATTATACTGCTGTCTAGCACGAAGTTGTCTAAAAGAAGCTTTTCAATCAATGTTTCTAGAGCTTTAGAATTTGAGATATCTGACTCTAAGAAAATATTTCCGCTGTTAATATAGGTAGATACATTAACAAAGCCTGCATTTTCTAGAGCTTTTTTAAGCTCAGACATACTTATTTTGTTTTTGCCACCAACATTGATGCCACGTAGCAAGCATGCATATCTAGTCATACTAATTGAGATTATAAGGCATAAGCTAGAGCGACGATGCGATACGAATTAATTGATCAGAATTTAACTGAGAATTACCGCTAATGTCATACCATATACCACCATTTACCCAGGTAGCATTGTTCTCGCCGTATAGGAATATTGTCCGGCCTTTGTCCTCGTACTTATGAACTTGGTCTGTCTTTGTAGAAATATAATTGCTAAGCAGTGCTTCGCTATTCCACGCAGATTGTTTTTGAGTAATAGTAAACTTACGATCGTCAGTATTTGATGAGAAGTTAAGCACCACTTGGCCCGGATTGTACGAGATGCGATTGCTTAGGCTAAATCCAGCCGGCTGATAGCCAGGAAGGCTGGCCTGCATGCCTGAGCGAGCTGAGGCGTACCTCATAGTTAGGTTGGGGATGTTCTGATAAGTAATAAAGCCTGTTAGTAATACTAGGGCTAGTGCTCCAGCGACATAATTAAGTAATTTTTTTCTTGCAGGCTTCTTGCGGGATTGGGCTTTAGCAATTTTCTTGGCAGTTTTTTTGTTAAAGGTCTGATTATGGCTCTGAGCGTTTTTTAGGCCTTGTTCGATGATTGTATGCGTCTTATTAGTTTTTGGCGCAGCTTTGACTGCCGGCGCAGGCCTTACTGGCATAGGTTCAGTTCGTTTTATGACTGTCGAATTATTGCTCCGTGTGTTTTGGCTGACCGCATTTTTCTGGCTTACACCAAATTTACTTATCTGGCTGCTTCTCTTAATCTGAGTAGCTCGCATTTGCCTTTCTGGCGCAGGTGCAATTGTGGGCTTCAATACTTTTTTTACAGCTGGCTTAATATCTGAAGGCGCTCTATGTACTGCTTGTTTTGCCGAAGGTTTAGCAGCAGGCTTCTTAACGACTCCTCTCATAAGGGTCTGGCTGCGCTCAGTACGACGACGATTAAGATTTTTGGCCGGCAAAGCAGCTCTAGTTATATCCGACATACGATTGCCTGATTTTACGACAGTTTTAGCTGGCTTTAAAGCACTCGCCCCAACTGGCTTTTTTGGCATCGAATTTAACAATTTGCCAGTGCGCGCATCATAGCGCTTTCCATTGATTTCAATAGTTGTTTGACTTGTTCTGCCCACGAATAACCCTATGTTTGCGTGCTATTTGTTGTTACCCTGTTCGCTCATTCTAGGAGAATAAGCTAGAAAATTTATTGCAAATGCATGTTAATGCTATTCACTATATTAATGCTTTGACGGGTGGCTATGCAAGTCTGATTTTATAATCTAATAAAGTCAGCTTAATCTAAGCTCTAATAATTTAATATGAATTATGCTATAAATAATATAAGTTAATCAAAGAAAAATATTATCTAATGCTAATGGATTTTTTAGACCCGAGACGTAAGAAGGCGCATCGCCGCCGCTTGCTTATTGGTTACGTGCTTATGTCGATAGTTATAGCGCTTGGCACTCTGCTCGTACTTTATCTTGCCAGGGGCTTTGATATAGACCGTAAAACAGGTAGTTTGATACAAAATGGTATTGTTTTTGTGGATTCCAAGCCTAAAAATGCAAAAGTATTTCTCAATAATGTTGAGCAGAGAACCCGGACCGATACTCGCTTAGTATTGCCTGCCGGTACATATACGGTAAGGATCGAAGCGGATGATTATCGCCACTGGGAACGTACCTTTAGCCTGGACGGCGGCCAGATACGACGTCTAGTTTATCCTTATCTAATACCTAATACGTTTGATACAACGGATGTATTCAATTATGACAGCTTCCCCGGTCTCGCTACTCAAAGCCCTGATAGGCGCTGGGTGCTAGTTCAGCGTCCGAATATGATCTATCAGTTTGATGTTTTTGACTTGTCGGATACAGAAAAGCCGCCTGTTCAGATCGTAGTACCGCCATCCATATTAACGAACTTGAATAGCCCGTCTGCATTAAAGTTTGTTGAGTGGTCAACTAATAACCGGCATTTAATATTTGAACGAACATATGATGAAGATAAGACAGAGTTCCTGCTTGTAGACCGCGAATCGCCTGCTGATAGCACGAATATTAATACAAGTTTTGGCATTAATCCAACAGTTGTCAGTTTAAAAAATAAGCGTCCCGACCAATTCTATTATCTGGAATCGGTTCCGGGCGTGCTAAGAGTTGCAGATCTAAAGAATAGAACTATTTCTGCACCGCTGCTTGAGTCTGTAATAGACTACAAAACCTATGGAGACGATATAGTACTGTTTGTTACTCAGAAGGAAGTAGAAAGCGGCAAAGCGGAATTTAGAGTGCTTGAGGGAGACAAGACATATACCTTAAAGACTGTTGCAGAATCCGACCGTTATGTAATGGATGTATCTAAATATGATGGCAAATGGTATTACGTTGCTGGTAGCGCGTCTGAAAACATGGCATTTGTTTATGAGAATCCACTGCCTGCACTAAAACAAGAGACTCGTACGCAGTTGATCGTATTGTCAATATTAAGGCTGGATAATCCAAGGTTTGTGTCGTTCTCGGCAGGTACGCAGTTTATAGCATTGCAAAGCGCCAATAAATTGCTGGTAGTTGACCTCGATGAGAATCACCAGTATCGCACTACACTTGATCAAAAAATTGCTTTGGAGCAGCAAATAAAATGGATGGATGGTCACAGGCTTATATATACTTCCGACCAGCAATCTTACATAATTGATTTTGATGGGTCCAATAACCAGACCCTAGTCACATCAAGACAGCCGAACGGACCGTTTTTCGATCGTGATTATGATAATGTTTTAACCTTTGAAGAATCAAAGGTTGATGGCAGTAAAAAAGCGCTAACACTTACTGTAATAGACGATAGGTAGTTAAAAAGCCCAGCTCCACATACGCGACCATAGCGACTGCGGGTTGCCAGCTAAAGTTCCAGGATTGTTGTCGGTTTTGACGGCTGTACTAGCTATATTATTGTTCGGGTCAGGGCTTATTTGTTCTCCCCACACGACAAGCCTATTGATAGTGGTGCCGGGAGGGTCGCAGGTAATAAGCGCCATAGTGCTCGTCTTGCCTTCTACATCACCTAGGACACTTACATCTGTCGGAGGTACGACCTTCTTTTCAAATATTTTATATACGTATCTAACTCCATCTTTTTCTATATAAAACGTATCGCCTGATTCCAGTCTAGATAACAGTACAAAAGCAAATTTATACTTGCCTTTATTAAGGATATTATTGCTGGAGTGCCCGAATATGGCGCCGTTTCCAAGCTCGCCAGGATTTGATGTGGTGGCATAATGTACTACCCCGTTTTCAAGACCAGCCTGAATTGCCGACTCCTCTATTGTCTCAACGTCATACACTACCGGTAGTTCAACATTAATTTTTGGAATAATTAGCTTAGGGTCTTTGCCTACACTGCCACTCAAATTATCACTAATCAGCGGTGTGGAACTTACGTTTCTGCTCGGTGTGATAAAAGGAGCAATGAATCTCTCATTGAAAAAGCTAAATAGTAGAAGCATTACGGTTACGCTGCCTGCAGCCAAGCCAAAGCCAAGAGATTTTAAATGCTGTTTCTTAGATAGCTTACCCTTTGACTGTACTTTGTTTAACAGCTGGTTTTTAATTTCAGCAATAGTTTGCGGCGCAGACGACTTGTTGGCGGCTTTATTGCCGGTATTGATATTCGTAGGCGTTATATGGCCGGCAGCTGCATCTATGACCGTAGGTTTAGGCGTAGTCTCAGGCTTATGCTGCTTAGCGTTATAAAATTCATTCCAGACTTCATGTTTTTCTTTGTCGGATAGTTTAGTGTAGTATTCATGCCATTCTGTCTGTATTTGAGCAAAGGGCTTTCCAGAAGCTGCCAGTTCAGCCATGAACTTCTGGTGCTTGCTTCTATTGTGCGCCGGTTCCTGCACGCTTTCAATCGCCTCATCAACAACGTCAGGTTCATGGGAATATATGCTGTCGAGCTTTTGCCTAATAAGATTAGCGGCACTATTATTATCAACATTATCCGAAGAATTGCCGCTAGCACCCCCATTATGGGGTGGCAATGGAAAGTCTTGAGAGTTTAGGGGATCTATAGATTTCATATTATCTGCTTATGCTAGCGGTTATCATATCCATTATAGTATAATCTTCTCTGTTGCTTTAATTTTTAGTCTATTTAATACAACTGAAGCCGCAGTGGTGGAATTGGTAGACACGCCGGACTCAAAATCCTGTGGGCATTAGCCCGTGACGGTTCAAGTCCGTCCTGCGGCACCAATTGTATTAAATCTAAGCTTTAGACCTTAATCTACCAGGCTTGTAGTGGCTGCTTGAAAAATTTTTGTTGGGTTTTGCAAGCAGTATACTGCTGCTTTTGAAGCAATTTCTACACGCCATATATCCATATCATTTTTAAGCTTGGTGGTGCTCACTTTGCCTTTATGGGCAATTGCAATATGGTCATTCTCCTTTGTAATAAATGTTGAAGAATACTGAGAACTTAAATTACTAAGGGCTTGCACGAGCAGCATGAGCCCCATGCTTAGCAAGAATGGAGTTTGATATCGTAGGCTCGTGCCAAGCTTTTGCAGTTGGCCTAAGCTAAGTACAATAACTGTTGATTCGCGCCTTGTAATTAATTCTGGCTGGCTGGTAAAGTAATCTACAGCATCCTGGGTAATTACTAATAGACCGTCATATTTTTGCACAAAACTTTCCAGAAGTATGGAAGTTTCGCTATTGCGGCCGAAATCCCCAGCTAATAAAACAGCATCTGCCCAGCTGGCGTGACTTAGTATTTCTGCCAGCGCTTCCCTGCCAAAGCTGCCGCTTGGAGTCGCGGGTACAAATTCGGCGTCTGTCATGCTATTTCCGAGAGTTTTCTGAAGGCTATTGGGCAAGATAATCCTAATTGATCCTGCACCTGCACTTGCAGCCGCCTGGTAGGCTTTTGCCGGAGCTGAAAACCCGTATGAATTGCCGCCAACTATTAGAAGCTTGCCCCTGCCTAAACGGTTTTCAGGCTTGCTCCATAATATATCGGGAAATAAAGGATGATCGTTGGTCTGTTTTTGCCAGTAATCCATACCAGTATATTAAACCATTTAACCTCAGATGTTTATCTGAATAAAGGGGACAATTAGCTGATAGTAGCTGATGATATAATAATAGAGGCCTGGAGTTATTTTATTAGGAGCAGTTCAGGTGTTTTTCAGCTCTAAAAATTATAATATTTCTATGAGAATACTTGTTGTTGAAGATGAACCTAAAATAGCAGCCAGTATCAAAAAGGGCTTGGAGGCAGAAACGTTTAGCGTAGATATCGTAGAAGACGGTGATAGTGCCGTAACATACGGCCAGAGCCCTGAATATGACGCAATTATTCTCGACTGGATGCTGCCAGGCAAACATGATGGTAAGGCGGTATGTGAAACCTTAAGGGCTGAGGGGATTAAAACACCGATTTTAATGCTTACTGCTCGCGACAGTACCGAGTATAAGGTCGAAGGCCTAAACAGCGGTGCTGACGACTACCTTGCCAAACCATTTGCATTTGATGAGTTGGTTGCGCGGCTGTACGCCCTCCTACGTCGGCCGCGCAACTTTCTTGGCAACAGCATGCAAACTGGCAAACTTACACTTAATCCAGTAACTAAAGAAGTATTTTACGACGATCAATTAGTTGATTTAACGGCTAAAGAATTCGCCTTGCTTGAATATTTAATGGTTAGGGCTGGAACGGTTGTGAGCAAGAACGAGCTGATAAACCATGTTTGGAGCGACGAGGATGATATCCTCCCCAACACCGTAGAAGTCTATATAGGATACTTAAGAAACAAGATAGACAAAGTATTTGGAAGCGACATAATTAAGACGCGCAGAGGTTTCGGTTACGTTATTGAAGCTTAAATTAGCAATATTCAATTTATAATATTATTAATTCTAAGTAGAAGAATACCAATTAAGTTAAGTAATAATACCAAACAGGACTTACTAATCCATAATGACCATGCCAACCCTGACAATCCGTTCTGCGCAGATGCGACTGTCGGCAACGTATTTGGGCATAATCATGGCGTTAACAATTAGTTTTAGTGTGGTTTTTTATATGCAATCTACCACTGAGGCAAATTTCGGTCTTAGGCGTCAAGTTAGCGAGCTTAGGGAGAATCTATACTTCACTACTCCCGATGGGATAGAGCAAATTCGCCAAACTGAACTTAGGCGATTTAGGGATAACTTGCTGGCTAAATTAATATTATTCAATGCAGGCATGCTGATTGCTGGAGGTATTGCCAGTTATTTTCTAGCACGCAGAAGTCTCAGGCCGGTAGAAGAAACTTTAGCTTCGCAAATGCGGTTTACTTCCGATGCTGCCCATGAGCTAAGAACTCCATTAACGGCTATGAAAACGGAAATAGAGGTATCTCTTCGGGATAAAAATATAACAGCAAAAGAAGCACGAGAAACACTGGGGAGCAGCCTAGAAGAAATTGCAAAGCTTGAAACCCTAACTTCCGCCCTGCTGAGACTTGCACGCAGCAGCGAGTATACCGATTCGTCATACTGGCAGACTTATAAACTTTTAGATATCCTGCAAATTGCTCATGACAGGTTGGCAGATAAGGCTAAATCAAAGCAGATTAATATATCACTGCCAAAGACCAGGCTGACTGTTTTTGGCGATCCAGGCCAGTTAGTAGAATTATTCGTAACGTTACTTGGTAACGCTATAAAATACAGTCCTGAAAAGTCACAAATAAAAATTAAAGCCAGCAGCAAGGAAAATAAGGTTAAAGTGGATGTTATCGATAGCGGGATAGGTATATCTGCGGATGATTTGCCTCACATTTTTGATAGGTTTTATCGGGCAGATCAGTCAAGGGGCAAGAAAGTAGCTGAAGGATACGGGCTTGGCCTAAGTTTGGCTGAAGCAATTACCCGTGCGCATAAGGGCAAGATTACAGTTAAGAGCACATTAGGAAAGGGCTCTACCTTCACTGTAATTCTTCCCAAGTAGTGCTATCCCCACTGCGATAAAATAGTCTTTATTACATTCCAGCTCTCTCGTTCCAAGCGGTGATTACTGGTGGTCCAGATCAACTGGCTATTGGGCAGCTTCTGGTTAAGCTCAAAAGCAATTTGCGGCGGGCAGACAGTATCATAACGACCTTGCACAAGCCAGATCGGCATTTTTAGCTTTTCGGCATTATTTAAAATATGCCTGTCGGGCATAAAGCAGGTTTGTGATAAATAATGTACTGCCAATCTGATGCCGGCTGGATCAAATGATTCAAAGTCCTCGGGAGTGAACCTGTCGTCCAAAGACATGACAGCTGCCTCCAGACTGCTATATTCATAGGCAGATATTTTAGACTGGCTTGGATTGCCGTTTAAAATTTGGTCAAAATGATATCCGGTTGGATTACTATGGTGTTCGTTTGGGGTGGCGTTAAGATATTTCTCCCATATATCAGGGTAGAATGACTTGAATACTCCTTTTTTTAGCCAGTCAATTTCTTCGCTGGAGCCGGTAAATATTCCGTTAAGCACCATGGCTTTGATGCGGTCCGGATGTTTCAGGGCGTATGCTAATGCCAAGCATGAACCCCAGGAACCGCCTACCAGGATTAATTGATTTAAGTTGAAATGCCCGGCTATTTTTTCAATATCTTCAATTAAGTGATTAGTAGTATTGTTTTTCAGCTGACCTGCAGGCAGGCTTTTCCCGGCACCTCGCTGATCATAGAATATAACCCTGTGTTTTACTGGATCAAAGAAGCTTTTATGATGATTTTTTGCCTGGCTTCCTGGGCCACCGTGAAGAAATATAATCGGATGTTTAGCTTCTGAATTGCCCCACTCCTGCAGGTATAGCTTGTGACCATCGCCTACTTCTAAGTATGTTTCATTAAGGGTGTATTCGTCTGGGTTCATGGTTACTCCTCCCGGCATTAATTAGACCGTTTGAATTATATTAACTGAACGGAAGCTAATGTAACAGTTTGCGGCTAGTAACTTTCTGCCCTGAGAAGATAAGATTCTAAAATTCCTGCAATATGTTCATTGTTGCATAATTTTTCACGGTAAATGTAAAGTACGCGGCCGTCAGCTAATGTTTTGGCACCACTAAGTTCCAAGCCTTCACCCTGCTCTTCAAATGATAATGTAAATCCTCTTGAGCATGCTTGGGCGGTTTCTGCAACTTTAAATAGGCTTTCTATATCAGGCTGAGTGAGTAGCTGGGTTGCCGGACCGGATTTAACTGATCGGCTGCTAATTTGAACAGTTTTAGATTCTTCAGTAACTAAGTATTTTATGGTTCCAATTTCCGAATCTTCATTGGGCAGATGCAGTCTAAGCTCTTCTATTTTGCTTTCGTTTCCTAGCTCGGTACTTATCTCATCTAGGCCGTCCATAGCAGTTTTAACCAATAGCCCCATTCTCAAAGCGTCTAATTCCATCTTAGTCTTGCTAATATGCAAGTTAAAGCAAATTTGAGCTATGACTCCAGCTGTCAAAAGTACCAATACGGTTATTAACGCAATGGTTTTTAATCTAAGACTTTTCTTTTTTTCTTTTTTCAGTTTAGGCATTTTTCTTTTTCTCCTTGAAGGAAGAATATACCTAAAATATATTTTATACAACAACTTCTATGCTGACCGGACAATGATCAGAGCCAAACTGGTCCGGGTGGATGTCTGCGCTTACAATTTTATCTTTTAGGATTTCTGATACTAGAAAGTAATCAATCCGCCAGCCGACGTTTCTTTCTCGGGCTTTTGCGAAGTGGCTCCACCAGGTATAGTAGCCTTTTCCCTGCTTAAACATTCTAAATGTATCTACAAATCCGGCGGCCAGCCAGTTGTCAAAGCCAGCTCTTTCCTCAACGGTAAAGCCCTTTTTGCCAACATTGGACTTATCATTCTCAAGGTCATCCGGTGTGTGAGCAACATTCATATCCCCACAATATATAACAGGCTTCTTTTTCTGAAGATCGGCGCAGTACGCTGTAATAGCAGCGTCCCACTGCTGTCTTAGGGGGATACGGGTTAAGTCGTCTTTGGCGTTTGGAGTATATGCGGTGACGACAAAGAAATCCTTAAACTCGGCAGCTATCACCCTGCCCTCATCATTGCTGTGCCCATAGCTGTCTAGTACTAATCCGCTCTTATTAACGAATTCTTCGGGAATGTCATTTATTACTGCAATCGGCTTTGTTTTGGTAAAAATCGCTGTGCCGCTGTAGCCCTTTTTAGCTTTTGATGAATTCCAGTATTCTATGTACTGAGGCAGGTCTATCTCGGCCTGACCTTGTTCAGCTTTAGTTTCTTGAAGGCATAAAATATCCGGATCGTGTTTTTCTATAAATTTTTGAAATTCACCTTTTCTAATAACTGCCCTAATTCCATTAACATTCCACGAGTAAATTTTCATTCTAACAGTATATCAGATTGACTGGTTGCTATTGCCGGCTTGAGGTGGCATAATTACGTACTAATGTCTTATCAGTTTGAGTTAGCTTCCGCCGTGGCGGAGCCTTTACATGTATTAAAAGCTGCAGCTGTTCCAGTTAGCCAGGAATTAACTATGTCTACGAATGCTCCTTATACAATGTGTAGGCTTGGATCTTTGATGCTTGGAGGAAGGCCCACCACAGATATGATAAAGAGCCCTGTAGAATTAGAGGCCTATTACGATCTAGGGAGCGGGCGGATGGATGCTCTAGCGAGATTAACCAGGCCGACTGACAGCGCCTTGGTTACACTACCAAATGATCAGCAGCTACTAGGGTTCAATGAAGATGTTCACAGTATCAAAATCGGCGTCTCGCCAGACCATTTTGGATTGTCTTTTCTTGCTGCCGACAATAGCGAAATACGGCCGTTAGAAGTTGTTAGTACTGGCTTAATAAGTCATATTGTCTTAGCTTTAAAACACAGAGTCTCCAGCAAGATAATAGATAGAACATTGGTTCAATAATAAGTATAAGTGTGCAATTATTCGTCTATTTGATAAAATAGCATCTAGTGTCATATAAAAGAGTCTTACTTAAAATATCTGGCGAACAGCTTGCTGGTCGTGAAGGTGGGATTGATTCGGATTTTGTAGCCTGGTTGGCAGGAGAAATTAAAAAAGCCACTGAAACCGGGGTTGAGATGGCCATCGTAGTGGGCGGTGGAAACTTCCTGCGCGGAGCATCTTTTGCAGGTGATGGAATTGAGCGTCCGACTGCCGACTATATGGGCATGCTTGCTACTGTAATGAACGGCCTAGCATTAATGGACATGCTGGAACATCATGGTCAGCCGACTAGAGTGCAGACCAATATTCACATTAACCAGGTTGCAGAGCCCTTTATTAGGAGAAGGGCGATTAGACACTTGGAAAAAGGTCGGATTGTAATTGTTGCTGGAGGGCTTGGCAAACCTTACCTGACTACAGATACGGCTGCCGTGTCAGTTGCGCTAGAACTTGATTGCGACGTAATATTTAAGGCAACCAAAGTTGATGGTATTTATAATATGGATCCTGCAAATAATCCCGACGCTGTAAAGTATGAAAGCTTGGGATATCATGAAGCTGTCAGCAATGAGGCTATTAAGGTCATGGACAAAGCGGCTTTAGGGCTTGTGATGGAGCAGAAAATTCCATTAATTGTGTTTGACCTTCATCGAGATGGGAATATCTTAAAAGCGGTTAGCGGCGAAGCGATCGGTACAAGAGTTGGAAGCGGCAAATAAATACCGAGATGGCTCTGTAGATCTTCAGTCAGGGGTAGCTTTAACAGAAACGGGCGTAACTAAATTTAGATTTCCGCGTCTTGCATATGCAGCTGAAAAGACAGGTTCTGTAATTGGTAATTTTGTATATCGTACCAGGGATATGTTTGACTTTAACAAATTAACTAAACCTTGTAAGGCTGAAACTGTAAGTCCAAATACGGCACGACATATTGGAGTGGTATGCCTTACAGCAGTCAGTATAGTGGCCGTTACTCAGCTGCCGAAAATCCCAGAAGCAATTGATCTATCTAATCATATGAATAATCTGGCCGATTTGTTGCCGGATCTTGATTTAAGAATATCAAGAGTAAGATAAGTTATAAACTAAGACATTTTAAAGCCATAAGCTTCTTCCCAAGCCTTGGGGTTTGTGAAGTTTTCTGGGCTTTCTCTTAACTGCCGGCTTAGATCTGCTGGGGTAATCCACTGAACGCGCACAACTTCTTCTTTTTGAATTTCAAAGTCGCTGGCGGGTTTATTTATTACGCATTCATATACATGAACATTACGAAAACCAAAGCTGGATTTATAATTTGAAACCTTTCTTAATTTTAGCGTTGCGCCTTTAACTCCAATTTCTTCTTCCAGCTCCTTGTAGGCGGACTGCTCGTACGTTTCACCCTTAACTACAGTGCCGACAACTGCTGGCGACCATAAGCCTGGATTTATGCTTTTGTCTAGTGATCGCTGTTGGATTAATATTTCTCCATCGGAGTTTGTTACCCACACAACTATAATCCGCCAGCGGTCCGAATCGTTTAAATCATTCCGCCATTTTTCGCCGACAACATTATCTTTTTCGTCAACTAAGTACACTCTTTCTTTAACAGGCATTTAAACTTCGATTGTTTCGCTGATATTAAGTCTTTTATATTCTTTGCCGCTTTGAGTTGCCGCTGCGCTGAAATGATTGTCGTAGATTGCCATTCCAGCCTCCGAAAGCAGAGCGTCATGGGTAGGAATAACGACTGAAGCTGGTGCAGATACGATAAATTCATAAGCTTCCTTAGCCCTAAGCCATGGGGCAGATGCCGGAGCCAATAATAGCTTGACCGGCCTGTCGGTTTGACTGTACGAATCGCCTGGATAGGCAACACTGTCATTAATGATCACGCCAAGGTTATCAGGTTGGGGTACACCCTCTCTTATAAATTCATGGATGTCGCCATAAAATTCCAGTTTGAAGCCGGGAACATCTACAGCCTGGTTTTTTTCCGGTACTATAACGCCATTATAAGCGGCTGCAACTTCTTTTGATCCATAAATCTTAACCTCTGGGTTTTGTTGGCGAATTTTATCAATATTTTCCGGTGCAAAGTGATCGCCGTGATCATGCGTAATTATAACGGACGTAATATTTGATAGATTCTCTGGGAGTTTAGTAAAAGCTCCTGGATCAACTATTATTTTCTGACCAGACTCATTCTCTAAGACAAAACAGGCGTGCTCGTATTTGGTTAATTTAATCATGACAATACCTCCAATACATATTTTATCATCGGCTTTCGCCACTGTTCCTTAAAATTATGATCGGCAGGTATTGAAGTAATTTCTATATTTTTATTATTTATAAGTTGTTCGTACTTAGTAATGCCTAATACTTCATCATTAGTGGCTTGAAGCAGGTTAATTTTTTTATTCTGGCTAAGCTTTAATATTGCCTGCTGGGCGTCAATGTTAGCGCTTTGCTTGAAATAGATTTTTGGGATATGAGTATAGGTGCCGTCTTTACGAGGGACAATAATTTCTTCCTCGAATATTTTTGTACCGGGCACACTCTTGAAGTACTCTTCTATCTTTTTATCAAAAATTTCCGGCGGCGCCAGAAAAATAATCGAGCCAGTAACCCTAGGACTGGCAGCTGCGGTTAATATACAGCCTTTGGAGTGAGCTACTAAATGCAGTCTAGCCTTAGGGTGATTGGTGCTTACTGTATTTAAGATATCAGTAGTTCTTTCAATTTGAGATTTAATTTCAGGTATATAGACATCCTTACCATTTGATTGATACAAATCAAAAAGTACGCTGCCTCAACCCTCAGGCAGAGCGCTTTTAATATCTGTAAACATGCCTCTTGAATCCCATCTGACTCCAAAGCCGTGAATAAAAATTACAATATCACTAGCACTTTTAGGAATACTGGTCTTTAAGACTTGCTCCATCATCTTTTTAGCTCTCTTTTTGCATCCCTGGCCTGATCACGTTTCTTAATAGATTGGCGCTTATCATATTTCCTTTTACCACGACCAACGGCTATTTCAACTTTGATAAAACGGCCTTTTGTCAGTATTTTTACCGGCACAATTGTGTTGCCTTGCTGCTTCGCTTCAATTAGCCTGTCCAGTTCACGCTTTTTAAGCAAAAGTTTTCTGTTGCGAACCTGTGTTTCGGCAGAGAGATTTGCGGCGTTAGTTTTTAGGGGCGTAACTAGACTGTTAACCAGCCATGCTTCACCATCTTTTATTTGGACAAAAGCGCCTTGCAAGCTGCCGTGGTGCTGCCTAAGGCTTCTTGTTTCTGCCCCGCTCAGTACAATGCCAGCAATATACGTATCTTTAAGATCGTAGTCAAAACTTGCCCGTTTATTGCGGATTGTGTTGGTTGATATTTTTTTCTTCACTAAAACTAGTATATATTAACATTACTCTCGCATGTAGATATCGGTAGTAAAACAATAATTAGGAGGATGTCAGTAAACATGACAGTTAATGCAAATATGGTGGGAGAAAGAACAGCTGCTAGACTGGCTGAGTATTACCCTTTCTCTGAAGATGTGATTGAGACTGTTTCGGAAGTTGCTCAAATGCAAGCTGGGCATGGCAGCTACATGAGTTTTCTAGAAGCAGTAGGCGCTAGAGATAAATTACAGTTTGGAAATGACGAAGGTAATATCGTTGAACTTATAGACATTAAGCCCAAGGATTGCGATCCTCAAGCCGCTATGGTTATCCATCTTGCGATGGCTAACCCGCTTGACCCTAACCAATTATTCCAGACTGCCACTGTTGCCGCCGCCAATCCCGACAGAAGAATTATTGCGGTTGGCAATCACAGCGGCGAGAGTCCGGTTTTAGCGGCGCTAACTAAAGATCAGTCAAAAAAAGTGAAATCAGGAAATTTATCTCCGGCTGTATCCTGCCTTATGAAATATTTAGACCAGGAGAAAGTAGCAGAGGTTAGCCATGTGGGCTATTCTTATGGGTCAGATCTAGCAGTTGAATCTTCACTGGCTGACGACGTTGAAGTTAAAAATCTTGTCTTGCTTGACCCTGCTTCAACTCTGAGGCGCTTGACCGGTCGGCTATCTCTTGCACTTGCTTTTATTAGATCCGGCGAACCACTGGAAGATTATGTTAAAGCTACCTCGCTTAATATATTTGAAGATGCGAGAAAAGAGTCAATTGGAATGCTTGAGTATACAGTTGGTCTTGCCAGTTCAACCAACAGATCAATAGCTAGATATATTAGCCGCGGTAAGATGGAAAATTGTTTGAGAGACGCCTTAGACAGACAAGAAAATGCACATGCGACTTTGGTATGGGGCAGTCAAAGCGAATTATCTGACGATCAGAAGATGAATTCACTTGCTGTTAGGATTTGCCGAGCATATCCTGAGCGGTTTGGAAAGATTAGAATCGAAGGCGGTCGCCATGCAATGTTCAACGACGTGCACTTGCAGGCAGCAACTGTTGCTCAGGCGCTAAAGCCTGTTAATGCTTGAGATTGTCTTGCTGGATTAGTTTAAGTTCATCCCTAGCTGTGTCCCATATTTCTGGCTGGTTTTTAGTGGTTTTAAGCCAGTACCACCACTCAACTCCCCAGACATCAAATGTCCTCATGCCGGTTGCTTTAGCGTAGCCAAAGCGGTGTTTGAGTCGCTCTGGATTCATGGATTTATACTGCTCGCTAATAGGAGCTTCTTTCATACCGTTGAAAGTATCTGGAACCCAAGATTCTGTCTGAAGCTCGTGAATAAAAGTATTCCTGCCTGTAGTGATTTCTGTCGCCCCGGCCACAAAAGCATAGAACCAGGCTGGCAATGGGTATTCAAAATAGCGAAGCGTAATAACTTCGTCCCATACTCGCTTATAAACTGAGATGCCTACAATATCTGCTCTAGGCTCGCCGACTGGCCACGTTGGTGAAGCATTGTTGCTGCGGCTTACAATAACTGGCCTGGTTGGATCAGTCTTCTTTACTAACTCAAACTCGCTTACTAGCCGGTCGCGATTAAAATCCGGGCAGATTCCAAACGATGACATGAAGAATTCATTTTCAAGCTGGTAGCTTTCTAGTGCCGGGCTATTCTTGTACCTATTCACAGTCGTTTCTATAAAGTCTTCCAGTGGCTTATACCAGGCTTGTCCCGGCATTTCCAGTGCCCACGACGGCATGTGGCATTCAGGCCATCTAGGCTGTCTTAGGCCAAGAGCTAAGGTTACTTTAGCCCCCTTCTCTTCAGCCATGGCCATTTGCCAGTCTAGTTCATCAAAGTTATATGTACCTTGGTCTTTTTCTATATCGCTCCAGTAGCTAACAAATCGGAGTCTCTTAACGCCCAGGTCGTCAATAGTTGCAGCTAGAGTTTCTTTGGGTTCAAGGTCAAAATAGCGGGCGTAATTAGGAATAAAGGTAGCGCCGACATTTAATGGCTCGGATTTATGCTTGTTTATATACCATTGGGCAATACCATACATGCCGCCTATTATTAGTACTGACGAAATTAGCAGTCCAAGTCCAAGGCGCTGCCAGAATTTGTTTCTTACTGACCAGGCCGTGAACCTATACCAAAATACTTGCCAAAATCCAGCATTTGCTGCCGGCTTCTTATAGCTTGTAGTGTGCTGGACTGGATGTTTTTTATCAGGTCTTTTTTTGATTGGCATGGTAATATTACTTTAGTAATAATGAAATCTCTTACGCTTACTATAGTTATACCAGCTTACAATGAGGAAAGCCATATAAAAGATTGCCTTGACTCTATTGCTAATCAGGAAGAAATGCCTGAAGAAGTAATAGTTGTTGATAATAATTCAACAGATAGGACTTCAGAAATCGCTGCCAGTTATCCATTTGTTAGGGTTATTACAGAGCAAAGTCAGGGTGTATTAAGCGCTAGGAATGCTGGGTTTAATGCTGCTAACTCCGACATCATCGGCCGCATAGATGCAGAAACCCACTTGCCGGCTGACTGGGCGGGAAAAGTTAAGGAGCTGTTTAGCGATGAAGCTTTGTCGGCAGTATCAGGGCCGGTAGGCTATCACGATGTGCCATTTAGGGAAATAGGACTTTTTTTTGATAAGAACATTAGAAAAGCAGTATGGAATATAGGTATAAAAGATGATGCTGTGTTCTTATTTGGCGGCAATATGGCGCTTCGCCGGTCTGCTTGGCTAGACGTTAAAGAGCATGTATGTAGCCGTGACGACATTCATGAAGACCTTGATTTAGCCATACACTTAGATCAGTTAGGGAGGCATATCCGCTATGAGAAAACGCTTACGGCATATACTTCTTCGCGCCGGATGAAAGACCCTACCAAAGCTTTTTACAAGTATGTAAGCGCCAATAAAAGAACTTACGCCGTCCACGATATTCAAACGCCAGCTGATGATCTTACTCTGTTTATAGTGTTGTGGGCTAAATTCGGCGTTAATATGATACAGCGGGCTTATGACCCTGAGACTAAACAATTGTCTCTTAAGCGCTTTGTTAGCGGTAGCGGCGCGTATGAAGCTCGTAAAAGCCCTGTTAAATTCGATTAATTTTCAGAGTTGGTTGTTTTTCTATCCTTATCCTGATTAATTGTGCAGCTGCCCCATAGGCCTAGTTCGCTTTCTCTGGCCTGTTTTTCCAACTGGCGGAATTCTTCCATTTTATCGAATGGAAATACAGTATAGGCAAAACCGTAACCCTGCCTTATTAGTTCGGCGTTTAAAAGTTTATTGTCTGGCAGGTAGACGTACCTCAGTAAGCGGTCATAACGGTCTCGGTCATAGCTGAGCTTATCGGTTTCAAGCCTTATTTGATTGCTGCCAATCAAAGACTTGGTGAATTCGCTTGCTGCCCTGCCAAAGCATTGTACGCTTGTGCGGGGGTCTCTAGTTTCCGGCGTATCTACCCCAACCAGCCTGACCTTTTCAGACTGGCCGTCAATATCTACGGTAATCGTATCGCCATCTTCTATGGATAGAACGTTGCTCCAGCCAGTCTGGCTGGGGGTTGGAGTTACGTTGTTTATGTCTGGTTGAGTATTGGTCCAGTTTTGGGTCTGGGCAATCCAGGCCACAAAAGCAATAAAAATGCTTAGAAGTGCTGAAAACAGCTGTTTTTTCTTTTTCTTGGTTAGCAGCTTTTTAGCCACATTAAACCTCCTTGCTGGCTGGCCTCTTGACAATTAGCGACCCGAAGATACCGTTGGCAAGGAGGAATCCAATAATTGCCAGCGACCAGTTAGTAGATAAGTGGGTTCCAAACCAGTCATAACCGAATATAGAATCTGGTGCAATAAACATTTTAAAGCCGACAAATAGCAGCAGAAAACCAAGAGCATAGCTAAGCAGCCAGAATTGTTCTTTTATTATGTCAAAGACAAAGTAAAGGGCTCGCATGCCTAAAATTGCTGCTGCATTGCTGGACAGGATTATAAATGGTTCCCTTGATACGGCTAAGATTGCAGGCACTGAATCAACCGCGAATACTACATCGGTAAATTCTACCACCAGTAAGGCCATGAACAGCATTGTTGCCACCCTCTTGCCATTTTCTTTTGTAAATAACTTGTGCCCGTCTAGTTTATGGCTGACTGGTATTACTTTACTAACTATAAAGTAGAATTTACCTTTTTGAGGATCATACTCATGATCTTTATGGGTTCTTAACATCTTCAGGCCGCTCCAAATAAGCAGCAGGCCGAAAAATACTAGAATAGGTTCAAATCTTTCTATTAGAGCAATTCCGGCAAAGACGAATATAGCCCGTAAAACAATAGCTCCAATTACACCCCAAAATAATACCCTGTGCTGATATTTCTTGGGTATATTAAAGTAAGTTAAGATCATGGACCAGGCGAATACATTGTCAATCGATAGGGATTTCTCTACTAGATATCCGCTAAAATACTGAGCGCCGGCCTCAGTGCCATAGGCAGCCCATACGACTGCGCCTAGCAGGATTCCCATTAAAATCCAGGCGGCACTTTGAACCACAGATTCTTTTAACGACGGCACGTGGTCATGTTTGTGCAGTACAAAAATATCAAAAAGTATTAAGAGTAGAAACCAGCCGCCAAGCAATGCCCAATGCCACCATAAAACCGTAATATCTAAGCTCAATACTTGGCTAGTTGCTGCAAAATACAAGTAAACCCCCGCTTTTATTTAAAAAATATTATGGTTTATCAATAGTGATATTACAAATGTTTTAATTTTAATCTTCGGGCTTGTCGTTAAAAATCGATTCCTTTATTGGCTAAGTATTTATCATCAAAATGATGCTTCATCTTGGTCATGTGGGTCGCTATGTCTACTTTGTCTAGCAATTCTTCGGGAAAATTTCGGCCAGTAAGACATAAGCTGGTCTTGCTGGATTTGCTTTTTATTAGCTCAGTAAGCTGATAGCTGCTTAATAAACCATCGTGGACAGCGTTATTAATTTCATCGCAAATCACCAAATCATACTCCCCTCCTGTTAGGCAGGAAAGAGCGGTTTCATATGTTTCGTATGCCGCTTGCTTGTGATCTTCTTCGCTAACGTTTTCTTCTGATATGGCGCCAGCATTATAAAAGCCTTTACCGCCTTTATAGAAAAATAACTTGTCGCCGTAGACAGGCTTAATTTTATTAATAAAATCGTGTTCGCTTACCTGCCAGAACTTTATGAACTGTATATATGCGACTTTCCAGTCATTTCCTAATGCCCGAGCCATAAGGCCTATACTGGCAGAAGTTTTCCCCTTGCCTTCGCCTGTATAAACTATCGTAACGGATTGCTTGGACTTGTAATCTTCAAATGCCATGGCTTATGCAGGCAGCAAGTCATGAGCCTTTAAGTAGGAGTCAATCTTTGGGCGGTCGAAGCCAATTACGATATCGCCATTGATATCTATTACAGGGATGCCCATCTGACCAGATTTCTCAATAGATTCTTCAGCAAATTTACGGTCCGATTCAATATCTTTCACATCATATTTTACGCCAAGTTTGTCCAGATACTCCATTGCCGCATGACAAAAAGCACACCAGCTTGCACTATATACTGTTACCATCTTACTTACCTTTTCTTTTTACCTTTACTGAGGCTTTGCTTAAATGCCGTGTCGCCACAATCGCTGCTACTAATAAGCCTAATACTAAAGTCAGCGCCATAAACGAAGAGCTGCTGAATATATGCGATGCAGCTTCAACAGGGCTACTGTGGTTGACGCCGTTATGAGCAAATAAATCCATATGCTTATTATATCACTTATTTTACTGCTTAACAGCAACTCTATATTGTTTATTTTTATCTACGTATAATCTATTGGAAGACTTGGGCTATATCTGTTATACTTACTCAAAGTATGGGTAAAGCCGGCGCAAAAAAGCGAACGACAAAGATTAAAAGTGATCCAGTTATGGATCAACTTTCAGCTGTCAGTGCCAAGAGTTTGCTGGTTGGCAATATTATAAATATGGGTTGGCGACTTGGGATAATGGTTTTAGGGCCAATTTTCATTGGAGTGCAGCTTGATAAAAAATTTGACTCTTCACCGTCGCTTACTTTGGCGGCTTTTTTTATTGCGATTTTTGGATCCAGTCTGTTAATCTATCGGACGTATAGTGAAATGAATGCTGCAACTGAGATTATTGAAGCTAAAAAAGCTAAAAGACTCAGGGCTAGAATTTTGAGAAAACTAAAGAGGAAAGATAATGCTTAATATATTTAACCTACTGGCAGCCAGTAACGAAAGCGGTCCGGCCATACATATCACTCCGGGTACATTATTTGAAATTGGCGGTTTTGCAATTACGAACTCTATGCTTTACGGTGCAATTTCTTCAATCCTTATAATTGCCGTTCTCGTCTACGTTGCCAACAAAATGACCATTAGACCAAAACGCGGGTTCACGCAGTTTATTGAAATTGGTACAGAATTTATTATTAGTACTATTCAAAATTCAATGGGATCTCGCAAGAAGGCCATTAAATATGCTCCGTTCTTTGTGTCGGCATTTTTCTTTGTTATGTTTTCAAATTGGCTCGGCTTAATGCCGGGGGTTGGTGAAGCTATTACATATAATGAGAACCCTGTTCTTAGGCCGTTTACAGCAGACTTAAACGGTACGCTAGCTGCCTCAACTGTCATGATGGTGCTAGTCCAGTACTTTGCAATTAAAGAGTCTGGTTTTAAGAGACATATGCGGCATTATTTTGCTGGCAGTCTAAAGAATCCGGCCACTTATCTGCTTGGAGTTTTTGAGTTATTCTCGGAACTTACCCGAATTGGTAGCTTGGCGTTAAGGCTGTTCTTAAATGTGGCTATCGGTGAAATTATTATTGCGATATTTACATATCTTGGCAGTTTCGCAGCTCCAATAACTGCCTTGCCGTTTTTTATATTGGAGCTATTTGTAGGCGCTTTGCAGGCCTATATTTTTACTATGCTTACTATTATGTACCTGTCTGCTGCTATCAAGCATGATCATGATGCTGAGGAATTACAGCGTCATGAACTTGCCAAGGAAGCTAGCGCAAAGGCAGCTTGATGGTAATTAATAATAATTTAAGTAATAAAGTTTAAGGAGAATTATTAAATGGAACTAGATGTACTAGCCAAAGGTATCATGATGAGTTTTGGTATGTTGGGGCCAGCCATAGGAATCGGGCTAATTGGTTCAGCTTTCATGAATGCAGTTGGACGCAACCCTGAAGCTGCTAAGTATTTTGGTCAGGTATTCGTTATTATCGCCATTGTAGAACTTATGGCACTTCTTGTATTCGCATCACTATTCATTATTTAATTTAGGAAAAATTGTTAGATATGCTACCAACTTATTTCGCAGCGACTGAAGCAGCCGAACAAAGCGGTATTCTGGGTTTTAGTGTCCAAGCATTCATTATCCAGATAGTTACTTTTATTTTGGTGTTTGCGCTACTGAAGAAGTTCGCTTTCAATAAAATAGTTGCATTGCTAGACAAGCGGCACAAAGTCATAGACGAAGGTGTGCGCCATGGTCAGCAGATGCAGCGTGAACGAGAAAAATTTGAACAAGAGACTAGCAAGATTGCTAAACAAGCTCGTCAAGGAGCGGATGAGATTATTGCTGACGCCCAAAAAGAGGCTCGCGATATTATTAGAGAAGCTGAAAAAGCTGCTCATAAGAAATCAGAAATAATGCTGAAAGATGCTGAAGCCCGCATTGGTGAAGAGGTTGAGCAAGCTCGCCGCAAGCTGGAAAAAGATGTTGCTGAATTGGTGTCTGAAGCTACTGAGGCAGTTGTTGAAGAAAAAGTAGACGCTAAAAAGGATGCCGATCTGATTGATAAAGCCATAAAGAAAGGCCGTAAGTCAAAATAATGCCCCAAATTACGCGCAAAGAACTAGCTGAAGTGATAGGCAGTAAAACGCTGCAAATTAAAGACAGGCAGCAGCTTGCTAACAGCATAGCTGCATACCTAGCTTCTGATTTAAAGACTAAATCTATAAACCTAGATTCTTTAATGCGCGATGTTATGCAATATCGTTTGGAGCATGGAATTGTAGAAGCTGTGGCTGTTAGTGCTCATGAACTTGATGATAGGGTTATTAGCGATATCAAGTCGCTATTAAAAGAGCACTTCCCTGATGCTAAATCGGTCTTAGTTGATCAAAAGATTGATGCGAGCTTGGTTGGAGGAGTAAGGATTGAACTGCCACAAGAAAATCTGGATTTATCAGTGAGATCAAAGTTGAATTTGTTTAAGCGGCTGGCTAGCCTGGAGAGGAAATAATTAATGTCAACAATTAACGATGTATCTATAGCAGAACTTTCAGCTGATATTAGGGCTGCTATTGCCGAGCTTAAAAAGCGGCCTGAGATTGAAGAAACGGGTATCGTAACTAGAGTCGGCGATGGCGTAGTATGGATATACGGTCTAACATCAGTTGGTTATAACGAAATGGTAGAGCTTGAGACGGTAGACGGACAACCGGTTACTGCTTTTGCATTTAACTTAGGCCAAGAAGAGATTGGCGCAGTGCTTTTAGGTGAAGACACTCAGGTCAAAGCTGGTGCTAAGGCACATCGTACTGGCCGGGTTGTTGAAGTGCCGGTCGGACCTGAACTTATCGGCCGCGTGGTTGATCCATTGGGACGGCCCTTAGACGGTAAAGGTGCCATCAAGTCCAAACAGACTGCCCCGGCGGAACGCATCGCACCTGGAGTGCTATCAAGAAAGTCTGTTCATGAACCTCTGATGACTGGAATTATTGCAATTGACTCAATGGTGCCTATTGGACGCGGACAGCGAGAACTTATTATTGGCGATCGACAGACAGGAAAAACTGCTGTTGCAGTCGACACTATGATTAACCAGCATAAGCAAAATACTGGTGTTATTAATATTTATGTTGCAATAGGCCAAAAAATGAGTAAAATTGCTCGTTTAGTTGAGAGGTTGAAGCGAGAAGGTGTTATGGAACAGTCGATTGTCGTGGCAACATCTGCTGCCGATCCTGCTCCTATGCAATACTTGGCCCCATATGCTGGTTGTGCCATGGGTGAATATTTCCGAGATAATGCTGAGCATGCACTAATTATTTACGATGATTTGTCTAAACATGCTGCAGCTTACCGTCAGATGTCGCTGCTTCTTCGCCGCCCACCTGGACGCGAAGCTTACCCTGGAGACGTATTCTATCTGCATTCACGCTTACTGGAGCGAGCAGCTAAATTAAGCGATGATCTAGGGGCTGGTAGTCTTACTGCCCTGCCGATTATTGAGACGCAAGCTGGCGATATATCTGCCTATATTCCAACAAATGTGATCTCTATTACTGACGGTCAGATATTTATGGAAACCAACTTATTCCACCAGGGTATTCGCCC
>CAZHAQ010000006.1:0-15113 GCA_964529785.1 uncultured Candidatus Saccharibacteria bacterium
AACCAAATGGGCGCTGTAATGGGCTGCAGCCATGAGACTGCGCGAAAGAATGTAGTTCGTATACTTAATATGCTAAGTAATCCTGAGCATAAAGAAATAGTAGGGCGATTCAGGGATCTGATTAGCAGCTAGCAGTAAAAGTTTTTATTTTTTGTAATTTATATAACAATAAATAATTCAGCCAGACAGTATAATCACCAACATGAAAATCTTTTGGCAAATAGGAAATATCGCTTCCGTTATTTTTGCGCTCATTGCTAACTACCTGGTTGGCGTCCAAGTACTAGGTATGCCGTCGATTAGCGAAATATCTGATAAGTACTCCACTCTTTTGACGCCTGCCGGATACGCTTTTTCTATCTGGTCTTTAATATATTTATTAATTGTTGTTTTAGCGGTCTATCAGGCGAGAGATATATTTAACTCTTCTGATGATAATGATCTGCCTGGCAGAATTGGACCGCTATTTATAGCCTCCAATATACTAAATGGACTTTGGACATACATCTTTGTAAGCGAGCTGGTGCTGTTATCGGTACTTATATTGCTGGCCATGACCGGTCTGCTGTATGGGTTAATTTGGCATTTAAATATCGCCATGAATCAGGTTAGTTTCAAGCAGACGGCTTTGGTGTGGTGGCCGATTCTTGTCTATACTGGCTGGGTAACTGTGGCAAGCGTTGTTAATATTGCCAGCTGGCTGGACTCTATTGGTATAAGTCTTTCTGCGTTCATGTCATTAGTCATAATTATCCTCTTAGGTGCTTTTTTGATCTGGCTGCTTATAAATAGAAACGTTCGCGAGCTGGTGCTGGCAAGTGTATGGGGGGTACTGGCTATAGGTGTTAACCAGCAAGGCAATAACGGCGATACCCTGGTTATTGTCGGCTCTTTTGCAGTAAGCGGCTTGCTGCTGGCAACAGTTCTTGCTCACGCTATAATTAACCGCAAGGACAACCTGTTTGCCCAAGCGCTAAATAAAAGATGATCATTATTAATTAATCTGTAAAACATATAATAGCTATTACAAGTTAATTAATATAAAATACACCGCACAATCATGCCAATAAACAAACCGGTCGCTAAAGCTGAATATACTCATCAAATAGATAAGTATATAAGCGACTATCTGGAAAAAAAGGCAGTCCAGGCAAATGGGTTGAGTCCATACTATCAGGAATTATGGCGCGACATAGCTCGCTTAATAAAGTCCGGCGGCAAGCGGCTGAGGCCAAGAATTACCCTACTGTCATATTCAATTCTAGGAGGCAAAGACCCGCAAGCTATTCTGCCGGCGGCAGCTGCTGTTGAGCTGCTGCATTTAGGGATGCTTATTCATGATGACATAATAGACAGGGACACACTCAGGTACGGTGTAGACAACATTGTCGGCAGCTATTATAAGAACTACGCTTCTCTTGTTGGTAGCGAGGCGGACAGACTGCATTACTCGCAGAGCATGGCCCTGCTGGCTGGCGACCTGATGATTTCCGAATCCTATCAAATGCTGCTAGGCGCCAAGGTTGATGCAGCCAAGCTAATTGAAGTTCAAAAATTATTTGGCCAAAGTATTTTTGAAGTTATAGGCGGTGAACTACTAGATACTGAGGCGGTATTCCGAGGATCTGAAGCAGTTACTGCAGAGCAAATAGCGCTATATAAGACAGCAAGCTATACTTTTATACTGCCGATGCTAATAGGAGCTAAGCTGGCGGATGTAACGGCCGCTAACCAGCTTTTTGTGCGTACCTTGGCTCATAACCTGGGAATTGCCTATCAGCTAAAGGACGATATTATCGGGGTATTTGGTGATCAGGCTACTACCGGCAAAACCAATTTAGGTGATATTAGAGAAGGCAAACGGACATTTTTAGTTGAACAGTTTTATATACTGTCCAGCGAGAAGGAAAGGGCAGCATTTAACCGCTACTTCGGCAACAAAAAGCTAAAAGGACAGGAGCTGTCAGTAGTACGCGAAATGCTTATGTCGTCCGCAGCGCTAGAAAAAACTGAGCATGCAATTAATGACTATATTAATAATGCCCGTGCCGCTTTAAGCCATCTAAAAGTTGACCCTATATATTTAGACGAAATTGAAAGCTTAATTGATATTGTTATAAATAGAAAAAAATAATTTATTAGGAAGTTTTTATATTAGTCGTAAATCTATTTATTAAATAAATTTAAACGGCTCTATTTTTTAACACGCCGTCGCGCATTTCGTATACTTTATCGCAGTATTTCAATAGCCTTTCATCATGAGTCACCATAATAGTTGCCTTGCCGCGTTCATGTGTTTCGCGTGCTAATAGCTCCACGACTTCAAAAGCCTTGGTTGTATCAAGGCTGGCAGTCGGCTCGTCTGCTAGAATCAGGCTAGGGTTACTATTCAATACCTTGGCTATTACTACTCTCTGTTTTTCGCCGCCAGACAGGTCAGTAGGATATTTGTTTTTCAGCTTAGATAGACTAAGTTCATCAAGCAAGCTATCTATTTCCTCTTGGCTAGGCAAGCTATAGACTTTTATGTATCTGTGTTCAAGTATTCAAGCATTGGCGCTACTTATCCTTATGGACAGCCTGTCGGTCCAGCTACAGCAGAAGCACTGATGTTCGCTGACTTTAAAATTGAAAACCAATGGTTTACTGCTAACGACTCGGGAGTGGATCAGAACTTTACTTTCAGCGAAGCAGTATCATATGATGTTCGCTGCAGTGATCAGGCGGAAATAGACGATCATTGGCAAAAGTTATCAGCTTATCCTGAAGCGGAACAGTGCGGCTGGTGTAAGGATAAGTTCGGCGTATCTTGGCAGATTATACCGCACAATATGGACGAGTTAATCAATAAGCCTGGTGGCTATAAAACTATGATGAAACAGCGCAAAATAGTAATTGATGAATACTGAAGCTAGCTGGAATTAGCTCTAGTACTGTGCCAAATTAAATTGTTCTATCCAACCAAACTAGACCAAAAATACCAAAATCTCTGTAGCAGTATGATGAAGATAGTTAAGTACCAGGCTGCTAATATATTGCCATGATTCTTTAAGATAAAGTTTCTGACTGGTGACAGCTTACCAAAAAGCGTAATATTTTTATTTTCTAAGTTGTATACAGTTATATACCAGAAAACGGGAATAGTAACCATCCAGACCGTGAAGCACCAAATGCAAATGGCATTTAATCTATAGACTCCTTGAAAGAATAAGTAGTGCATAAATATAACGCCGCCAGTAGCTGCGATCTGAGCTGCTTGCCAAAGCTGCTTCTTAACTTTAGCTCCGCCGGCCAGTATGGCTCCAAAGGTTACCAGCATACTAAAGGCAATCAACCCGAAGATGGTATTAGGCACTCCTAGCAGGTTTGATTGCTCTGAGCTCATAATCGAGCCACAGCTAAGGATAGGATTGATATTGCAGGACGGCTGGTAGTCCGGATTTTGGAGCACCTGCAGCTTATCGTACGTTAGGGCAAAAGATGCGATCATGCCAATAATTCCAGCTGCGATCATTATTATCGGCAAAATTTTAGAAAGGCGCATCTTAATACCTGGTTTTTATATATAGAGCTGAAAGTATAAATAAGACCCCTGTTATTGCAGCAATAACCGACGCAATTCCGGCGATGTTACCGACTGTACCAAAGCCATAGCCGCTGGTTAGCAGGATGCCTCTTAGCGTTTCTCCTTGGAATAGTGATTGTTTTTGCTTCTGCAGTTTTTCATTAGTAGGGTCTTTAGCGGCTTCGGCACTTACCTCAGAGTATACTTTGCCGTCAGCAATGTTACTGAGGTGCCGGCCAATATAGCCGTTGGCATAAGCCTTAGCTTTCTGGGGAGTGTCAACAAGCTGGCCGGCATACTGCTGCAGGTCAGGATACTCCTCTGGATTAAGTGCTGGACTGCCGGCCTCGGGAAAATATATTTTCTGAGCCGATAATTCAGTCCTAACCATGTTGCTTGTAAAATTGTGCGCCCAGTAGGCAAGACCGGCAATCAAAAACATAGCTAATGCGCCAGCCGTAAACAGCCAAAAAAAGACTTTGTTAACTGCTTTTTGGTCTGCTGAAGTTTTTGCTTTTGTCATTTTGTTCCTTTAAAGATATTATTCATGATTTAAATATTATGACAAAATGTAGGATATGTATGTGACCTGGATCAACATTAACCATTTAAAATCGGTGCTTAGATGAATAAGACTGTGCTATTTAAGATCGAAGACCACTTTAAACCAAGTGCAGTTAAAGAATATAAAAAAGGCCAGATTATAATAATGGACAATCAGGATCCGCCCGGCGTATTTTACTTGATTGAAGGCACAGTTGAACAATATGATATTACCCCTGATGGCAACAAGGTGGCGGTCAACTTGTTTAAGCCGCCTGCATTTTTCCCAATGTCCTGGGCGATAAATAAAACGCCGAACAGTTATTTTTTTGCAGCCTTAACAGACGTTAAGCTGAAGCAGGCTTCAGCAGACGATACGGTAGCACTCTTAAAAAGTAATCCAGATGTCACTTACGATTTATTGAGCCGGGTGTATAAGGGCACCGACGCATTACTTCAGCGGCTGGTTCTAGCTACTAGCAGTATGGCTACCAACCGCCTGATGTTTGAATTATTAATAGAAGCCCGTAGATTAGGGAAAAAGATAGACCCGAACAAAGCATTAATTAAGGTAAAGCAAAGCAGTTTAGCGGCCCGCAGCGGTTTAGCTAGAGAAACTGTGAGTAGGGAAATTCATAAACTGGAATCAGAAAATCTTATTAATTTGACGGCAGAGGGCATTGAAATAGATATGGCCGCCTTAGAAAAAAGACTGGATTCAGCTACCGATAAAAGTACATAAATCGAGTAAAAAAATTACTAATTATTTAAGCTTTTTTTAACTGAACAAAGCTTGGGCCTATTTCATAATCTCCCTTACCAAATATTTAAGGAGGTAAAATTATGGATTCGCAAATTTTAGCTGAACCGTCTGCCGACGACATTTTAGAGGAAAGCCGCCAAAGCAAAATTTGGCCGATAAACGACTACCATAGGGGTTATGAGCAGTATCATTATCTTGCAGGAAATACATTTGAAGATAGTATCTATGCCGATTTAACTGACCCCAGCGAGCTTCCAGGTCCTGACGAAGATGACGAGCCTATGCCCGCAGATTTACCCTAATCAGCCAAGCTCGTTTAAGCGGGTTGGATTTATTTCCAGTACGTTCATTTTTGGCGAACGTACCGCTTTAAGGTCTTGCAGTTCTTTCATTACCATTGAAGCTCTTTCTCTGGTGATACCAGCAATATCTGCCAGCAGCTGATGGTTGACGGTAAAGGTTACCTGGCGCCATTTATTATTTTTTGGCTTGGAATGAAGCTCAGACAAAAAGTTAAGCGTAGCTACTAGTTTGTCCTGCGCTTTGGTCTTGCCAAGGCTGCTCAATCTGACAAGCAGCTCATGGACGTCCCTGGAAAACTCATTGGTTAAGCTAATAGCTAGCTGGTGATTCTCTTTCATTGCCTGCAGCAGCTCTTTGGGTGAGATAACATATAGCTCGCAGTCTGTTAAAGCAGTGTAAAACCAGTGCGGCTTGGCATCAAGTCCGCTGAAAAATGCAAATGGTAAAACTGCCGGCGCTTTAGTTAGGTGCAGGATTTTTTCACTGCCTTGCTCGTCAATATCGTGGATTTTCACTATCCCCGACTTAATCATAAATACCTCTAACATATCATCGCCCTGATAGAAAATTATTTGGCCTTTTGGAAAAAACTTCAGTCTAGACTTGTTAGTGATTAGCTTCATTGGATCTGCTGGCATAGATATATTATAAGCTGATTTTTAGTAAACTCCTGCATAAAAACTTCTTAACTGTAATATTTTTATGTAAATTAAATGATATTTTTATGCTCGCTTAGCAATATAGTTTACTGCGTTAAATTAAGATCCTAAATATGATAGTAATGCCAACTAATTAAAGGGGGTTGACATGGCAAACAAGTCTAATAACACTAGCAACCGAGGTTTTGCAAGCATGGACGCTGACAAGCAGCGTGAGATTGCTAGCAAAGGAGGAAAAGCTAGCGGTGGAAATTTCAAGAATAATCCAGAACGAGCCAGTGAAGCTGGGCGCAAGGGCGGACAGCAATAATTTTCTAGCAACTGACTGACGAAAACCGCGGAAGGGCAACCTTCTGCGGTCTCTAGGGAGGAATTTATGAACGTATTTAAATCATTAGCAAGATCGGGAGTTAGGCCAGCAAGATTTAGTGATCTTAAGTATGATAAAGCAGAACTTCGTCCTATTTATGATCATTTTAAGAATAGCCAAGAACTTGACCAGCATGTAAATGAGTGCAAAGAGCGACCGGCAGTATTTCTTGACAGTCATGCTGCTGACGGAGTAGGGACGAAATTTATTGACCGCAGACTGGCGATTGCCAGGGGAATATAAAGGGCCAAGATTATGAATAAATATGGACCCAAAGCTCAAGAGAAAGTCAGAGAGGCCGTGCATGAAATGAAGCAGGGCGAGCTCAAATCAGGCAAGTCTGGCAAAAAGGTAACTTCTAGAAAACAAGCGATAGCAATTGGCTTGTCGGAAGCTAGAAAAGAAGGCGGTAAAGTTCCTAAACCTTAAATATAGGAAGGACAACTAAAGATGGCCCAAGATGATGACCAGTACACTACTAAAAATCCTAAAGAGCAGTACTCCGACATAGATATACCTAAACAAACCCAGAGCGAACCTGGGCTAGAGCAAGATATGACGCCGCAACCAGATCACGGCGAAGAAAGTTACAAGGGACTAGGCCGGCTAAAAGGCCGCAAGGTATTAATAACCGGCGGAGACTCGGGTATTGGCCGAGCGGTGGTCATTGCCTTTGCCCGAGAGGGCGCTGACGTTCTTATTAATTATTTGCCTGAGGAAGAGCCAGATGCCAAGGAAGTAATAGAGCTGCTTGCAAGTGAAGGAATTGTCATTAAGGCCCTAGCTGGTGATCTGTCTGATGAAGGTTTTTGCAAGGAGCTTGTAGAGCAGGCTCACAGGGAGCTGGGTGGACTAGATACTTTAGTTAATGTGGCCGGCAAACAGGTCTCAAAAGGCAGCATTAGTGAAATTACTACCGAGCAGTTTGACAGCACTATGAAGACCAATATTTATTCTATGTTTTGGCTGAGTAAATATGCGCTAGAACTATTGCCTGAAGGTTCAAGCATTATCAATACTGCCTCTATCCAGTCCTATCAGCCTTCCGGGCATCTTTTGGACTATGCGACCACCAAGGCGGCAATAATAGCATTCACCAAAGCATTAGCGAAACAAGTAGCTGAAAAAGGTATTAGGGTTAATGCAGTGGCGCCCGGGCCAATATGGACTGTACTGCAGCCTAGCCAGGGTCAGCCAGCTGAAAGTCTGCCGGAGTTTGGTAAAAACACTCCGCTGAAGCGGCCAGGTCAGCCAGTAGAGGTTTCGCCTGCGTATGTCTATTTGGCATCGCAAGAATCTAGTTATGTTACTGCGGAAGTGCTTGGGGTGACAGGCGGACAGCATTTACCATAAAAGTGAGCTATGTAATAAGCGTAAGCTTCAATAGCTCACACCCCAAATGTGATATATATTACTGCCGTAATTCGCCCGCAAGTTTATTATTAAGATATTAACAATTAGGCAAAGAAAGGAGGGGATATGGCTCAGCAAAACAGTAGCCCAGGAAAAAGACTTTTTAAGTTATTTTCCAGGCAAGAAGGAGGATAAGATAGTGATGCTTTCAGAGAAGCCTAAGACCAAGCTAAAAAATAGATGGGTAGCAAGGGCGGACAAAGGTAATGTAATTTACATTAAGCAAACACTAAATTTTATCTAAATTGGTCAATAAAGTGAGTTCAAGAGGTAGAGTCTCACTTAAATACATAAGGGAGGGTAGAGCTTTATGAGAAAGACCAAAATACAACCAGTAAACCAGCCGGCATTAGAGGACAGCATATTTACAGGTGCGTTTGAAAAAATGGACTATATACAAGTTGGTACTAGCCGGGATATAGCAAAGTCCACTATTAAGAAATGTTTTGAGCGACCTGGCTTTATGTCTCAGGGTCAAAGAATTCTATTTGGGCGCCAGTCAGTACATAAATTCTAAATTTTCATATGTTGCAATACTTTAGAGCTATAGACCAAAGGCATAATATTAAATTAGAAAACACTCCAAAACTCTTTTTGAAGGCATATTTTGGGCGTGCGCGGTGATACTTAAACGTGCATGATTGCTCATGCCGATAAGCTACAAAAAAGAGTCTTTTGGAGTGTGTTCTAGACAAAATGAAATTAACTCACTAGCAATGTTTTTGCAGAAATATCATGTTATTCTAAAGCTATAAATCTACTGTAATATTCGGAAAGTACCATCATGGCAAAGCGACAGGTGAAAAAAAGTAAAACTAAAAAAGTAAATATTGTACCGAAAGATAAGCTGCTGGCGAGATTGTCAGTTTTTTTCTTTGATAGGCCGCTTATAACGGCGATTCTTTGGATTGTGTTAACTTTATTTGGTGCTATAAGCTACGGCTCATTAATGAAGAGAGAAGGATTCCCGAGCGTCAATGTTCCTTTTGCCCTAGTTAATGGTATATATTTTGTTAATGATCCGTCAAAGGTTGATGCGGAGGTTGCTGCGCCCATTTCGGAAATAGCTTTATCTCAAGATGGCGTAAAGAACGTGGAAACCACCAGTGCTGCAAATTTTTTCAATGTGGCGGTCAATTATGAAGAAGGCACAGACTCCAAACAAGCTACTGAAAAACTGGAACAAGCCATAAAGGAGTCAGGAAGGCTGCCTGAAAGAGCCCAGACTAAGTTTAACGTGCCATATTTTGGGGCAACTGGCGGAGATGTAGATAAGTTAGATCTGGCAATATCTTTTTTTGCTGACACCGATAACGTAGAAATTAACAGTCTGGCCGAGAAGGCGGAAGAAGCGGCTAATTGGCTTAAGGATAAAAATATAGAAGGGGTTGAAGACGTATTTGTTAAACAGCCTTTTGAAGAAACGCTTAATCCGGCGACCAATCAGCTAATTACTGTCCAGCGTAGCTTTGATCGTTTTGGTGAAAGGCAAACCGATAACACCCGTTATCGTAAGTCGGTAATAATTGGCGTTTCAGCTCAAGAAGATCCAGATATTATTGAGTTAGATTCAAAAGTAAGCGAAGCTTTGAAGGAACTGCAAAGCCAAGATGCATTTGCTGGATATAAGGCCGAAATTAGCGCTAGTTTTGCGCCTAGCATAGAGGAGCAAATTTCAGAGCTTCAAAAATCGCTACTAGAAGGCTTGTTGGCAGTGCTGATTGTAGGCTCTTTAGTCATCGCTGTTCGTGCCTCAATTATTACCGTGATTTCTATGATAAGCGTAGTGGCAATGACCCTAGGTTTCCTGCATTTAATTGGCTACAGTTTGAATGTAATAACTTTGTTTTCATTAATCTTAGCCCTGGCACTTATAGTTGACGATACAATAATCATGGTCGAGGCAATTGATGCTGCCCGGCATCGCCATAAAGATAGGCGCAAGGCAGTTTTAGAAGCCGCCAGAAAAGTAAGCCGGGCTATGGTTGCCGCGACTCTAACGGCCGCTTTAAGCTTCGCCCCGCTATTATTTGTCAGCGGTATACTCGGTAATTTTATAAGAGCAATACCTATAACGGTCATATCTTCACTTATTATCAGTTTAATTGTAGCTTTAGTATTTATTCCGTTTTTTGCCAGATACATATTACTGGGCAAGAAGCAGATGGGCAAAAAAGGCGTTATAGAAGTTGGATCAGGCTTAGAAGCTAAAATTGCCGACTATGTAACTCGTCCAATGATTTGGGCCCGTCATTCTACGAGGAAGCTGCTGCTTGTCGGCGGCATAGCGGTAACAATTGGAGTCAGCTTTTTAATTGCGGGACTTATAATTGCCCGAGATGTTCCGTTTAATATATTCCCGCCTACTAAGGATACCAATGAACTGGTTGCCAGTCTCTCCTTCCCGTCTGGCACTAGTATTGCTAGCGCAGAAGAAACTGCAGCCCGCGCCGATAGCATTATTGCTGAAACATTAGGAGATAATTTTTTACATGGTTCCTACTTTAACACTGGCTCTGAGCAGTCTGCTTCTCAGCGCATAGAAATAATCTCCTATCATGACAGGGAGAAGTCTTCTTCTCAGCTGGCTAAAGAGACTGAAGACAGGCTTACCGAAGCGGGCATTAATGCCTCAGTTGCCCAACTAGACATTGGTCCGCCAGCTGCAAACTTTGTTGTAGAGATTGACGCCGATAACCGCCAGGCAGCTTTTGCATTAGCCGAAGACATCCAGCAGTTTATGGAGTCTACTCCCCTAAAAAGACAAAACGGTACTGAAGCTCGGTTTGAAGATGTTGTTATCTCCAGCCAGGATCAATTCATTAGGGATCAGGGCAGGCCAGTAATTAAAGTAACTGCTGGCTTTGACGCGGATGATACGTCGGCATTGGTAATAACAGCCGAATCATCAGTAAAGGAACGCTTTAATGAAGAAGTAGTTGACAGCTACGGTCTTAACTCGGATGCTATAAATATTGATCTTGGACAAGAAGCAGACAATCAACAGTCATTTGCAGCCTTAGCTATAGCTTTTCCTGTCTTGCTGCTTGTGATGTACATACTGCTGGCAGTTCAATTTAGGAGCCTGCTTCAGCCGCTGCTTATCTTCCTAGCGATACCATTTAGCGTTTTCGGGATAGCTCTCGGTCTTAAGCTGACCGATAATGTCTTTAGTTTCTTTGCCATGCTGGGATTCTTTGCGCTACTTGGCTTATCGATTAAAAATACAATCCTGCTTACCGACTATGCTAATCAAGCACATAAGAATGGCATGGGGGCGGTTGACTCTACTGTAGAAGCCTTGCGGGAGCGCTTTAGGCCATTGTTTGCCACCTCTGCTACCGCTATTGTCTCCTTGATACCTCTGGCTATAACCAGTCCATTCTGGGAAGGATTAATGGTGGTACTAATATTTGGCCTAATCTCCAGTACAGTGCTAGTTATAACAGTTTTCCCTTACTACTATTTGGGGGCTGAATACATAAGGCTGCATGTAGATAAAAAGCAGTTTTTGATTTGGTTTATACCTACAATAGCTTTTGTAGTTATAGTTGGAGCTATCGTCTCGCCCTTATGGGGCCTGGTTGTACTACCGATAAGTTTACTGAGCATTCCGCTGCAGAAATTTTATCTTCGCCGCTTGTCTTAAAGAAAAAATAGCTCCAAAAAAGACTAACTTACTATTAGTCTGTTTTGGAGCTAGCGGGAAGATGGAGATTAGAAAGGGATTAAAGGAACAATTGCTCGTTCCAAATTTTCATATCATCCAAAATCCCGCACTAGGCTCACTGCAGGCTAGCTGTCATACGCGAATAGACCTTCCTAGGAGGTAATGATCAAGACAGAAGCCGTCTACCTCTGCTTTGTTCATACATTCCTGGCTATTGCACAGTGATTCAGTCCACATAGCGTAAGCCTGGGTATAGTCGCCGTCAAGGTCAAGGTCTTCAGAGGTGTTCGTCATTGTCCTAAGGGCAAAATTGCGAACATCTTCGTCCTCAACAAGCAGCTCATTGGCCGCTACTTCAGAGCAGGTATGCGTTAGACTGGGAAAAACTATCCAGCCACAGCCTTCGCATAACGGGTAGGTCTGCTGCTTGCTGGCAAACATTAGAGCTGCCCTATACTGGCTTGGGCGGGTGAATGGCTCTGACCACTGACGATAAAGCTTGAAGGCTAGATTACGCCGTCCAACTCGCATCAGCAAGCTGAGCAGCCTAAAATACATCGTAGACAAGGGGGTCTCCTTATTGTCGCAAGAACTTTCTCTTATAACTGGGATACAATTTAATAATTCAGTAATTAGTAGACTAGATTCCAGCTATAAGAGTATAAGTAGGCTAAAGCTAGCAGTGAGCTATAAAGTTTCGTACCGAAGCCTTGCTACAGTACAATACAATTTAATCATAAGCATGTAATTATGTCAACTTGCTAGGCTAGCATTAAAAACTGTACAGCTTTTAGCCGCAGCAAGAATTATGAAATTAACAGATATTTATAGTTAAAAATAAGGTACAATATAGCATAAGCGTTAGCTCGGAGGGTACTTGAAGCAACAGCGTACGATCTTGGCATTATTTTTAGCCGGCAGTTTGCTGGTTGGTTCCTTTTTATTGCCTAATCTAAGTACAACGGCTGCAACTAATACTGATAGTCTGGTTGGCTACTGGAAATTCGATGAAGCAAATGACAGCGACAACAAAATAGACTCCTCGGGCGATGGACACGTAGGTGTGCCAAAGGACTTGGTTTTACCTCAGCCATCATTAAATTCTGCACCGACAGTTTATGATAACTCGCATAGTTTAAATTTTAGTCAGGCTCAAAACGCTGTTGAAATATCAGGCAGCCAGTCATTAGATGATTTAAGTGCTTTGACCGCTAGCGTTTGGGTTTATCCAGAATCGTATGAAGATGAAAGCGCGGCAGCTCGCATATTGGACAAAACAGAAGATGGTGAAGGCTGGTATGTTTATTTAGATAATGGTGTGCCGACATTCAAAGCAAGTTTTGATACTACGCCGCTTGAAGTAAAGCTGACTAATGCCCTGCCACTGAGCGAATGGTCTCATGTAGCAGTTAGCTGGGACGGTTCTGCCAGTACAAGCGGGGTAAAGCTATACGTAAATGGCCAGCTGCAAAACAGCTTTGCATTAGAGATTGCCGGAGATGGAAGCCGGCATAGCGATGATGGGCATAAGCTATTTATTGGGAATGATATTAGCCTTGCTTCTACGTTTAACGGTGATATAGATGAGGTTCGTTTATATAACAGGCTTTTAAGCGGCAATGAAATTGAAGACATTAGTAACGGCTTGCATCCGACTGCAAACTGGATCGGCAGCGCAGGCAAAGATTTTGAAGAGCCGGGGAACTGGGACATAGGCGCCCTGCCCGATCCATACTCCCGTGTAGTTATTGCTAGTACCGAAAATCAGCCAATTGCTTCTAGTGACATTAGCCTATCCGGTCTGACAATTAATGCTGAAGCTAGTTTAAATCTTTTAAATTTCAACCTTGCCAATAATGATAATGGTAGCTTTGTAAATAATGGCAGCCTTATTCTTGAAAACAGCCAAAGCATTACCGGATTAACTAACGACAGCGATTCGGGCGAAGTAGTTGTTATGGCTGGGTCTAATATGTCCGGACTCAAACTTGGCGACAGCTATAATGACTTAACAATTGGCGACCCATCGCTGCTTAGTTATTGGAAGCTCGATGATGTTAATAGCAGCAAGGCAAAAGATAGCTCGGGGCATATGAGGAATGCTACCGTTAACAACGACCCCAGCTTAGTCTCCGACTCAGCGCCAACTAAGTATGCCAACTATAAAAGCCTGGAATTTGATGGCAGCGACGATTTTGCGGAATTTAGTGAATTACAGCTTCCAGAAGCTGCTACATGGTGTGCCTGGGTTAAGCCTTTTGCTGACGGCCCGATAATTAGCAGCAATGCCGGCGGCAGCTTGCTGGCCTTAGCTAATAGCGGAATGACTATTGCTACAAGCCGGGAAGAAGCGACTTTAACCTGGGATTTAAGCGAAGGATTATTTGGCGATTGGCATAACATATGTATTAGCCAGGACTACCAGCTTGTAACCGGCTATTCATTAAATCTATATGTAGACGGAGTATTGGTAGGTTCAGAAGGTACGGCCAGTGCTCCATTGGCTATAAGTCGCTTAGGTACGGACGGTACCGATTATTACGATGGCTTAATTGACGATGTTAGAATCTACAACCAAGAACTTGCCAGCTCAGATCTAATAAGAATTGGTAACGGAGAAAATCCGGCCAGTCATTTAAAGCATTCAGTTACATTAGTTAATAATTTGAATGTTAATGGCAGCTTGACATTAAATAACGATCTTGACGCAAGCGAAGATAATTACAGTATTAATATTGCAGGCAGTATTATTCCTAACGGCGGCTGGCTAAATGCTCGGGAGGGAACAGTAAATCTAACTGGAACAGCTCAGCAGGTTGCTGGATCATTAGAGTTTTATCAGTTAGTAAAACAAGTTGATCAAGCCGACACTTTATATTTTGGTCAAGGATCAACGATTAAAATTAATGATTTGCTAGAATTAAGCGGCCAAGAAAATGAACTGCTTTCTTTAAGGTCTTCTAAAAATGGGGAGCAATGGATACTGGATCTAGCCGGCCAAGCTAATGTAGATTACTTAGACTTACAAGATAGTAACAATATTGGCACAACTATAGATATTACTGCTAGTAACATTACTGATTCTGGCAATAATATCGGCTGGGAAGTGAATGTAGCCCCCGATGTACCAACTTCACTGGGTGGAAGCGAAGTTATATCAGGTAGCTATACAGCTAATAATTTGCCGGAGTTTAACTTTAACCTTTCAGATGATAATGCCGAAGATCAGCTAATTTTTAATATACAGATAGATGATAGCAGTGATTTTAGCTCGCCAGTTATTGATTATATGTCGGCGGCCGGCATCCAAGGCCTGCGTAGCTACACCGTTGGGCAAGCGGCCGGCGACGGAGAATATTTAGCTGGCGGCGAAGGTCTTGAAATTAATGACGGAGATTATTACTGGCGAGTAAGAGCTATAGATAGCTATACTAGCCCTCACTCGTCAGGCTATGCAGTTGCCAACAGTAATGAAGTAGCTTTTAGAGTTGATACTACTTCTCCACTTGATCCAGGATTGCCTACTACAAGTAGCGATGGCAACCAGCTTACCCCAGCTTGGACTTGGTCAGCGGCCACTGATGCTGGCGTCGGTCTTAAGGATCCAGCCTACGAAATAGAGTGGTCAGAGGACGAAGACTTTAATGATGTTGCTGGTTCAACTAGCACTAATGACACCAGCTTTACTCATACCGATGACCTAGCTGACGGCACTTGGTACATTCGGATTAGGGCAACCGACAGCTTGGATAACCAGTCCGCCTGGTCTGATGCTGCCCAGGTCCAGATTGACACCACCGCTCCAACTACTCCCGGCACGCCTAGCA
>CAZHAQ010000006.1:15213-36101 GCA_964529785.1 uncultured Candidatus Saccharibacteria bacterium
GGCACGCCTAGCACCACTACCCCAACCAGCGACTCTACCCCAGCTTGGAGCTGGAGTGCCAGCACTGACAGCGGTGTTGGTCTTAAGGATCCAGCCTATGAAGTACAGTGGTCACAGAACAGTGAATTCACAGGTGAAGTAAGTACTGATACTACCAACAACACCAGCTTTACCCATGCCGACAATCTAGCTGACGGTACTTGGTACGTTAGAGTAAGGTCCATAGATAATGTTAATAACCAGTCCGCCTACTCCCCGGCTGCCCAAGTCCAGATTGACACCACCGCTCCAACCGCTCCCGGCACGCCAAGTACTGGCCAGGAATATACCAATGATCCGACTCCAACTTGGAACTGGTCTGCTAGTACTGATAGCGGGGTGGGGCTAGGTAGTCCTGCCTATGAAATAGAGTGGTCGCAAGATGAGAATTTTGAAAGTATCAGCGGCAGCGCAACTGCTAGTTCGTCAAATTATTTGCACACTGACAACTTGCCGGACGGCACCTGGTTTATAAGAGTTAGAGCTGTTGATGGTCTGGATCAGAAATCCGAATGGTCGGACAGCGGCCAGGTGCTTGTAGACACCACCGCTCCAACTACTCCCGGCACGCCTAGCACCACTACCCCAACCAGCGACTCTACCCCAGCTTGGAGCTGGAGCGCCAGCACCGACAGCGGTGTTGGTCTTAAGGATCCAGCCTACGAGATAGAATGGTCTCAAGATGAGAATTTTGAAACCATTAGTGGAAGTTCAAATACTAATGATACAAATTATACAACTGAGGATAATTTGGGTGATGGAACCTGGTACTTCAGAGTTAGGGCTGTAGACAATTTAGAAAATAAGTCTGAATTTTCTCAAGCTGGCAGTGTACTGATTGACACGACTGCGCCCAGTATACCAGGGACGCCAGTAACGGACTCTCCTACTTCTGAAAGTAATATTACCTGGAGTTTTGATGAATCTACCGACAGCGGCGTTGGTCTTAAGAATCCAGCCTATGAAGTACAGTGGTCGCAAGATGAAAACTTTAGTGACATTGCGGGCAGCTCTACTACTGCCGCAGGCGGAACATTTGAAACTAGTTTGACCGGTGATGGTAGATGGTACGCTAGACTTAGGGCAGTTGACATTACTGACAATAAATCCGAATGGTCGGACAGCGGCCAGGTGCTTGTAGACACCACCGCTCCAACTACTCCCGGCACGCCTAGCACCACTACCCCAACCAGCGACTCTACCCCAGCTTGGAGCTGGAGCGCCAGCACCGACAGCGGTGTTGGTCTTAAGGATCCAGCCTACGAGATAGAATGGTCTCAAGATGAGAATTTTGAAAATATCATAGGATCTAGCACATCCGCTGAGAACAGCTTTACACATACTAGCGATTTGGATGACGGCACCTGGTACTTGCGGGTAAGAGCATTAGATGCAGTTGTTAATGCATCTGACTGGGCTAATGGAAATGTCGTAATTGATTCTACGGCTCCAACTACTCCCGGTACGCCTAGTACTACCACGCCAACCAGCGACTCTACCCCAGCTTGGAGCTGGACTGCCAGCACTGACAGCGGCGTCGGTCTGGCTGATGATGCTTATCTTATTGAGTGGTCAATGGATGATGGGTTTGAACTAGGAGTAAATAACGGAGAGGCCTCTGATAACAGTTTTTCTCACCCAGACCAGTTGGCAGACGGTACCTGGTATTTCCGCGTTCGATCTATAGATAAGACCGGCAACTTATCCGAATATAGCCAGCCGGGCAGCGTTCTGATAGATACAACTGCACCGTCAGTCCCAGGTATTCCTAGCACCACTTCTCCTACAACCAATAATATTCCAAGCTGGACTTGGAGCAGTAGTACTGATAATTCCGGTTCCGGTCTGGCTGATGATGCTTATCTACTAGAATGGTCGCAGGACAATGAGTTCAGCAGCATAGCTGGATCCACAACGGTAGCCACAAATAGTTATACCCATAGCACACCACTAGCTGACGGTACTTGGTATATCCGGGTACGGGCAGTAGATATAGTAGGTAATGAATCTGACTTTGCCGCTTCAGGCAATGTGGTTATTGATACTACACCGCCTTCTACTCCCGGTACACCAACTACCTCAACACCAACCAGTGATTCAACACCTACTTGGCTATGGAGTCCAAGTACAGACAATGTAATTGGACTGACAGCGTCGCCCTATTACATTGAATGGTCGCAGGACAATGAGTTCAGCAGCATAGCTGGATCCACAACGGTAGCCACAAATAGTTATACCCATAGCACACCACTAGCTGACGGTACTTGGTATATCCGGGTACGGGCAGTAGATAAATTGAACAATGCTTCCGAATTTTCTGATAGCGGTTTGGTACAAATATCTACTGACGGGCCAAGTGACCCAGGACAGCCATCTACATCTTCACCGACTACGGACAGTACTCCGGCCTGGACATGGAGCGAGAGTACAGCCGCTTCAGGCTTGGCTAACCCAGCGTATTATATTGAATGGTCTATGGATAGCGACTTCTTGCTAGGGGTGGATAGCGACACCTCAAATACTAATAGCTTTACCCATACCGACAGTTTGTCTGACGGGATTTGGTATGTAAGGGTTCGGTCTGAAGATAATACCGGAATATTTTCCTCCTACTCCCCAGCTGCCCAGGTCCAGATTGACACCACCGCTCCAACTACTCCCGGCACGCCTAGCACCACCACGCCAACCAGCGACTCTACCCCAGCTTGGACTTGGTCAGCGGCCACTGATGCTGGCGTCGGTCTTAAGGATCCAGCCTACGAAATAGAGTGGTCAGAGGACGAAGACTTTAATGATGTTGCTGGTTCAACTAGCACTAATGACACCAGCTTTACTCATACCGATGACCTAGCTGACGGCACTTGGTACATTCGGATTAGGGCAACCGACAGCTTGGATAACCAGTCCGCCTGGTCTGATGCTGCCCAGGTCCAGATTGACACCACCGCTCCAACTACTCCCGGCACGCCTAGCACCACTACCCCAACCAGCGACTCTACCCCAGCTTGGAGCTGGAGTGCCAGCACTGACAGCGGTGTTGGTCTTAAGGATCCAGCCTATGAAGTACAGTGGTCACAGAACAGTGAATTCACAGGTGAAGTAAGTACTGATACTACCAACAACACCAGCTTTACCCATGCCGACAATCTAGCTGACGGTACTTGGTACGTTAGAGTAAGGTCCATAGATAATGTTAATAACCAGTCCGCCTACTCCCCGGCTGCCCAAGTCCAGATTGACACCACCGCTCCAACCGCTCCCGGCACGCCAAGTACTGGCCAGGAATATACCAATGATCCGACTCCAACTTGGAACTGGTCTGCTAGTACTGATAGCGGGGTGGGGCTAGGTAGTCCTGCCTATGAAGTGCAATGGTCAATGGACAGCGGATTTATTTCTGGAGTAAGCGATAGCACTGCTGGAGGAGCAAGCTTTACTCATACTAATGATTTGTCGAGCGGTACCTGGTATTTCAGAGTTAGGGCCATAGATGAGGTTGGTAATCAATCAGGCTGGTCGGGAGCAGGTAGTATTGTTATTGACACTGATAGCCCAACCGCTCCCGGAACGCCAAATACATTACAGTCGCCGACAACAGACAATACGCCTTTATGGACATGGAGCGAGAGTGCGGATAGTGGCAGTGGATTTACTGACAGCCCATATCAGGTTCAGTGGTCTAGAGACGATAATTTTACAAATGAAGTTAACGAGGCGACTTCTCAAACAGAAAGTTACCAGCACACTGCCCCGCTAAGCGATGGCTCATGGCATTTTAGGGTAAGGGCAGTAGATAATGCTGGCAATCATTCATCTTGGTCTGCTCACGCCACTGTAATAATTGATTCCACGGCGCCAACAGTACCAGAAAATCTAAACACGACTTCACCGACTAAAGACTCAACTCCAACTTGGAACTGGACTGCCAGCACTGACAGCGGCGTTGGTCTTAAAGACCCGGCTTACGAAGTGCAATGGTCGTATAGTAGTAGCTTTACCGGCAGCGTATCAACTTTAACTACTAACGAAACAACTTATACCCACGAAGAGGAATTAGGTTTTGGTATTTGGCATTTTAGAGTAAGGGCGATTGATAATCTTGAGAACAAGTCTGCCTGGGCGGTATCATCAGTAAATATAGATAATACCCCGCCAGTGTTAACAAGTATTACTGCTCACGCTGGCAGCGACGGAGCTTTAATTACTTGGACTACTAACGAAGCGGCTTCTTCAAAGGTGGAGTATGGTGCGATGGATCTTTCCTCTAGTACGGCGGAATTAAATACTGATCCGCGGGTTACTAGCCATAGCATGCAGGTAAAAGAATTGCCTTCATGCGCGACATTTAAATTTCGGGTTATTAGTACCGACCAATTAGACAATCAGGCTGAAAGTTCTGAGAGCTATTTTACGACTACGGGATGCAGCGGTGATGCGGTAATTACTGGACAGGCTAGCGGCATCATAGAAAATAGCGGCGGGCAGGTGAATCTTATTAATGGTACGGCATCAGTTAGTCTGAACATCCCTGCCATGGCAATTAGTGACTCTGCCGTTTTTCAAATTAAACAATTATCCCCAGAGCCAGTAATCAGCACTATTAGCCAGCCTTCTGGACAGCACCTTCTTGGCAGCCACCTTTACGACTTTAAGGCCGTTAATAATGATAATGATTTGATCACAAGCTTCGCAAGCTCAGTAAATGTCAGCATAGGTTACGCCGAAAATGAGCTAGCTGGCTTTGATTTAGGTAGCCTGGCTATTTACCGGCATGATGGCAGCTCGTGGCATAAACTGAATGACTGCCAGGTTAACATATCCTCAAAGAAAATAAACTGCCAGACCAATAATTTTTCAGTATTTGGTTTATTTGGCGCTCGGACTGTAGCCCCGCCAGCTCTGCCTAGAGGCGGAGGCACAATTGTGCCTAAGACTGTAAATGAACTGACAGAAGAAAACGCTGTCACTAACCCTGGGTCCAGCAATAATCAGCAAAGTGCTAAAGAGGATGGAGCTGCCAGCAAAGTTGAAGCGGCAAGTGAAAATCGCGGTCTGAGCTCATCTTTTATTAGAACTGTTGGTAATGCTATTAAGCGTCCGGCAGCTTGGGCAAGTCTAACTTTACTGCTGGTTGTGACCACGGTACTGGTAATAATAAAAAAGCGTAGTTCTAAAGATCGTACCCGGCATGTGCCATATGGCATACACAGAGATGATTAAGGCTTATTCGGTTGGCATAATTACTGCTGGTTGATTAAACTTATTAGTGAAGTTATGGAATTGATTCAAGCAATAGTACTAGGGATAGTTGAAGGTTTAACTGAGTTTTTGCCAGTCTCTAGTACCGGGCACTTAATTGTCGCCCAGGATATGCTAGGATTTTATGATACTACCAAAATGTTTACCGTTGTCATCCAGATGGGAGCGATTGCTGCCGTAATTTGGTATTACCGTCAGCAGCTCCGGCAGTTAGTCACTGGACTAATTAAAAATGATAAAAAAGTTAAAAAATTCTGGCTTATCTGGGTGTTGGCAACTATTCCTGCCGGAATTGCAGGACTTTTACTGGACGCTAAAATAGAAGCTTATTCAATTACGCTGACAGTCGCTATTGCCCTTATAGTCGGAGGCATACTAATTTGGTTAATTGAGACTTATCATAAAGTGCCTAAGGCCAAAGATGAGAATAAAGGCTTGGAGCAGATAACTGCCAGCCAAGCCATTAAGATCGGATTTTACCAGGTCTTGGCCCTAGTGCCGGGAGTTTCAAGATCAGGGGCTACAATTATTGGCGGTCTTCTCTCCGGACTGGACAGAGTCTCAGCGACATCTTTTTCTTTTTACTTAGGTATGCCAATACTGCTTTTAGCTGGCATTCTTAAGCTAGCTACCGAAGACGTGTCTACAGTTGACGGCGGCATGGCGGCCATAGCAATCGGCCTCATCTCTTCATTTTTTACTTCGCTAATAGTTATTGGCTGGCTGCTTAGATATGTATCTAAAAACAGCTTCAAAGTATTTGCTTATTACCGGATTGGTTTTGGCATACTCCTGCTAATCCTGCTTAATTTTGGCGTATTAAGCTAGCAGTCACTACATTTAATTGCTGGCTTGTTATGGGTGTATAATAAGGACAAGCGGTTTACAGATCGGAGGGTCATTAGCTAAATAATGTATCAGCACGGTAAAAGATCACGGCGAAAAACTAACCCCAAGGTGTTTCTATATGCCTCGGCCTTATTTAGCGTGTCTCTAATTGCAACGGCATTAATCCTGCAAAAAGATCTTCATACCAATGTGGCTGAAAAAACCACCGTGCCAATTATTACAGAAGTTACTGAAGAAAAAGACGTGATTACCATTAACGAGCCGTTATTTTCTATTGAGCTGCCCAGCGACTGGGTCAAATCTAACCGGGTACAGACTAATTCTGCAAACTACTATGAATGGAAATCAACTAAGAAGGGCGCCGAAGACAGGACGCTTAGACTGCATATAGACACAATGCCCGCCACCTACAAGCTTGTGAGGCTACTGCCTTTAACTCCTAAGGATAATAAGTTTAGCTTAGGTAACATATCTAACAACTGTATTAATTTTGCTAAGGATGCCGGTAATCAGCAGAGAACCCAGGGCAATGCCGCTGTTGAAGCCAAGTGGGAAGGAGTAACTTTTCAGTGCGACCCAATAAATAATAATCAGACTATCGGTACCGGCACTATAGATCATGGGATAGCCGCCAGGCTAAAGGGCAGCTCAGGAGAGCACGCTTATTTTTTCTATTATGAAGACCATAATATTAGGCCAGACGATAAAATTTTAACAGATGCGATTAAAAGCTTTGCTGTTAAGTAGCCTATCAATTAGTCAAAACAATTCAGCCGGGTGTATGATGTAGGTACCTAATTAGGGGGTAATAAAATGCCAAAGAATTTAAAATTTGATGATTTAAAAGCATTATTTATCAATGGGACGCTTACCAGATCTCCGGAAATAAGCCATACTGACAATCTTATTCAGATCAGCAAATCTATTATGGAAAAAAATAAGGTCAAGACTTCGGTGATCAGAGCCATAGACTATCCAAATATAGCCACTGGGGTATACCCAGACATGAGAGAACATGGCTGGGAATCTGACGATTGGCCGGATATATATAAGCAGGTTATGGAAGCGGATATTTTAGTGTTGGCCGGGCCAATCTGGCTGGGCGACAACAGTAGTCAGACTAAAAAGATTATTGAACGGCTATATGCCTGCTCCGGAGAATTAAATAGTGACGGCCAGTATGCATATTACGGCAAAGTAGGCGGCTGCCTGATTACTGGCAATGAAGATGGCGCTAAGCACTGCGCTATGAATATTCTCTACAGCCTGCAGCATATTGGCTACGCCATACCGCCCCAAGCAGACGCTGGCTGGGTTGGAGAATCCGGACCGGGAAGCAGCTATGGAGACAAACTTGAGGACGGTTCTCGAGTCGGTCTGGATAACGATTTTACTAATAAAAATACTACTTTTATGACCTGGAATTTAATGCATATGGCAAGGATATTAAAAGACCAGGGTGGTATGCCAGCATACGGCAATCAGGTTAGCGATTGGAATAAAGGCGCTAGATTTGACTTTGAAAATCCCGAGTACCGGTAGCTATATAGCGTACAAATAGAAGTAAAAAATACTATATCTAGCGTAGCCAGTTTGGGCTATAATATTTTTATTAACAAAAATAGTGCTGGAAGCAGGGTGACCAAAAAAATAAGGGATTCCCTCACTGTGCCGCAACGGTAAGGTTCATATGAGTAATATGACGAAGTCCGATACAGCCAATAAGCCTCCCGAGCAGGAGCAAAAGTAGTAGCAACTCGTAAGGCTATTACATACCCTTGCTCTTGGAGAACGGAGCGAGGGTTTTTTAATGCAGGCGACAATTGAACGCTCGGTAGCCAGACCGGAACAGTTTGACTACGAAAAAAGACGGTTTTATGACACGGTAACTTGGCTGGCCGAAGTGCTGCCGGGCAGTATGCGTACGCCGGTTGAATACCAGTATGACGGCCATGAGCTATATGCCGGCGATGGCAGCAGTTTGGGTAAAATATTTGATGATTCAATAGAACTAGCAAGTGGCTTGCCGGATTATGAATTGCGTCGGCGCAAGATTGAAAAAGAAGAGTACAAAGCTATGCTTAAGATGATGAAAAGCGATGATATTAACACTATGGTCGTTGTGTCAGATTTTCCGCCAGAGCTTATGGACGCCAAGGAAGATGTTGGCGGCTACAACGTTAGCCGCAAACAGACAATGTTAAGAGTGCTGGCTAAAACGTCACGCGGCACCATAAATATGTACAGCCAATCGCTAGATAAAAGTGACCGGCAGGCGCTTGAAAACATCTATCTTGAACTTGGTTTTATGCCTGCCCCTGGAGAACTATTAGGGCAGAGGATGGAGATTAATATTTCCGCATCCGATCAGGAGCTGTTAGTAGACAGGCTGATGGGAATTTATGACCGCAGCCTAGAAGCAAATTACGGCGGCAACTGGTATGCCGGCCAAGAAAACGGAGACGGAATAAATACTTATGATTTTGCTTGCCGTCAAACCGATCTTTTAAACGCCTATCTTGCTAGCACGACAAAGTTTACGGGTGGATTTAGGGACTATTCGCTGGCTGCGGCGGTCAAAGAGCGTTTCCTAAACCGTGGTATTACCTACGATACGGGTAATGTGTATCTGCCAGTAGCAGCGCATGCCATGGCCATGGCTGAAATGAACGGTGCTGGCAACAGGGCGCAGGCAAGAGGTGAAGTGTTTAGTGGTTGCGGCGCTAGTCTGCAGAATGTAAACAATGTATCTGCCGAAGATCAGCTGGCTAAGATGGGGTACGGCAACTTGGCGGATAAAGAGAGCAGCGGTTCGGAAAAACTAGTGTGGAAAGACGGAATTTGCCGCATCGACAACTGCCCGACTAAGCCTGGCAAGACCAAAGTTGCCCAATGTAGTGTCTGTAAATTGTGCCAAGGCTGGTATGACAAAGGGAAAGACCCAAGCAAAGTCTATTCAGTGGTAAGCAAGACCAGCTTCTGGGGCATTATTGAGAACTCGTTTGGCAAGCAAGACAATAGGGACGAACAGGAGGAGCTATGAGCCAGTTGACCCGCGAGCAGTACGAGCATCAAAAGGCGGACTGCGATGGTCTTTGCGATATTGACCATGATAGGATTGCCAGCGATAACCCGAACCTGATGCCTTGTGTTACCTGTCCTTTTTGTAAAAAGATTGTTGATGCTATTCTTACGCCGGATACAATAAGCTGTCCACAGTGCAAAATTACGGTTTCACGCTAAAATATATATATGACCAATGAAGAGCAGTTAATTTACGACCAGGTTCAAAAAGAACGTCCGCAGGAATTTTATTGTGATAACTGCGAGTTTTACCCGATAGTGCCAGTACATGGTCATTTTGAATGTCCTAATTGCCACTATAAGACTAAGTGTTGCGAAGGAGCTGCCTTGAATGAGTAGGGTGGGAATTTTTAGCGGGACGTTTGATCCGGTGCATGCCGGACATATAGTATTTGCGCTAAAATCACTTGAAAAAGCTGGCCTTGAAAAAGTATATTTTTTGCCCGAAGCAGTGCCAAGGCGCAAAGAGGGCGTGACTCATTATGCTCATCGGGTAGCAATGCTAAGACTGGCATTAAAGCCTTATCGCAAATTGGAAATCCTAGAGCTGCCTGACAAACAATTCAGCGTTAATAAGACTTTGCCGCGCTTAAACCAGCTACTGCCTGATAGCCAAATCTATATGCTGATCGGATCAGATATGCTAACGATGCTAAATTCTGACCAGGCGGCCAATCAATGGCCTGGATACGATAAATTTATAAAAACCGTCAGGCTTATGGTCGGTGTTCGCAGCGGCCTAGAGTTTGAAGATGCTAGCAGGATACTGAGTTTTTTGCAGCCAGAGGGCACGGTAATTGAGACGGATCGCCCCCATGTTTCTTCCCGAGATATCAGGCAGTCACTGATGAACAGCAGGGCTCAATCAGATCTGCTTGCCAGCCTAAAGCCGTACGTAAAGCAAAACTGGCTTTATTCTCGCATTCCGTAATATAACTGGGAATTCACAAAATGGTATAGTTCTTGCATAATCCTTAATGGTAATAAAAACGGAGTTAATTTATGAGAACCCAGCCTTTCTCTGAAGAGAAAGATATCTTAAAGTCAGATATAGCAGTAGGTGATGTAGTTAAGTTTATTCATGAGCCGACCTATACGACTAAGGGTTATACAGACACTGGTCTGGTTACTGAGCTTGGCGATCGGTGTTTAAATTATTTAGTACTAGACCCGGAATCTATTATCAACGGCTGGGTAAGCACTGCATATTACCAAGATAGAGGTATGGCGCCGCACAATCATAATGGACTAGATTTATGGAGTCCGGTAAATCATACCCAGGAAACTGGCGTAAATGTATCAGCCACACCTTTATCTGAAGAGACAGCTACAAGACTAGGTGACTTATTTAGTAGAATAGATGCCAGGATAGCCGCAAACGGACTTGAAAAAACACCGTCATCGGAAATACGTCTCGCACTGGGCGGACTTATTGCTCAAAGCCTTCATGGGGACCGAGCATTAGGCGTTGAATCGCCGCCAGCTTAAAGTAAGCTTGTTACTCGGCGGCGCCGAACATCTCGCTGCTGGACTGCAGCTGCTGAAGATGTTTTTCCCTATATTCTTTGAAGGCGGTTTTCTTAAGATCGCTGCGCTTTATAAAATTACCTATTTTCTCAGAGCCAATATAGTGAGGCAGCATAACGTACGTGGCCCCTAGATTGTATAGTTCTGCTGCCTCTTGCACGTTATCAGCAGTAGCTATAAATACTGCATACGGGTTATTAGTTTCCAGCCAATGAGCCAGATGCTTGTTAGTAGACAAATCAGTAATGGTACTAACAATTAATTTGCTGTTTCTAAGGTTAAGTTCGTCCAATAAATCTAGATCAGTCGCATCACCATACATATAGTCAATATCCCGCTGTTCTAGAAAGTCTATTACCGAAGGATCGTAGTCAACTACTATGAACTTTTTGCCAATCTTTCTAAATACCGGCAGGAATTCGTGGCCGCCGCGCTGATAGCCAAACAAGACAAGTTCATAACGCTTGCGCCGTTCGTGTTCATCACGGGCTTTTCTGCGCTCAAACATGCGCAAGTATTTCTCAAACAGGCCATACAGTTTTTCAGAGTATATGATCATGTAAGTAGACGCAGCGATAGTAACAAGGGCAACAAAAGTAATCAGCGATACTACTTCTTTATCTACATAGCCGTGATGGTTAGCTACTGCGAGTAGAATTAACGAGAACTCGCCAACCTGGGTCATGGCAATTCCGGCTTTGAAACTGGTCTTCTTGGTGTAGCCCATAAGCCCCATGATTATAAGTACCGAAATCGGATTTACTATCAGTACTATCAGCGAGAACAATATTGTGCGGCCAGGCGAGCTTTGGACGACGGCCAGGTTAACAAGAGAGCCAAGCATAACAAAATGCAGGACAATGAAAAAGTCGCGCAATGGTTTTAGACGTGAGGCAACTTCGGTTGCATAAGGCATTGAAGCTAGCGTCATACCAGCCAGCAGGGCGCCTATTTCAAGCGAAAAACCGGCCGATTTTGCCAGCGTCGCAACACCAAGTGCTAGGGCTATGGAGAATAGGAATAAGAATTCTTGGCTTCTGCTAATAAGGCCGGTAAGGTGAGGCAAAATAAGATAGCGAAAAACCAGCAGGCTGCCTAGCAGAGCTCCGCCTCGTATAGCTAGCGGCATAAAACTTTCAAGCGTAATTTGACCGCTGCTGCTTGATGATACGAATAAAACGGCAAGAGTGACTAAAAAGTCCTGGACAATTAAAAACCCGACTGCGACTTTAGCATAAAGCCGGGAAGTCTCTTTTTTATCGGATAAAAGTTTAAGGACAATAATAGTACTGGACATTGATAAGGCTAGAGCAATATACATTGCGACCGACTGGCTGTAGCCAATTACAATAGCCGCTGCATAGGCCGCTCCGCCGACTAAAGTAACTTGGGCGATGCTGGCGAGCAGCGCTACTTTTCCAATATCCTTAATGACATGAATATTAAGACCCAGGCCGATTATAAACAGTAGTAAGGCAATACCAAATTCAGCAAATATTTCTATGGTTTCGGTTGATGATACAAGATTGAATACAGCTGGTCCGACAAGTATACCAGTTACTATATGGCCAATCATCAGCGGCTGTTTAAGGGCGCGCATAATTAGGCTAACGGCTACTGCAATGACAATAACTAATGTCAGCTCTTCAAACATGTGATTCATAACGGAGAGAAATAATTTTTAGTTTTATGCATGTGCTATGGTTATAGCATAAGCTAAATATTTTTTAGGTCAAATCACTATGAAAGAAAGATTTCGTAAAATTGCTAATTATGTTTCTAACATCGCGGGAAGCGCCTGGGCTTTTTCGCTGGCGTTTTTAATTGTGGCTGCTTGGGCAATAAGCGGTCCGGTATTTAACTACTCAGACACTTGGCAGCTAGTTATAAATACTGGGACAACTATCATTACGTTTTTAATGGTTTTCTTAATCCAAAGTACTCAGAACCGTGACAGCAAGGCCATGCAGCTTAAACTTGATGAGCTTTTAAGAGCTACAAAAGCTCGGGATAGCTTTATAGATATTGAAGGATTGAGCGATGAGGAGCTGGCTAAACTAGCTAAAGAATTTAGCAAGATACCGCACACTGAAGAGAACGAGGCACTACTGAGGAAAGTTCAAGCAAGAATCCAGGCGGCATTAACTAAACGCCGCACGCTACCCGGCGAGCAAATAGCCAGCCAGGTAGTAAGCATATTAAATCCCTTTAGCGTTAAAATTCCGGAAGCTGACAAAAAATCCCCGAAAAAATAGTTGACAAAGCGCTAATGAATACCTATATTTAGCTATATCCAACTAGCAGGTGCGAGCTGCTAACGGAAAACAAAAATTACAAATAAATTAAAAATATGCGACTTCTACGGCTGTATTTTGTACGGCAGTAGTTGAAGCTGTTAAAAGGTTAAGATAATGCCAATTAAAGTTAGGGTAGCCTCAAGCAGGCCATCTAAAGTTCCTGTTCGTGTCAAGCGAGCCGCCTGGCAGCAATTTATTCACTACTAGTAGCTAACTAGTGATTTTGAAGCCGGGCAAAGCTTTATTGGTGTCTCTTTGTTTTTGAGTCTTTTACTTAAAATCTTAAATATAAACAGCCCTCATTAGTAGTGGGGCTGTTTATATTTAATGTAATGTTTATTCGGTTGTATTTTCTTGTGGAGCTTGTTCTTGGTTTTCGTTGTCTTCAGGTTTTTGGCCTTCGTTGTTTTGTTCGCTGCTTGGTTTCTGGCCAGTCTTTTCTTCTATTTTTGCATCAATCAGCTGCTTGAAGCCTTCAAATGAAGCAGCCGTGCCTTCCAGCTTCTGGCCGTCTAAAAAGAAGGTTGGAGTTGCCGAAACGCCTAAGTCGCGGCCCGCTTTTAAGTCGGCGCTAATACTCCTGTTAGTTTCGGCGCTGCGGTAGTCGCTCTTAAACTGTTCCATATTTTCAATCCCAATGTTAGACGCATAGCTTTCAAATGTGCTGATAGGGTCATTGGTTGTCTCCCACTGAGCCTGATACATAAATAGCTGGTCATGCATTTCCCAGAATTTGCCCTGCTTAGCAGCCGCCTCTGCCGCTCTGGCTGCTGCCCTAGCATTTTGATGCCTTGACTCAAGCGGGAAATGTCGGAACTGGAAAGTGATCTGGTCGCCGTAGTGTTCTTTTATTTGCTGCATAACCGGGAAGTACTGGGCGCAGCCAGGACATTGAAAATCGCCGTATTCAACAAGCGTTACGCCTGTTTCGCCAGCGCCGGCTTTATGCTCGGTGGGCGTACCGCCAGTCTGGTCGGCAGGCTGAGTTAAAAGTAGGAAGCCAACTACGGCAACTACTATGCCTACTGCAATTAATATCATGCGTTTATTCATCCGTTATACTCCTTATGCTGTTAGATTGAATGCTTAAATAGATGCACAGTTTATTTAAGGATAATTTTCCGTTTTCCCTCACTAGTCACCCTAAACCTTGTACGAGTTATATAATATACCAATTATCTAGCGGCTGTGAAGTGCTACAATAACCTTATGATACTTTTGCTAATCATCTTATTGGCTTTATCTATTCTATTTACAGCTATGTCAATTGCTCTAAAAGGCCTATCTGTTAGCCATGTTAGGTACTGGGCGCGCAAAGGCGATAAGCTGTCCAAGAATCTTTATCCGCTAAAAGCTCGCGGTTCGGCCGTACTGCTGACTATTGAGTTGCTTCGCTCAATCTTCATTAGCGGTTCGCTAGTACTGCTAGCTTCTACTGTAAATAGCCTTATAGCCTGGCTATTGGGCGCGGCCGTATTATTTGTAGCTTTTGTGGTATTAAGCGAGCTTTATTTAAGGCCGCTTGGAATTCGGCTGCTTGGCTGGTCGTCAGCCTGGCTTTTGAACCTGTCCCAAGCTCTTAAGTTTATTATGCTGCCATTGGGCCGAATGTTTGACAGGTTCATTGAAGACGCGCCAGTAACCATAACTCGCGACGAACTAATGAATATAATAAATTCCGTTCAGGTTGCTGACACAGATTTATCAGCGGATGAGCTTAGAATAGTCAAGCACTCTCTTATGTTTGGCGATAAAGTGGTCCATGATGTAATGACGCCAAAAAGCGTAATGCAGACAGCTAAAGTTGATGACGTGATTAGCCCGATTCTTCTTGACGAACTTCATAAAAGCGGACACTCTAGAATCCCGGTTTTTGACTCTAACGGCGAACAGGCGGTTGGCGTGTTGTACATCAAAGACTTAATTGACGTTAAGAGCAGGACATTGGTATCTGAATTAATGCATAAACCAATACATTTTGTTAACGAGGAGCGCGAGCTAGACCACGTTCTGCAAGCTTTTATAAAAACAAAGCAGCACATGTTCCTGGTAGTTAACAGTTTTGCTGAAATAACTGGGCTTATAACTATCGAGGACATAATAGAGCAGGTGCTAGGCAAACCTATTATTGATGAGTTTGATAAGTACGATAGTATGCGTGATGTAGCCGAAGCTAAAGCCAAAGTCATTAAGAAGCAAATGAAATTAGCCGACTAAGATGTTAATTAGGGGTGAATATGTTAAAATATTCATCGATATGTTGATGACTAATATAGATAATAATCTGAGGGCCGACAGCTAACTGGCGGTTAGCAAGTCTATGGCCCATAACCTTAGCCATTATCTATTACTTAGCTAAACCCTAAAAAGAGGAAAATATGGAACGCGTTTATACTACTGACGCAATAGAAATGTTAGACCAGCAAATAACCGTTAAAGGCTGGGTGAACTCTCGCCGCGACCACGGCGGCCTGATATTTATTGATTTGCGCGATCATAAAGGAATTATCCAGCTAACTATAAATCCCGAAGCAGCTGAAGCATTTAAGACTGCCGGTGATCTAAGGGACGAATTTGTAATTAGTGCAACCGGGATACTTAAAAACCGCCAAGAAGATCTTGTAAATCCAAATATTGAAACGGGTACAGTAGAGCTTTTGGTTGATGAATTAATTATTTTAAACCGAGCTGAACCGCTGCCGATTCAAGTTAACACTACCCAGAACATTAGCGAAGAGAATCGGCTTAAGTATCGCTACTTAGATCTTCGTCGTCCGAAGATGCAGCTGATGCTTAAAAAGCGCGATGAACTATATTCTAGAATGCGGTCCTATATGAAGGATCAGCAGTTCACGGAAGTATCCACGCCAATTCTTGCAAACAGCAGCCCGGAAGGTGCAAGAGACTTTATTATTCCCAGCAGACTCCACCCAGGCAAGGTATATGCCTTACCCCAGGCCCCGCAGCAGTTTAAGCAGCTGCTGATGGTTGGAGGCGTTCACCGCTATTACCAGATGGCTACATGTTTTAGGGACGAGGACCCAAGAGCTGACCGGCTATATGGTGAGTTTTATCAGCTTGATCTTGAAATGTCATTTGTAGACAGCGGCAAGGAAGTAAGATCTACAATGGAACCGCTAATAAAGGATCTGGTTACAAGTTTTGCTGGAAAAAAATTAAAGTACGAAGATGTGCCGGAAATAAGCTACCAGGAAGCTATGGATAAGTATGGCTCGGATAAACCAGATCTTAGATTTGATATGGAACTGGTTGATTTAACGGATGCGGTTAAGAATACCGAATTTGGGGTATTTAAAAACGCTGAATGCGTTAAGGCGGTGTGCGTAAAAGGCGGAGCAAGCTTAAGTCGATCTCAGATAGACAGTTTCACGGAAACTGCAAAATCCGAAGGCGCAGGCGGGTTAGCCTACATAGTCTATGAAGCAGAGGGCCCTAAGTCTCCAATTGCAAAATTCTTAAGTCAGGATGAGCTTAATGCCATCAAGGAATTAACTGGAGCAGAAGCAGGTGATGCGGTATTTTTTGGGGCTGACAGAAGGGTGGTTGTAAATAAAGTGCTGGGCCGTTTAAGAAACGATTTTGCCGACCATTTTGACCTGAAAGATCCAAATCTTGTAGCCCTGGTCTGGATAGTGGATTTTCCTTTTTATGAATTGGATGAAAAGACCAAGAAACTGGATTTTGGGCATAATCCTTTCAGTATGCCTAAAGGTGGCATAAAGTCCTTGAACCAGGAAGACAAGCTGTCAATTGTAGCTGATCAGTTTGATATGAGCATGAACGGCTATGAAATATGCAGCGGCGGGGTGCGCAACCATAATCCGGAAATACTCTATAACGCATTCTCAATACTGGGTTATGACAAATCATATGTTGAGGAAAAATTTGGCGCCATGATTAATGCTTTTAAATTTGGCGCACCGCCTCATGCTGGCTGCGCTTTTGGCATAGACCGCTTGTTTATGGAGCTTATGGGTGAAAGTAATATTCGTGAAATAGTGGCATTCCCTAAGAACGGCTCCGGAATTGATCTGATGATGAATTCTCCTTCAGTACCAGAAGAGGCGCAGTTAAGCGAGCTGAGTATTAGCATTAACGAACAGGATCAATAAGCTTCGCTTATTTGTGTATAATGTTCAGTAATATGTACCGAACATTAAATAACTTGAATGTAGCCGGATGGCTGCTGTCGCTATTTACGGTAATGCTGGCGGTATTGGTGTGGGGGCAGGATATTGCCTGGGATACCTCCCGGCTGACCGCATATAAAGTATTTCCGCTGCTGGGTATAGCTGCCTTTGGCTTGATGTGGGCCCATTACATTATTGCGGCAATCAGGCAGCTAACTGGCATTAGCAAACAAAGCATCAAAGTTTACTTTGAAGCAACAAGCCTTATAGTTCTATTTCTTATTTTGCTGCACCCAGGGTTGCTGATAATTCAGCTTTGGAGGGATGGCTTCGGCTTACCGCCAGAAAGTTATCTAGAAAACTACGTGGCACCAAGCCTTAAGTGGGCAGCAATGCTTGGAGTTATCAGCCTGGTTGTATTTATAGCTTTTGAATTAAGGCACTGGTTTGATAAAAAGAATTGGTGGCCGATAGTAAGCTATGCAAGCGATGCGGCCATGGCAGCAATTTTGGTTCACGGCTTTAAGCTGGGCAGTCATATTCAAGGTGGCTGGTTTAAGTACGTTTGGTTTTTTTATGCCGCTACATTAGCTATCTGCTTGATGATAAAATATAGTAACTTAAGCTTTAATAGTGTGCCAGGGGGTGATAAATGAAGAAATCTTTAATTATAGTTTTAGCCGTAATACTGATTGGCGGGGGAGTCTTAGCCTTTGCCCTTACCAGAGAAGATAACAATGATACCGCTGCAAATACTGGAACAAATACGCAGCCAAGCCATGATGACCATGAGCACGACCACGATCATGCGCACCATCATGAGCAAGATGAAAGCGCTCAACAGCCGGCAGCAGAATCAGCAACAATTATTTATACCGACAATGGGTTTAATCCCAGCAGCTACAAAGTCAAGTCCGGCAGTACAGTAGTTGTCAAAAACGAAAGCAGTCAAGTGCTAGAGTTTTCATCTGACGACCACCCCGCCCACACTGATAACAGCGAACTAAATATGACTGCTTTAAGCCCTGGAGAAAGTGGCGAGTTTAAGCCTGAAAGAACTGGTCGGTGGGGTTTTCATAACCACGAGAATGCCGCTCATACCGGATCGCTGGTAGTTGAATAGCTTGTGATAAAATAGTACTGAAGAAGTTAGCATAACTATTTTAAATAAAGAGCGAAATTAGATTTGGACAATCCTAATAACCAAGTGCCCACCGATATCATCACCGATAACCCTCAGGCCACTCAATCAACTGAGCTAGGTGCAGGTTCTGTTGATTTTCAGCAAGCACTGCCTTCGGACAGCCTTAATAACCAGGGTCTCAGCCTAGGGCTAGAAGAGTCAGTCAGCGAGCAGCCAGGCACAATCCCGACCGAACTGGTGATAAGCAATAGTCAGCTGCCTGTATTTTGGCTTACGGCAGTCGGAATTATTATTCTTGTAGCAGTATTTTTGCTTTATAAGCTTATTAAAGAAGCGTCAGAAGAGGTTGACTACGAAAACAGCACGGAGTCTGTAAAGGAATCTAAGCCTAAAAAGTCTGCAGGCGCAAAGAAGGCAAGCAGTGCTGTCCGTAAAAAATCTGCCCCTAACCAGCGACGCAAAAATGTCTCCAAAAAGCGCAAGAAATAAGCGCTGATATGTCTTAGAGTTATATTTTCTGCTATGCTTGATAACAACATGAGTAATTCAAAAAACAGCTCAAATAAAAATAAAAATGCTACTGAAGACGAGCAAATATCCTTAAATTCTGATGATGATGTGCTAAGCGATGAAATTGCTGAAGAGCTAAAAAAAGACATAGCCAAAGATGAGCTGGACACAGAAGTTGGTGAGCTTGAATCTCCTGACGAGGAAGACATTGAGGAGCCCGAAGAAGACACTAGTAATTCGGCCGATAAGACCAAAGACGCTAAGACTGAAGATACTGAAACAGATAAGGTAGTTGAGGAAATACTGGCTGAAGAGAATGGTGAGGAAGATATATTAAGTGAAGATAATAATTTTTCCAGCATACCGCCTAAGCCTGAAAGTAAATTCTCAGCACTAATAAAATCATTATGGCAAAACCCTAAACGCCGGTATATTACACTGGCTACCGTGCTCGCCGTTGGGCTGCTTTTAGCTCTAGTGCCAAACAGCCGCTATTTTATACTAAATAGTTTAAGCGTCAGAGCATCAGTAGAGATAAAGGTAATTGATAGAAGTACTATGCAGCCGCTTAAGAATGCGACAGTAAAAGCGGCTAATGCTGAAGCTAAAACTGATAGCGACGGCTTGGCTAAGCTAGAGAATGTTAAGCTTGGCAGAACTAAACTTATTATAGAAAAGAGGGCTTTTTCTACTCAAGAAAAAACCTTTACAGTCGGCTGGGGCAGCAATCCGCTTGGCGAGTTCCAGGTTGACGCGATTGGCGACCAGTACACTTTTTATGCCATTGACGGGCTAAGTGGCCAGCCAATAGTTAAAGCTGAGGCAAGCTCAGGGGAAGGTAACGCAATTGCTGGCCCGGATGGAAAAATGGTACTGACACTTGATGTGGCAGAAATGGAAGACTCCGCGCAGCTTAGTGTAGACATATCGGCCAACAACTACCGGACAGAAACTATCAATATAACTGTGAATAATAAATCCGAGCAGAGGGTGGAGATGGTGCCGTCTAGGAAGCATGTATTTGTTTCTAAGCGCACCGGTAACTATGATGTATATTCAGTTGATACTGATGGCAAGAATGAGCGCTTACTGGTAGGCGGGTCGGGCTACGAGCGAGATGACTTGACGCTTGTGCCTCATCCAACGAAGAACTACGTTGCTTACGTTGCTACGAGGGAAAATACCCGCAATCAGACCGGCTACTTATTAAGTACGCTGTACGTTATTGATACTGACAGCGGTGATGCTGTAAAAATAGACCAGTCGGAACAGGTCAAGGTAATTGGCTGGTCAAATAACGATCGGTTGGTATATGTAAAAATTGCTGCAGGAGCTAGTGGTACAGATTCCAAAAGACATCGTTTAATGAGTTTTAACAATGAGGATGATAGCGACTTTAAAGAACTAGCCAGCTCAAACTCATTCAATGAGGTAATACTGGCCGGCGATAGAGTGTATTATGCGCCTTCAAATATTTTTAACGAAACTACCCCGTCTATGTACTCAATAAAACCAGATGGTTCCGATCAAAAAACAATATTAGATAAAGAAGTGTACTCTGTTATCCGCACTGGCTATGATGAGCTTTATTTAAGCGCTGGCAATGAATGGTACAAATACACGCTCGGCTCGCCGATGGCTGCTTTAGACAGCCAGCCTGGCTCTAAGGTTAGCCGCCAATACATGGATCTGCTTGATGATAAATTCAGCTTGTGGCTGGACAGTCGGGATGGCAAAGGCGTCTTAATAAATTACGATAAAACTACCAAACAGGAAACTGTACTGGCGGAACGAGGTGGCCTTAAATCGCCTATATATTGGCTGGACAAAAGTCATGTTGTTTTCAGGGTGTCAGACGGCAGGGAGACAGCGGATTATATTATAAGTTTGGATGGCGGTGAACCAAGGAAGATCGGCGACGTAACCGACACCCTAGGTATTACTAGCATGTATTCCTACTAAAAGCCTTAGCTATAAGTTTTTACAGCCAGTTACTTATAATGTACAATCGTTTGTATATAAGCATAA
>CAZHAQ010000007.1:0-33993 GCA_964529785.1 uncultured Candidatus Saccharibacteria bacterium
AAAAGGGAAACCAGCAATCTATTATTATGGGCTGCTACGGTATTGGTATTAGTCGATTAATGGGAGTTATAGTTGAACATTTTGCTGACGATAAGGGTATTGTCTGGCCAGCGAATATTGCCCCATTTAAGGTTTACTTAATTATAATCGGTCAAGAGGAAGAGGTCTCTAAGACTGCAGATGAGCTATATGCAAGCTTTAAAGAGTCAGGTATTGAAGTACTTTACGATGATCGAGATGTTAGGCCAGGGGAGAAATTTGCTGATGCGGATCTTCTGGGCATTCCGCATAGGATTGTAGTAAGCAAGCGTACGCTTGAGAAGAATAGCGTAGAGTATAAGCAACGCACCTCACTAGAATCAGAGTTAATAGAGGTTGGGGCAATCAAACAAAAGGTTGAATAGTTCAAAATAAAGTTTATACTAGTTCATATAAGCTGGCCGCTAGATAAAGCGCCAGCTTTTTATACCAGAAAGGAAAAACAATGAAGAAGCATTATCACCTGACACAAGAAGGCTTAGCTGAATTAAAGGCTGAGCTGGCTGAACTTACTGCACGACGCTCTATCATTGCTGAAGAAATAGCATCTGCACGTTCTCAGGGCGATTTAGCCGAGAACGCTGAATATCATGAAGCAAAAGAAGAGCAAGGTAGAAACGAAGGCAGAATAGAAGAGATTGAGAACATATTGGCGAGTGCCGAAGTTATTACGGCCCCAAAAGACGATAATAAAGTGCGATTAGGATCGAAAGTTGAACTTAAGAGTAACTCAGGCAAGAAAAAAGAATTCCAGATCGTAGGTACGGTAGAGGCCGATCCATTAAATGGAAAGATTAGCGACGAGTCTCCTATTGGGCAGGCATTGATGGGTAAGAAAGAGGGCGAAGAAGTAGAGATTAAGACGCCGGTTGAAACTGTCAATTATACTATTGCCGACATTTCTTAATTGGAATACTATTATGTCTTTCAATCTGTTAATTTACCTTAATTAAAGGTATAATATATTTAATGAGCTTAAAATTAAATCTGATAAATTCCTCAGGCGGCTGTAATGCAATGGCTAAATAAAATAGTAGATGAATTAGAGAGCAGTCATCCGAAAGGAGAGATTGTTGTTTCTTCAGGGGTTTCTCCATCCGGAGCTTATCATGTAGGTACGCTTCGGGAGGTTATGACCGCAGAAGTAATTATGCGTGAGCTTAGACGTCGAGGCCGTACCAGTCGTCATATTCATGTTTCAGACGATTTGGATGTTTTTCGCAAGGTGCCAATTGGTCTGCCTGAATCATACGAGCAATATCTAGGTGTGCCACTGTGCGATACCCCAGCTCCAGACGGCTCTAATCAAAGCTATGCAGACTTCTATTTATCTGAGCTTCCTCATATTTCTAAAGGGCTGCATTTAGATATGGAGTTTATTAGAGCAAGCCAGAAGTATCGAGAAGGCTTTTTTGTAACGGCAATCGAAGAGGCACTCTTGCACATTGATGACATAAGAGAGATTCTTGTAAAAGTGTCCGGGCGTGAATTAGACGATAATTGGTCTCCGGTCCAAGTAATGGAAGGCAAATACTTAAAAAATAGAAAATTTTTAAGTATAGACACTGATGCAAAAGAGCTTAAGTATTTGGGTAGCAATGGAGAAACGCAAGTAATTGGCTACTCTGACGGGAAAGTTAAACTAAACTGGCGAATAGACTGGCCCGCTCGATGGTCGCTACTGGGCGTGAATGCTGAACCTTTTGGTCGCGATCATGCAACTAAAGGCGGATCCTATGATACAGGCAAAGAGATTGTAAAAGATGTTTTTGGTACAGAAGCCCCTTATCCTATACCTTATAATTTTATAAATAAAACTGGCCAAACTAAGAAAATGAGTAAGAGCGGAGGGGATACTATAACTGCGGCACAGCTTCTCAAATTGCTGCCTCCAGAAATTGTTTGGTACTTTATGCTCAGGTTTTCACCTGAGAAGCAGCTTTTCTTTGACGAAGGTCCAACACTGATAAGGCTATTTGACGAGTTTAGCGAATTGATTGCTAAGCCGAATAAGACTGAAGGCGAACAGCAGCTTTTAGACCTTTGCACATTTGGGGTGGAGGAAAGGACTGTTAGTAATATTCCATTTAGTCATTTAGTTGCAAATTATCAGGCTGCATTAAAAGACGCCGACAAAACTATAGATTTAATAAGCCTAACTGAGCATGCCGAAACTGCAAAAGCAGATCGCGATATTATTATTAAAGAACTTGAGTTCATTGATGCCTGGCTTCAAAGAAGTGCCCCAGAAGATGTTAAATTTGAATTGCTGGATAAGGTAAGGTCAGAAGACTTCACCCTAGAGGAAAAGCAGTTTCTATCCTCATTATCAGCTAAGATAAAAGAAGCTCCGGAAGATGCAGATGGTGAATGGTTTCATTTGGCAATCTATTCTTTTAAAGATAAAAATGGTTTAAGTGGTAAACAGCTTTTTAATGTCCTGTACCGGGTCTTAATTGGACGTACATCTGGACCTAGGGCTGGCTGGTTTTTAAGTATACTGCCAAGAGATTGGCTTATCTCAAGGTTGAACCTAGAATCTTAAATTAAACTCTCTACCTTTATAATTAATGGTATGAAAGATATATTTCATTCTCAAACCGTAATATTTGCAGCAGGATGTTTTTGGGGAGTGCAGGATTACTTTGACCAGGTGCCAGGTGTTTTACATACATTGGCGGGCTACACGGGAGGACGTACATCAAACCCGATTAGCGAGCAGGTTAGGGCTGGTAATACAGGGCATGCTGAATCGGTGTGGATTGAGTATAATCCTAGCAAAATTAATTTCAATACCTTACTAAAGCACTTTTTTAGAATGCATGATCCTACTCAACTCAATAAACAAGGGCCAGATATTGGAAGTCAGTATCGTTCTGCAGTTTTCTGTACAACAGCTGAACAGCGAAGGCTGGCGAGACGAGCGAAGGCGAACTTGCAGAAGTATATGGAACGAGAAATAGTAACGCAGATTAGGCCTGCAGGTGAGTTTTGGGAGGCTGAGGCTTACCATCAGAATTTTGCTAGACGTACGGGAGTGGGTAAATGTTATATTCCGTATATGAGTTTAGATAAACAAGGCGAAGTCTTCTAGTGTCTATCTTGAAGTCTCGCTAAACTGTATACTATCTTTCAATGGCCATTCATTTAAATAGCAAAAAAAAATTAGTAAAGAATCGTCCTAAAAATTATATCTTTGACTTTGACGGGACTATAGCTGACAGCCTGCCTGCATTTATTGCAGTCTTCAATAAATTAGTTAGGAATAATCAGAATCCACTAACTCCCGAAGAAATTCAATCCCTAAGAAATGTTGGGCTGAGAAAAGCTATTAAAATGGCAGGACTAAAGTGGTGGCAAGTGCCAAAGCTTCTAGTAATGGGGATCTCTGATTTTCATGCGCTAGTACCTGGTTTAGAGCCATTTGAAGATATCCCAAAAGTTATTAAGCAGCTCCATGCTAGGGGCGATAAGTTATTTATAGTAACTTCAAATACTCAAGAAAGTGTAAGTACATTTCTCTCTAAGCATAATTTGGAAGGATATTTTGAAGATACATATGCAAATGCAGGCTTATTTAATAAGTCTAGGTACATTAATAGAATAATAGTGCGCAACAAGTTAAAGCGACGCGACTGCATTTATATAGGAGATGAAGTTAGAGATGTAAAGGCAGCCCGACTTTCTCTCATAAAAGTTGCTTCAGTGACATGGGGGTTCAATACTCAAAATATACTTTCCAAACAAAAGCCTACTTATATTATTAATAAGCCAATGCAGATTTTAGATCTGCCAGTTAGGGGCAAGAAATGAGGCTTCATCGTTTCTATGTAAATCCTGACCAAATTGAACTTCGACATGATTTTTGGCTTAGAGACTCAGGTTTATATAGTCAGTGGACTAGAGTTCTGCGATACCGAGTAGGCTCGCAAGTCATATTATTCGACGGCATAAAAAGTGAGCGTCTTTACAAGATAGAGGAAATTGAAAAAGATTCCGTGAAGCTTAAATTAGTTACAGATTTTGAACGCAAATTACCAAAACGACATATATATTTATTCTTCAGCCTGCTTAAGAAAGATAAAAATGAATGGGTCGTTCAAAAATGTACAGAGCTTGGAATCAGTAATTTTATACCAATTGCTGCCGACAGATCCGAAAAGACTGGTTTCAATAAAGAGCGAATTGAAAGGATAGCTATTGAAGCAGCCGAGCAGTGTGGACGCAGCGATATACCTAGGCTTCGCGACCCTATAAGTTTAAAAGATGTGATTAGTGAATATAGTGACAAAATAAGACTTTTTATATCCAGTGAGCAATTTGAAGATAGCGTAGATTTTAAACAGCTTTCTGAAAATATACCTCTAGGTATCGTCATAGGTCCGGAGGGCGGCTGGTCAGATGCAGAACTGCAACAGATAGAGTCAATGAAAGTTGAAAAAATTAATCTAGGAAGCTTCACTTTAAGAGCAGAAACGGCAGCGGTCGCAGCTGCTGCCAAGCTGATCTTATAATTACTTAGATTCAAATAGTAAGATCATGTACGCCACCTGATACAATATAGAACTATGGCAAGTAATTATTGGCGTCAACGCAGTCAACCATATAAGCCCGGTCAAAAGGCTCCATTTAAAGTCTCTAGATCAAAGATCGAGCTATTTATGCAGTGTCCGAGGTGCTTTTGGTTAGATGTCAGGCTAAAGATAACTCGTCCTTCAAGCCCACCGTTTAATATAAACAAAGCAATAGATGAGCTATTCAAAAAAGAATTTGATAAATACCGTGTCCTTAAAAAACCCCATCCATTAATGGTAGAGTTCGGCGTGGAGGCAATACCATTTGAGCATGATGAGTTAGAGACTTGGCGTGAAACTTTTGTCGGTGTAACAACTGTACACGAACAGACTAACCTCCATGTTTTTGGCGGTATTGATGATGTTTGGGTGGATGGTGAAGGTAACCTTATAGTGGTAGATTATAAGGCTACAGCCAAGGACAGAGAGGTGGGCATTGACTCGGATTGGCAAATTAGCTACAAGCGCCAACTGGAGGTATACCAGTGGCTGCTGCGCAGGAACGGCTTCAGAGTAAGTGATACTGGCTACTTCGTATATACAAATGGCCGAATGGACCTAGACGGCTTTAATGACCGCGTGGAATTCCGTACAAAGGTAATTCCTTATGAGGGTAGTGATAAGTGGATTGAGCCCACGTTGATAAAGATGAAAAAATGCATGGATGGAGACATGCCAAAAGTTGGGACTGCTGCTATGGGGGGTGAATGCGAGTACTGCGCTTATGCTAAGGCTAGAACTAAACTAACGCTCGAGTCATTAAAACAGAGGAATAAATGATGTCTGGAGTAGAGAAAGGCACAGTTCATCCAGGGTTAGACCTTGATAATCTAGAGGCTTTTATAAGGGGCGAACAATTTGGAGAAAACCACGCTATTTACAGTGATCGATTCGTGCCAGGAGTTGAGGAGGCTTTTGAAGCTCTCGGGGGGAAGGTGAGTATAGAAGTGGCCACGACTGGCAACAGTCAGCCCGAAAATCGCGATTTTTTAAGAATATATGATAGAGATGATTTTGAAATGGTATTGTCTAGCAATACTTCTAATCGGTATGATCGATTTCTAACTGCTAAAGCACTGGGCCATTATAGCCTACACTTTGACCCTCCATTGCGACAAGCAATTTTTAGAATTAAAGAAGGGCATGCTGGAAATGAGGCTGGCATGTTTGGTTGCGGGCTATTAATGCCCAGGAGAAATCTAAGAGAATTGCTTGATAGCGGGTTGAGAAAAGACCAAATAGTTAAACGATTAATGATACCAATGTTTGTCCTAGAAAGAAGTGTGGAGCTACTGAGCAGTGAAACTTAACATAATTTATACTACGAATTAAAGCCTTAACACAGCTTCAATAGGTTATAATAAGTCTATGATAGACATACAGTTCATCCGAGAAAATCCAGATCTTGTTCAGGAAAAATCCAGCCAAAAAGGTTACGAAGTAGACATACAGCAACTTATTGGATTTGACGAAAAAAGACGCAATTTACAGAGCGAGGTTGAAGAACTTCGCCGCCAAAGAAATGAAATAGCTGAATCGATGAAGGGTGGAGGAAAGCCATCTGACGAGACAGTAGCTAAGGGTCGCGAAGTCAAAGAGAAATTATCAAATTTAGAAAGCCAATTTACTGCTATTGATAAAGAATTCAGTAATTTGCTTAAAAAAGTTCCTAACATGCCCCTTGAAGACGTGCCCGTAGGCAGCTCAGAAGATGAGAATGTAGTTGTAAAATCTGTGGGTGATCCTACTTCTTTTGATTTTGAACCTCTTAGCCATGCGTATATCGCTGAGCAGCGGGGCTGGCTGGATAAGGAGAGGGCTGCCAAAGTTACTGGCAGTAGATTCGCTTATTTAAAGGGCGACCTGGTTAAACTGCAGTTTGCACTAATTCAATTTATTTTTGACAAACTAAGCGACCAGGAATTTATTGATAATGTCATCTCTGAAAATAACTTGAATGTCAGCAATAAGGTTTTTACGCCTGTTTTACCGCCCTACATGCTTCGAACAGAAATATATGATGCAATGGATAGGCTGGAGCCAAGAGAGGACCGCTATAAAATTGAGGATGAGGAGCTTTGGCTACAGGGAAGCGCTGAGCATGTATTAGGTAGCATGCACGCTAATGAAATTTTTGAAGAGAAAGATCTTCCAGTTCGTTATATAGGCTACGCTACGTCTTTTAGGCGTGAGGCTGGCACTTACGGCAAGGATATGGAAGGTATGTTCCGAATGCATCAATTTGATAAGCTTGAGATGGAGAGCTTAGGACTGCCTGAAGCCGGTGTAGACGAACATTTATTCTTAATAGCAATCCAAGAGAAAATAATGCAGATGCTAGGAATTCCTTACCAGGTTCTAAATAAGTGCACAGCTGATATTGGCAAGCCTAATGCTCGCGGAGTAGATATAAATGCTTGGCTGCCTGGCCAGGGCAAGTATCGCGAAACTCATACCGCAGATTACATGACAGATTATCAGGCAAGAAGGCTTAAGACGCGCGTGCGCCGCACCGACGGCAAAATAGAGCTTATTCATACCAATGATGCAACGGCGCTGCCGATGAGCCGTGGTCCAATTGCAATTATAGAGAATTTTCAGCGAGAAGACGGAAGCGTAACTGTTCCTGAAGTTTTGCGCTCTTATATGGGCAACCGCGAAGTTATTTAGCTCCAATATTAATTTAAGGAGGGTAGGCGAATGATTAAAAAAATGGAAATAAGTGGCGTTCATGCTGAAGCAGATGAAAGGCTTAAAAAGTACATTGTCAAAACCATCAACAAATTAGAGAGGTATATGCCTCGTCATGCTCGAAAAAGCGTTCACGTCGAGGTCAAGCTAAAAGAGAATAAAAGACATAAAGATGGTCAATATACGGCTGAGGTAATTATGTACCTGCCTAATGAGACTCTGACTGCTAAAGAGTCAACAATTAATATGTACGCTGCTGTAGATATAGTTGAAGCTAAGCTTCAAAATCAGTTAAAAAGGTATAAAGAAGTTCATAGCGACCCTAAGTTTTATCGCCGACTGACTAGCAGATTCAGGCAAAGGAATCCAAATCAAATTTAGATGAGATTTTAGCTTAAATATCCTATACCCTAAGCAGCAAATTTAGATTAATCGCATAAAGATAATTTAACAACAAATTTGCTGCTTGCGGCCATAGCTTATATAAGTATCAGTGTTACAATATTTATATAGTATTTTGGTACCGGGGTATGTCCTGAGTAGGAGAGCTGCCGTACCCGAAGTAATGTAAATGTAACATCCTGTAAAGAGGCAATACCTAAATGAAGAATAAGTACCTAAAACGAATACTTGGTGATCCGCAAGCTAAGACAATTCGCCGAATGCGTAAGTATGTAGATACTATTAATAAGCTCGAGCCTAAATACAAGAAGCTAACAGACAAGAAATTAAAAGAACAAACTGAAATTTTAAAAAAACGATTGGAAAAAGAATCTCTAGATGCGATTTTGCCAGATACTTTTGCCGTAGTTCGTGAGACTGCTCGCCGAGTTTTAGGCCAAAGGCATTTCGATGTCCAGCTAATTGGCGGTATGGTTCTTCATGAAGGCAAAGTGGCTGAAATGAAAACGGGAGAGGGAAAGACGCTTGTCGCAACTTTACCGGTTAGCTTAAATGCTCTAACTGGAAAAGGCGTTCATGTAGTGACGGTCAACGACTATTTGGCGCAGCGTGACGCTGGTTGGATGGGCCAGGTTTACAGTGCGTTAGGGCTAAGCGTTGGAGTTATTATTCCTGATCACTCTTTCATATATGATCAGAATTTTAATAATGAGGATCATGATGATGAGCGGTTTCGGCACCTAAGACCATGTACCCGCCAGGAGGCTTACAAGGCCGATATCACATATGGCACAAACAATGAATTTGGCTTTGATTATCTAAGAGACAACATGGTCCGTGAGACTGATCAGCTACGTCAGCGCGAATTAAATTATGCAATTGTAGATGAAGTAGACTCCATATTAATTGATGAAGCAAGGACGCCTTTAATCATTTCTGCACCCGCTACAGCTTCCGGGGCAAGCTATGGGCAATTCGCTAAAGTTGTTCGCCAATTAAAGCCTGAGCATTACGAAATAGATGAAAAGAGAAAAAGTGTAATTCTGACTGACAGCGGTGTTGAGAAGATTGAACGGGTGCTAGGGATCTCAGATCTTTATTCAACGGATCATATACGAAATATCTACCATCTGGACCAGGCCTTAAAAGCCCAGCTTCTATTTAAGAGAGACAAAGACTATGTCGTTACCACCGATGGCGAAATTGTAATCGTAGATCAGTTCACAGGACGTTTGCTTAAAGGACGGCGATATAATGAAGGTCTGCACCAAGCTATAGAGGCAAAAGAAGGCGTTGACGTTCAGGAGGAGTCAATGACACTGGCTACTATTAGCTTTCAGAACCTATTTAGGCTCTACAACAAGCTATCAGGAATGACCGGTACAGCTTTAACTGAAAGTGAAGAGTTTCATCAGATATATAAGTTGGATGTTGTAGAGGTACCGCCTAATCGTAAGATTGCTCGCGAGGATCGTTCGGACAGAATTTATAAAACCGAAGCGGGTAAATTTAAGGCTATTATTGAGCAAGTTAAAGAGTTGCATGAAAAGGGCCAGCCGGTACTAATCGGCACAGTTTCAATTGAGAAGAACGAAGCTTTATCTGCTGCACTAAAGAAGGCTAAAATTCCTCACCAGGTATTAAACGCTAAAAATAATGAAAAAGAAGCAGCAATTGTAGCCGAAGCTGGTCAAAAAGGTGCAGTAACTCTAGCTACCAACATTGCTGGACGTGGTACAGACATAGTTCTAACCGATGAAACTAAGGAGCTAGGTGGTTTATTTGTACTAGGCAGTGAGCGACATGAATCAAGAAGAATAGATAATCAGCTGCGAGGTCGGGCTGGTCGTCAAGGAGATCCGGGTGTAACACAGTTCTTTGTTAGTACCGAAGATGAGCTAATGAGAATTTTTGGTGGAGACAGAATCGGCAATCTTATGAATAGGCTAAAAGTAGATGACAATGTGCCTATAGAGAATCGATTGATAAGCAAAAGCTTGGAGTCAGCCCAGAAAAAAGTTGAAGGATTCAATTTTGATATTAGAAAGAACGTTGTCCAGTATGACGACGTTATGAACCGTCATCGTAAAGCAGTATATTCAATGAGACGTGAAATACTTCTTCAAGCGGATATCAGTAAGCGGATTAATGTATTCATGGAAGATGAGGTTAAGGCGCTCGTTGATTCCCCCGAGTCATTAACTGATAAGTTTGAAGAAATATTGACGGAAATTTTCCCGCTTGATGAAATGACTTTGGACAAGCTATTTGATACTGAAGCTAGTGAATTTAAGAAATCTCTGCTTGCAGAGGTCAAAGAGCTCTATGCAGGCAGAGAAGCTGCTTTTGGCCCCGAAATATTAAGAAAAGTTGAAAGAGATATCTACCTTCAAACTTTAGATAGTCTGTGGATGCAGCATCTTGAGAACATGGATCATCTGCGCGAAGGTATACACTGGCTAAGTGTAGGCCAGCGAGATCCATTGGTTGAGTACCGTCGTCAGTCCCAAGTCCTTTTTGCAGAAATGCAGTTAAAGCTTCGGCATGATGTACTGAAAAGTATATTTAATGCAAGACCTGTATCGGCGTCTGAGATAGATCAACCAATTGAAACTGAACTTACTAAAGCAGCTAAGTCATCGGTGGATAATGCCGATAGGATACTTGAGGCAGACGACTTTGATGAAGATGATTTCAGAATTGCTTCTGGGAACTCAAGTGGCACCAAGCCTGTAGTGAATAAGGCCAAGAAGCAAAAACAGCGCAAAGCTGAGCGCCAGCGTAAAAAAGCTAAAAGACGTAAGTAGCTGTATCTGTAAATGAAACATACAGTAGAAAAGATTATTCTAGAAAATGGCGCAGAAGGGCTTCTTATTGACGTTCCTGACGCAAGCGTAATGACATTTGAATTTAATTTTAGGGCAGGCGAGTATCTTGTAGATCCAGCTAAATGGGAAACTCCCCATATTATGGAACACGTTCTATTGGGAGCTAATAAGAAGTACCCAAAAGCTCGAGTATTTCAAGCTGAATTTGAAAAAAACGGTGCCTACAATAATGCAAGTACTGGCGTATATGATATTACTTACGAGGCAGAATGTGCGGATTTTGAATGGGATAGAATTCTTGACCTGATGATACTGGCAATTACTGAGCCTTTATTTCTACAAGAAGAGTTTGATGCAGAGCTAGGCAATGTTCGCGAAGAGCTTAATGGGCGTGCCAATAATCATTTTCGTCATCTAAGTTTAGCTATGCGCAAATACTGCGGATATCAGGCTATGACTGACAGGGAAAGGATTAAACTTTTAGGAAATAACACTAAAGAAGATATCGAGCAGCATTATAAGAAGACTCACACTACTAGTAATTTGCGATTTGTTATTGCAGGCAGTATTAAAGGTCATAGAGCAACCATAATACGAATGCTGGAAACTATGAAGTTACCTAAAGGTAATGGACGTATACCATTGCCAGTAGAAATTCCAGTAAAACAGGAAAAAGGTTTGTATCTTAGAAATCCAAGTGTGAAAAATATATATTTTATTGTCGATACCTTTCACTTGGAGCAATTAGACGAACCTCATTGGGACGCTGGACAGCTGCTTAATACTATGCTGACTGAAACCCTTTACTCTAAAATACTAGGTGAAGCTAGAGAAAGGGGTCTAGTTTATTCTATGAGCTCTGGTTTTAACCAGTTGGCACAAAACGTATCGTGGTGGTTTGGCGCACAGGTTATGCCAGCAAACGCAAAAGCATTGTTTCAAATCATGATTGACGAAATTAACAAGGTTAGAGACGGTGAAATTGAAGAAGATGATATTGAGGCCGCAAAGCAATATATGCTTGGCAGGTATCAGAGGTCAGGACAGACTGTAGCTGGTACGGCTGCAGGCTATACGAATAAATATTTTTTTGAAGACACTATAGATGATTACTATGCGCTGCCTGAGAGGATTAAAGCTGTAACTAAAACGCGGATAATCAATACAACAAAACTAATGTTTGATGACGATATGTGGGATTTGGGTATACTTGGGAATGCTGGACGTCCTTTTGTTGATGAATCATATGAGCAATTATCTGCTTTATGGCAAAAGAGAGATTAATAATTGGAATCTGCAAGAAAACGTATAAAAAAATGTCAGCAGCAGCTTATTGAGATAGACCGTAAATTAAATATCAAAGGTCTGTTAAAGCAACTAGATGAATACAATGCTCAAATAGCAAATGCAGATTTTTGGAAAAATCCAGTTGCAGCTGCGGATATTTCAAAAAAACAAGCAGAATTAGATTCTCAAGTAAGGCCCTGGATAGACCTAGAGCAAAGCCTAGTAGATTTAAATGAACTGCTTTCATTTAATGACGATTCCATGCTCGAGGAGATAAACCAACAAGTTGAAGATGTTGAACAAAGAATTCTAAAACTGCAAAAGGAACTTCGATTTAAGGGCCCTTACGATAGAAGGCATGCAATATTAAGTATACACGCTGGGGCTGGGGGCACTGATGCTCAGGATTGGGCTGCAATGTTACTAAGAATGTATTTGAGATGGGCAGAGCAGAATGGGCTTAAAGCAACTGTAATCGAAGAGTCTCCTGGGGAGGAGGCCGGGATTAAGTCGGCAACTATTCAAATAGCTGGCAATCTTGCATATGGAAAATTGAAAAACGAACATGGTGTGCATAGGCTAGTTCGTCTAAGTCCGTTCAATGCTGACAGTCTAAGACAGACTAGTTTTGCAAAAGTGGAGGTACTGCCCAAAATTGATCAACCTGATGAGGTACAGATAGACGAAAAAGATCTGAAAGTAGATGTGTATCGTAGCGGAGGCCATGGCGGACAAAGTGTAAATACCACTGATTCAGCAGTCCGGGTAACCCATTTGCCAACCGGTATTGTAGTGGCTATACAAAATGAGCGCTCTCAATTACAGAATAAAGAAACCGCAATGACCATATTAAGGTCCAAACTAGCGCAACTACAGCACGAACAACATTTAGAAAGTTTAGCCGGTATTAAGGGTCCTAACGAGCAGGCTGCATGGGGTAATCAAATTAGAAACTACGTACTTCATCCATATAAGCAAGTAAAAGATATGAGGTCTAAATACGAATCTTCAGATCCCGAATCTGTGCTTAACGGCGGTCTGAATGATTTTATCGAGTCTTTACTAGATAGCTAGTCAATTCTATAAGGCAATTGATATATAAGCTTAAGTGATATACTTAAAGCAGTATGAAAAGTCATGTTTGGGCGATAGCCGTAGGTTGGTCGGCAATATTACTGCTGGCTGTAGCTTTTTTAGGCTCCCTCATTTATCCCGATAAACTTAGTGCAGCTGCCTGTGCAAATACATCTAGCTTTGGTGCAGTTAGCTATAATTTACCTCAGTTAAGTAATACCGAAGATCAAGCTATTTGGCTCAGATTAAAGTCAGAAAATCCCGAATCTAAATTATTAGTAGAGATTAATGGTAATGAGTGTATAGAGATAGGCGACTTCAATGATTCCGGCGATGGTTGGTTCTGGCAGACTTATCGCAGGGAAGGTCAAATAGTGCCGATAAGCTTCAGTAGCGCTAATGGGAATACACTAAAGATTATCGGTATAAGTGAGGGCATTAAACTCGATAGAATACTTGTCACTGATAAGGATTGTAGGCCTCAGGAATTTGGGAATGGGTGCTACTCTGATGGCAGTAATAATAGCAAGGATGATGTAATTATCTTGCCCCCTGTTTCTGATGGGCCTATAAGTGGCCGTATTGGTCTATCAACAACGCCGACAGAAAATTTATCTCAGCTAAGCAAAGTCAGCTATATGGTGAATGGGATAGTAGTTCAGGAGTCTGTTAATGATTCCGGCTTTGATACTACATTAGTAGAAAATGGCAAATACACTATATACATCACTACAACTCTAAAGAGTGGTGAAGTGATAAGGGAGATGATGCCAGTAGAGATCAAGAATCCAGAAAACGCATTTAGCCTGATAATTCGATGGATAAGAATTAACAGAAGATCAGTTAGTATTGTTGCAGGGACTGTATTTTTACTGCTTGCGATAATACTTATTAGTAGACTGCATTCTAGATATCGTAAGAATAAGCGTGAACGTAGTTTTCGTGGAATTTAAAATAACTTTAACAAGTTACTTAAGCGGTTTGGTATAATAGGCTACGTGATATTACTCGATCGGGTGAGCAAAAGTTATAATCGCCGAAATTCTGCGGTACTGCAAAAAATTAGCCTTCATATTGCGGCTAAGGAGTTTGTTATTATTGTTGGCGCTTCGGGTGCGGGCAAATCTACATTATTAAAACTTCTAACACGCGAAGAGCGACCAACTAGCGGTAAGATAATTGTCGGGGGTATTGATTACGAAGGCCTAAAAAATAGAGATGTACCAAAGCTGCGACGTCGTATCGGGGTGGTATTTCAGGACTTTAAATTATTACCTAATAAAACTGTATTTGAAAATGTGGCGTTTGCCCTTGAAATCATAGGCGTAAGTACCAAAGAGATTAAGCATACTGTACCAAGGGTTTTAGATATTGTTGGCCTTAAGAATAAGGCTAATAGTATGCCGATGGAGTTATCTGGAGGGGAAAGGCAAAGGGTCGCTATTGCCAGGGCTGTAGTTCGTCAGCCTAAAATCTTGATTGCCGACGAGCCCACTGGAAACTTAGACCCCAAGCATGCCTGGGATGTCATTAAGGTACTGGAGAAAATAAACAAATATGGCACCACGGTTATACTTACTACGCATAATCAAGAGATAGTAAACAAATTGAAGCGCAGAGTGGTAACAATTGCAGACGGTAAAATTGCTTCAGACCATGCAAATGGAGAATATACTCTATGATAAAAAGTCGTCGCATAATTACATTTGGTCGGATTATTAAAGGTGGCTTTTCTAATTTTGCAAGAAATGCATGGCTAAGTATTGCTGCTATGGCTGTTATGGTGGTCACATTAAGTATCGTACTTTTCTCTTATATCGCCAATGCCACTTTTGCTCATACTATTCAGGATATCCGCAGCCGTATAGATGTGTCTGTCTACTTAATTGATGAAATTACCGAGGAACAGCGAACCGAGCTAATAAATAGCCTTAAAGATATGCAAAATGTTAGAGATGTAGAATATGTTGCAAAAGAAGATGCGCGCAGTGGCTTTATGGAAGCCAATAAGGATAATATAGAGCTCCAGTTAGCAATTCTTCAGGCGACTAATAAGATTCCCGCTAGCTTAAAGATTAAACTTCATAATCCGGACATAATTGACGAGCTAAGAGCATACTTAGACAAGCCAGAAATTAAAGAGCTTCAATCCTATGAGACATCTTATTCTGGCAGCCGAAAAGAGGCGATAGATAAAATTTCAAAAGCAACGACTTTCATACAGCAGGCCGGTATCATTAGTGTAATAATTTTTGCAGCAATATCTGCTCTTATAATCTTTAACACTATTCAAATGGCCATATTTAACAGGCGTGACGAACTTTCAATTATGAAGCTCCTTGGAGCTAGTCGTAGCTATATCAGGGGTCCATTTTTAGTAGAAAGCATGCTAATCGGTGTATTCGCGGCAGTTATATCGGTCGCGCTTTGTAAGGGCATCTTCTCAATTGCATCCGGAACATTAGGCGCAAGTACATTTGGTATCTTGGACATAACGTATTCTGGCAGATTTTTTGCAGATAATTTTTGGCTTATTCTGGCAGCCCAGTTGGGCTTGGGCATACTTATAGGTGTAGCTTCTTCCTACGTAGCTACATACCGGTACCTAAGATCCAATAAATAAAGTATTAATTGTAATAATTACAACTACACTAATCTGTAATTCTTATGCTTGGTATTGAGATTTATTCAAAAAAGTGATAATGTAATGAGGTAGGAATTAAAAATAAAAAATAAATTCTAGCAGTTAACAGCAGGGTATAATGGCAAGTAGTAGAGCGCGCGCAAATAATCTAACATTTAAAACCGCAATTATCTTTATAGCGGCTTTATTTGCGTTTGGGTCTCTTGGTTATACTAAGTATATTGGTGCTCAAAGTCTGCAACAGCAGATCAATGAACTGACTGAAGAGAACAATAAGAACAAGGACCAGCTGAATGCCTTAAGGGTAGAGGCATCATCTTACGAAGAGACTATTAACGCTTTGGCTGCCCAGATAAATGCCTATCAGCAAGAAATAAATCAGCGCCAAGCTGAGAGCGAAGAGATTAAGCGGCAGATCATAGAAAAAGAAGCCGAACTTGCAAAGCAACGCGATATACTCGGAGATAATATTGCAGCTATGTATCTGGAGGGCGACATTTCCACCATTGAAATGCTGGTAACGAGCAAAGACTTAAGCGAATTTCTTGATAAACAGCAGTACCGTGAAATTACTAGCAATAGCATGAAAGCAACTTTAGATAAGATTACGGCTCTAAAAGCCGAGTTGCAGAATAAAAAAGAAGAAGTTGAGAGAATAATTAAGCAGCAGGAGCAGTTACGGGCTGCTACTGCAGTTCAGAAAGCCGAGCAGGATCGTCTACTAGGATTTAATAAGAGCCAGCAGGCTGAATTTAATAATCAAATAAAGGGTAATCAAGCAAAAATAAATGAGCTAAAGCGCCAGCAGGCTATTGAAAATGCTAGGTTGTTTGGCGGTACTGGCGGTATGCTTGGCGGCGGAGGATACCCTTGGGGTCGTGCACCTTGTTATCACACAGGTCAGGTTGAAGGCTGGTGCTATAACTACGACTGGGCAGTTGGCGGGTCAATATGGAACTGGAATCTAAGTGGGTACGGCTATAGGAACTGTACTGACTGGGTGGCTTATAGAGTAAAGGTTGCTGGCGGTCATGTACCTGGCGGCTTGGGGAACGCAAAGCTGTGGGATGACCGAGCTCCATCTTATGGCTTAACTGTTAGCTCTACTCCTAGAGTGGGCGCTGCAGCAGTAAGCAATAGCGGCCACTATGGTCATGTAATGTATGTAGAGGCGGTAAATGGCGACGGGTCAATAGTTGTTAGCGACTACAACAGGGCGGGTACTGGTAAATATGACATGAATACTCTTTCAGCTTCAACTGCTTCAAACCTAAGGTTCGTATACTTTTAAATCATCTTAATAAAGAAGTTATATAAATTATATTAGTTAATTAATTTATCTCATATGCTTTAATTCTTAAGCATTATCTCAGTGCTTGCCATGTTACAATACCTACAATATATAAAGCAGGGGTCTTTGTGCAAAAACAGATTGATAATGGTGCGTTGAGTAAAAGAAGATTATATAAAAGTATAACCAATGTAGCAGTTGCCCTACTTATTTTTGGAGCAGGCTGGTATTTCGGCCAGGGTGACTTTACGTTGCGCCGGTATACGGCTAATAGTCAAAACTCTGGTCTTCCAAGCAAGCTTGACTATAGCAGCGTTGACACAGTTTACGAATCTATAAAGACTAATTTTGACGGTGAATTAACAGAAGAAAAATTACTCCAAGGCTTAAAGGCTGGACTTGCTAAGGCTACAGGTGATCCATATACAGAATATTTTGATCCTAAGCAAGCTGAAGATTTCTCTAATGACTTAGAGGGTAGGTTTGAAGGCATAGGCGCTCAATTGGGTAAGGATACTAGCAATAATATAATAATAATCTCCCCAATTTCTGGGTTCCCAGCTGAAAAAGCGGGTCTTAAACCTAATGATGTAATAGCAGAAATAAATGATGAATCTGCATATGACCTAACTATTTCCGAGGCGGTTGAAAAAATACGAGGGGAAAAAGGTACTTCAGTTAAACTTCTTATACTTCGAGGAAGTGAAATAAAAGAAGTAACAATTGTGCGTGAAGAAATAAATGTGCCAAGCGTAGAGTCTGAGATAAAGGACAACATAGGAATATTAAAGATTAGCCGATTTGGTGATGATACTGTGCGCCTTGCTCGTCAAGCTGCAGATAATTTTAAGCAGTCAAATGTCAAAGGCGTTGTGCTTGATCTTAGGAGCAATCCTGGGGGCTATCTTGATGGTGCAGTTGACGTATCAAGCTTATGGCTAGAAAAGGGCACGACAGTACTTACAGAACGCCGAGATAATATAGTGATAGATACGCAAAAGTCTCGAGGAGAGCCTAAACTAAAAGGATTGAAAACGGTAGTTCTCATAAACGAGGGAAGCGCTAGCGCATCTGAGATTGTGGCTGGTGCATTGAAAGACAATGGCGCTGCAACCATAATTGGCCAAAAGAGTTTCGGCAAGGGGTCTGTACAGCGACCAGTTGAGCTAAGGGATGGAGGGCTGCTCAAGATTACTATCGCCCGATGGTTTACGCCGAATGGCAAGAATATAGATAAAGAAGGAATCGAGCCTGACGAAAAAATTGAGATGAGCTCAGAAGATATTACGGCAGGACGAGACCCGCAACTAGAAGCTGCCTTGAAAAGACTGTAGACTATATTTTAGTTTTAATTTCAGTGTGTTAAGATATTTAAATAAAGGGTAAGAGGTGTGAACAGTCGTGGCAAAACGGCAGACTAAATTTGTGTTTGTTACAGGTGGTGTACTTTCCGGAGTGGGGAAGGGCATTACGGCCGCCTCTATAGGGCGTATTCTTAAGTCGCATGGTTTATCTGTAAATATTCAGAAGTGTGACCCATATTTAAACGTAGACGCAGGAACATTGAATCCAGCTGAGCATGGTGAATGTTTCGTAACGTTTGACGGAGCTGAAACTGACTTGGATCTAGGCCACTACGAAAGATTCCTAGACATTGAACTCACAAGCAAGAGCTCGTTTATGAGCGGGCGCGTATTACAACGAGTAATAGCAGATGAGCGCGCGGGTAAATACTCAGGCAAAACAGTGCAGTTTATCCCTCATGTAACTTCAGCTATTCAAAAAGAAATACTTGCTACCGCTGAAGGATTTGATGTACATATTGTAGAAATTGGCGGTACTGTAGGGGACTACGAAGGCTTAAGCTTCATTGAGGCCATTCGCGAACTATCTATGGTAGTAGGTCGCCAAAATTGTGCGTTTGTACACGTAGTTTATCTGCCTTATCTAGGCGCTAGCAAAGAGATTAAGACTAAACCAGCGCAAAATGCGGTAAGAGAACTGCGTGGCCTTGGGATAGTTCCGGACGTATTGGTAGCCAGGTCAGAAGATATGGCTGATAAAGAAGTAATCGGTAAACTCAGTTTATTTAGCGGTGTTGAACAGGATGCAATTGTTTTACTGCCAAATGCCCAGACCATATATCAGGTTCCGCTAACCCTTAGGGAGAAAAACATTGATAAAGTGCTCTCTAAAAAGCTCGATATAGCTTCTTCTAGCTCTGATATGAGCGAGTGGGAGAATGTTGTTGGCCAGGCTACTACTAAGCATGAAAAGACAGTACGAATTGGCATAGTCGCTAAATATATGAATAACCAAGATACATATATGTCAGTTTTTGAAGCTTTAAGAGCTGCCGCTTGGAGTCAGGGCGTGAATCCAGACCTTGTATGGGTTGATGCTGAAAAATTAACAGATGAAGATAATGCTAAGAAGCTATTATCGGACCTAGACGGTGTTGTGGTGCCTGGTGGCTTTGGTTCAAGAGCTATAGAAGGCAAAATAAACGCTGCTAGCTTTGCTCTTAAAAATAAATTGCCATACCTGGGGTTATGCCTGGGTCTGCAGGTCTCTGTTATTGCTGCGGCTAGAAACGCGGGCTTAACTGATGCTAACTCAAAAGAGTTTGATCCTAAATCTAAAGATTTGGTGGTTACAACTATGGATGGCCAAGAAGGTAAAGAGAACACGGGTGGTACGATGAGACTGGGCAACTATGATTGCAGTCTTGCGGAAGGGAGCTTAGCAAGGAAGCTGTATGGCAAGGACCTGATAGCTGAAAGGCATCGTCATCGCTATGAGTGTAACAATGACTACAGGGATCAGTATGAGTCTTGGGGGATTAGAGCTTCTGGTGTTTCGCCAGACAAGCATCTTGTTGAAATTATAGAAGGCATAGATCACCCATTCTTTTTAGCAAGTCAGTTCCATCCAGAGTTTAAGTCACGACCTAACCGTCCGCATCCAATGTTCAGTGGATTTATAAGCAGTTTATAGCAGATAGTACTAGTTTTTATTAAAATTTTGGACTTTTATCTGGTATTGAGGTAGCATAAGGTTTATGGACGAAACACCAATAGCAAATCGCAGAAGAAAAATATTATTAGTAGAAGACGACGAAGGTTTAGGCCAAGTATATATTACTCGTCTTGAAGCTGAAGGCTTTGAGATGAGACGAGTGCCTAATGGCGAAGAAGCATTAGCCTCTGCCATTGAATTTAAACCGGATCTTATTCTTCTAGACGTGATGATGCCAAAAGTAAATGGCTTTGACGTGCTAGATATTCTTCGCAATACTCCGGAAACTACAAATGTAAAAATAATTATGCTGACAGCTCTAAGTCAGGAGGCTGATCGCAAGAAAGCTGAAGAGATGGGCGTTGACGATTACTTGGTTAAATCCCAGGTAGTCATAGCTGACGTAGTAGATCGTATCAAGATGCACTTAGCCGCTTAGATATTAAGTTAAGTATAAATTCTAAAACCGCTCCTCATCAGTAGGGGCGGTTTTAGTATAGAGTATAATCTGGTTGACTAATAATCATGGTTATGCTATAATGTAGTTTATAAATTTAAAACAAAAAAATGCTAGATCAAATTCCTAAGACAGCCCCAGACACTATCTCTCCAGCTGAAAATCGCCAAGAGTTTGAGAGTGTTTCACTTAAGAATGAAAGTGTGTACCTAGATGTAAGTATTGGAATATATAGCTCTAGGGAGCTAGGATTAAATGAAGTTGGCGAAGATGGGACTACTTGTGAAATAGTCGCTGAAGTTGGGGTTGATGGACAAAGCAATTTTGCTTTTGTTAAGACTAAATCTGACTTTGGTGAGCAGCTATTTATGGTTGGATTAAGTAATGACAGTAAGTCTCCAAGAGTAAGTAATGATTATTGGATTCCTGTTTATGAAGATGTGCCGATCGTAGTAGGTAGAGGTAGAGATGCTATGGTTAAAGGGTATAACGGAGAGGACTTCGGTCCTACTGTTTCTAGGGAGCAACTGACTATTTTGTTGAACAAAGACCAGCTTGAGTTAAGTGATAGCTCAAAAAATGGGAGCGTATTTAGAGGCCAATTATATGATAAAGACCAAGAGTATAATTATACTGCTGGTCATACAGTTTCAGCTGAATGGCTAGCACGTCGTCGCGGACATCTGCGAGAAGACGATAAGTTTGCAGGGCGTCCAACTATTAATCGCGATACTTTTCCTATAGATGGGCATGTTGATATTAGATCTTGGCAGGCTGGTGGTGAAGCAATAGTAGTAGACAGTGAGCGTTATCCGAAGGAGTTTAATGAACTGTATGAAAGATTTAACTCAAGATTAGGTGATTTAATAAAGAAAAAAGGGGAAATACAGGGCAGGGAGGAGCTGGTTTTACGGGCTATTTATGAAGCAGTGGGTGATACACTTGAATATGATTTAGAATTTGTTAAAAGACTTAATAATGATCTATTTAGTAATAATAATTCAGAAACACGAAAAGTTGCCCTTAACACTTATCTGCATGCAAGAAAAGGTGTCTGTAGGCATATGGCACTGGCTGTTTCATGGCTAGGTGGAAGAGCACAGCGGGAGGGACTATTGCAGGGAAGATTTACTACAGAAGTTAACCAAAATGATAATAGTAATGATGCGCATGAGTGGAGTCGTTACACATCTCCTTCCGGTGAAGTCCATATAATCGATGTGGCTCAACATTATTTTGGCAAAATTGATGAAACGGTAAATAAGAAGAGAAGTGGAACAGACTACTGGGGCTATTTTAGGAGCAAGCAAGAAAGAGATTATTATAGGAAACTTCAGCAGGAGAGGGTGGCGAATGCTAGTGGACGACTTGCCTCACAAAAAGTCAGAAGAGATTGATATACTAAATCTGTTAGAGTAGGGCGGCCTATTATTGTACTGTTACTTCAGTACGTTGAACAGTTTTGCCTGTAAATAGACGTACGCGACGCTTCTGATAAGTAACGATGCCATCGCGGTTAGCATGAATAGTGAAATTACGTCCAAGCTTTGTGCCTTCGCCAGCGCGTTTAGTAAGCCCAACTTGGCGAACAATAACTTGTCCAGTCTTTACTTTCTGACCACCGTATAATTTAACGCCTAGGCGTTGACCTGCATTATTATGAATGTTCTTACTGGAACCACCGGCTTTTACATGACTCATATTATATTATTCCTTTAGTAACGCTATTTTATTAGGAGTAACTTGCTGCAAACCGAGGAAGGTTTGATTGATGCCTCGCCTTGTTGCAAATTGCTGCTTTCTGGTGCTGCTTACTTAAAGCAGGCTACTTAGCGTCATTCCTTTCTAAAATTACTAGTTCACGGGCAACTATTTGTTCGGGGCGATGATATATTAGCTCCGCATTGCTAGTGTGAACAAAACTCTTACGAGTATAGCCTAATTCTTCTAATAAATCAAGAGTTTTAAGGTGTAAAAAACCGTTTCTAGTTTTCCAGGCCGGCACAGCTAAACACAGACGAGAGCCAGGTTTCAATTGAGATCCTATATTAATTAAGAACTTCTTATGTATTAAATCACATTCATTAATAATCTTATCAAGTACTTGCTTGGGAGGCAGGGTACTTAGAGGCTTGCCTAAAAATGTTTCTCCAGCAACCGCATATTCTCTGGACTCATCCCAGCGGTGTCTGGTTGCATCGCCTTGCTCTATGATTATATCTCCATTGCGATTATATCGGCTGCTTAGCCAATCGGATATATTTGCTTTAGAGTATTCAATCATCCTTTGGTTTATATCTGTACCATATACACTGTAGCCCATTAGCCAGGCTTCTTGCAGGACTACACCTGTTCCGCAAAATGGATCAAGAACGGTGCTATATATAGTGGGATTAGCTAGATTGACAATAATTTGAGCTAACTTAGGTGGAAGCATGCCAACTCGGGCATCTCGCTTCGGTCTCTTTTGATCCCGTGCAGCGTAAGATTCAATATCTTGCTCTGCCATAGTCTTAGCAATAATTATCTTATTGCCGTGCTTAGCTACAACAATTTCTAGACCTGAAGAGCCGATAAGCTTATTGTGCAGAACTTGTGCACTATTTAGAGACGCTGATTTATTGGGTATGATCCTGGCCGACCGGTTGGATGACCTAATAATTTTTTTAAGTCGCAAACCTGTAGTATTAACTTCTTTTGCACTAACCCTTAAGTTATAAGCGCTAATACCAAGATTTACCTTACTTTTAGTAACAGATTTTAGATAACTTAGTATATTTTCAGTCAGATAGGATTCAACTTCACTCCAATTTACTGTATTTAACTCAGTCAATATTTCAGCTAGCTTTATGCTGCCTCCTAAGCGACTAAAATCTAGGTTTTCTGGGGCAATATCTAGAGTTATAGCCTGATGGCTTATAATTTTTAATGACTTCGGCCCAAAAATACTTTCAAGTTCAGCAACGCCTAGAGCTGGCTGTCTGCCAAGTATAATTAATGATTTCATATGTCTCTAGTATCGTTTATAGTCTGCTATCTATCAAGCTTCATAGTATAATCAGGTAAGATTTATGAGAAAACTTCTTAAGCAAGATATAAAATTCTGGGTCAATGTATTTACACTTATTGCTTTAGGCCTGCTCATAGTAATTAGCTGGGATCAAATCAAAGATGCATTCTCTAAGCTCGCAAGCTTAAACACTTGGGTCCTCGCATTAATTGTGCCGATACAGCTTATTGGCTATTTTGCAGTAGCAAGACTATATAAAGATTTCTTTGACGCTAACGGATTTAAGATTAGGCTAAGAGAAATGTACAAAATCGCACTCGAACTTAACTTTGTTAATCATGTTTTCCCAAGCGGCGGGGTAAGCGGTTTTAGTTATTTGAGCATTAGACTTAAAAAGCAGGGGATAAGTACTTCAATGAGCACGTTAGCTCAAATATTAAGATTTGCACTTACTTTTCTGTCTTTTATCATACTGCTAGTTTTTGGGATGGTGGCTTTATCATTAGGTAAGAATACTAGTCCATTTATCGTTCTTGTAAGTTCTACAATTATATTCTCAACAATTGTAGGTTCAGCTATTGGTGTTTTCATTATTAGTAAGGCAAGACGCATAAAGGCATTTGTAGGCTGGCTGCCCAAGGCATTGAATTACATACTCAAACCTATTAACAAAAAGAAAGAGTTAATAGACATAGGTAAAGTGGAGTCCACACTTGAGGAACTGCATAAGGATTACAAACATATAAGTAGAAATCTAAATTTAGTGAAACGTTTGCTCATTTGGGCATTAGTCTTAAATATTTCTGAAGTGTTAACGATCTATATTGTTTATGTAGCATTTGGTTCAATTATTAATCCAGGCGCACTGATTATAGCCTATGCGGTAGCAAATTTTGCTGGGTTGGTTGCTGTATTGCCTGGAGGCGTAGGAATTTATGAAGGTTTAATGACTGCAGTTATGGCTGCCTCGGGAGTTAATAGAGCTTTGGCACTTTCAGCTACGGTAGTATTTAGAGTGCTCACAATGGCAATCTTCCTACCGATAGGGTATATCTTTTACCATAAAGCAGTAAAACAAATTGGCGGACACAAGGCTGTAGTAACAGCTACTGCACAAATAAGAGATTAGGTATGTTACCAGTTTTAACTCCAACTGATTTTATAGCCTTAGCAAATCAGACTTTGGAATATGTATACCCAACTGTAGAAATTGAAGGTGAAGTTAAAAATATTAAAGTAAGTCGTAATCGGTGGGTTTACTTTGACATTGCAGATGAAACGTCAAAAATTAAATGTTTTGGGACGGTGTATATGTTGCCGGGAGTAGTAGAAGACGGCATGAAGATTAAAATTTCTGCATCGCCTAGACTACACCCTCAATTCGGCTTTAGTTTAAATATTATTAGCATTCAGTTCAGTGGCGAGGGCACAATAAAAAAAGCCGCTGATTTACTAAGAGCCAAATTAGAGAACGAAGGTTTATTTGCGCCAGAGAGAAAAAGGCAAATACCTTATCCGCCTTCCAGTATTGGTCTTATTGCTTCAGAAGAATCCGCAGGGTACAAAGATTTCATAAAAGTATTAGCTGCCAGATCAGGCGGGATAGATATCCAGCTAGCTAATGTGCAGGTCCAGGGAGAACTGGCTATAACTCAAGTAGTAGCTGCAATAAAATGGTTTAATAGCCAAGCTGAAACAGTTGATGTCTTGGTCATTGTTAGGGGCGGCGGAAGTGCTGATGATTTGCAAGCATTTAGTAGTGAGCAGATAACTAGAGCTGTGGCTGCCAGCCGTATACCTACTGTAGTGGCGATAGGCCATGAAGTAGATGTTAGCCTTGCAGAATTGGCTGCAGACTTAAGGGCAAGTACACCAAGTAATGCTGCAGAATTAATAGTTCCTGATAGGGACAACCTAAATGAAAAATTAAATTTGGATCTCGCAAATTTAAATAAAGCCACAAGTATATATTTAAAGAATATGGAAGAAAGTTTAGGTAGAGACATAGAATTACTAAGCAGTAAGATAAGTTTACTTATGACACAGAATAAAAGTCTTCTAGTACAGCAGGAGCGTACCATCGAGGCATTTAATCCGCGAGCAGTGCTCGCACGAGGTTACGCAGTGGTTAGACTACGTAATGAAGTTATAAGGTCTACCGAGCAAGTCAAGGACGGTGATGTAGTTAGTATTCAGCTAGCAAATGGAAATATAAAAGCTAAGGTACAATAAATATATGAAAGATAAAAAATTTGCCGAATTACAGCATGATCTGGAGGAAATTATAAATTGGTTCGAATCCGGTGAAGTAGATATTGACGAAGCAGAGGAGAAATATAGACAGGGGTTAGAACTGGTGGCAGAACTTAAACAAAGGCTTAAAGTTACAGAGAATAATATTAAAAAAATAGAAACTACGCTAGACAAATCTTAAGGTGATTTTACTACTTATTCTAACTGCAGTTTTGTCATTTGGTTTTGTGATTCTGTTTGGTGCACCTTACTTACCGACACTGAAAAGGCAGCAGCTGGATGCTCTTGAATTACTAGATTTAAAGGCGGGTCAGACACTAGTAGAGCTAGGCAGCGGGGATGGGCGTATGCTGGTAGCTGCTGCAAAAAAAGGCATTTACTCAGTTGGCTATGAGCTAAATCCTCTACTATTTATGTATAGCTATATATCATGTTGGCGGTATCGCGAATACATTACTATAAAATTTGGCAATTTCTGGAGATATCGCTTGCCGCAATGCGACGGTATCTACATATTCCTACTAGATAGGTATATGATAAAAATGCACAAAAAAATTGTTCAAGAAATTAGCACTCCGGTCAAAGTTGTTAGCTTTGCATTTAAGATTCCTAATCTTAAGCACATAACAGAGAAGAGCGGTTTGTATCTTTACGAATTAAACAACACCGAGCCTAAAAAATAAAGATGTAAATAAAACAGGCTTTCAGATTAGATATCTTTTTGGTACTATGAAATTAGTATGCATAAGCTTGATCAAAGGGGAGAGTTAATTGTCCCATTAGCTATATCTGTTGTTCTGCTGTTAGCGAGCATTGGGTTTGGTGCGTGGGCATTTATGGGTCGTCAAGATTATAAAAATAATGTTGATATTAAGATAGAAGAGGCGGTTGAAGCTGCTGAACAGAATTTAACCATAAAAAAAGATTTAGAATTTCTTGAGAAAGAAAAAGATCCTAACGATGTGTATGTAGGTCCTTCGGCATTTGGCACACTAACAATAAGCTACCCTAAGACATGGAGTAACTATCTCGTAGAAAAGGCAGGCACACCAATAGACGGCTATATGCATCCTAAATACGTGTCTTCTAATACTAATGAAGTTAATTATGCATTGAGGTATCAGGTATTAGAACGACAGTACGATCAGGAGTTAAAGTCATTCGAGTCAAGGGTAAAAACTGGTAAGGCAAAAGTATCTGCATTTGCTTTTCCGAGCCAGCCTAATATAGTTGGCGTTAGAGTAGAAGGTGAAATTGATTCTAGGAAAATTGGTGTAGTTACAGTTGTCCCACTAAGAGATAAGACAATTAAAGTGTGGACAGAAGGCGAAGAGTTTAGAGATGATTTTGAAAAGATCATTAGCAAATTAACATTCTTACCATAAATCTTCAGCTAATTAGTTAATTAAAGGCCGTGATATACTGTTATTTAAGTTGAGAGGGTAACAGTTTAAAGGCTATGGCACAACAATATGATACTAGTGAGTCAAGCGTCGAAAAGCTCTTTGCGCATTTAGCGGAGCAGGTAAAATTACCATTTACCCAAATTTCCCAAGCTGCTCAGTTGATGGACTTTAATGATAGTTCGAGCCTAAAGTCTAATCAGCAAACCATAGAAGACATTAGCCAGAATACAATAAGACTGATTGACGGATTTTTACTAAATCTTAAGCTGCAAAATGAAAGTCAGATGAGACTTGAACCGGTCCCTGTTAGCTCAGTGTTATACGACGTGGCTGAATTATTAAGTAGGTTTGCCAAACATAACGATTGCCGGCTAGAAATCGATGTTGCAGGTAAATTTGCTCCAGTTATGGCTCATAAGAAAAGTCTGTTATCTGCTTTAGTAAACTTAGGTAATAGTTTTATATCTGCTAACGATAGCAGTTCCGACCTGATAAAGCTTGCAGTAAGACGAAATTCAATCGGTGTTTCGGTTGGCGTATACTCATCATCTCCCATGTTAAGCAGCTCTTTGCTGAAGCAGTCTAAGAAAATGAGCGGTACTGTCTATCAGCCAATGGCTGCATTTGCTAGTCACAGTGCAGCAGGAGTGTTCGTTGCTGACAGCTTGCTTGCAAATATGGGGTCAGAGATGAAGGTGTCTAGGCTTGGTGGAATGCATGGGCTGGCAGCAACTTTATTGCCTAGCAGGCAGCTAAGTTTGATATAAGATGGGTTCGTATATTCTAATACTGGAACCGGACAAGATACTTTCCTCGCAGTACAAAATTTATTTAGACAGTTATGGCTACAATGCCAAAATAGCAAACAGCGCTGAAGCTGCAATTGCATTAGCGGACAAACAAACACCAGCACTGATAATCATGGAGATTTTTCTTAAAAATCATAGCGGTGTAGAGTTCTTATATGAGTTTAGGAGTTATTCTGAGTGGCAGGACGTACCGGTCATAATACTTAGTCGTATAGCAGAATCTGATCTAGGTCTAAATGAGTCTTCAAAAAAAATATTAGGTATAAATAAAGTCTTGTATAAGCATGATACCAGCCTTCAGAAATTAGCTAGTCATGTAGAAGATTTCCTAGATGTGCCAAAGGATCAAAGAAGGGCAAGTAAATGAAGATAATGACCGCCACAGGTATAATTTTGCGCCGTATTGACTATGGAGAGGCAGATCGCATCATTACATTTTTAACAGAAGAGTATGGGAAAATACTTGCCATGGCAAAAGGAGTGAGGAAGCAAAAGAGCAAACTTGCTGGCGGAATAGAGATATTTAGTGTTTCTGAGCTTCATTTTATAAAAGGTCGAAGTGAAATTGATACGTTAACTTCTACGAGACTAGTCAGTCACTTTGGAAATATAGTGAAAGATTTGCAGCGTACTGAGCTCGCATACGGCATGTTAAAGAATATTGACGAAATAGTTGAAAACCATACGGGGGGCGACTATTTTAGTGTGCTATTAGAATCTTTATCTGCTCTAAATGAACCTGAAATTGACTTATTGCTGATCGAACTTTCTTTCTTAATGCGTACATTAGTATTGCAGGGTCAGCTGCCAGACTTTACGACAGATGCAAAAGGCGAGAAACTGGATGTAAGCTCCAGCTATGAATTTGATTTTGAGTCAGTGGCTTTTTTGTCAAAAACAGAAGGTAAGTATACAAAGAATCATATAAAAGTGCTCAAGTTACTTGCTTACAATAACCCTAAATCTCTAGTGCCGGTCAATGACATAGTGAAGTATTGTGCCGATCTTAAGCCATTAATCATGGGCATAAAAGCTTCTTTATAAATTTGCGTAAGTGGTTATTGTTAAGAAATTAATAATATTATAAAATATTACATATGTCTACGCTTCAAAATGAAAGATGGTTATTTCCTTCTCATGAGAGTATTTACGAAGGAGTTATAAAAGATTTAGGCTTTGGTGAGCATGCATCCTTTAGTAATGTCCCGCTTCATATGGGTAGGATAGTAATTAATAATACTTCTGAATTGTCAGGTATTGATAGGACGCATAACGGGGTGCTTAGCATGCTTGTTACGGAGTCTGCGCTGTACGCAACTTTGTCTGGTGTCAGGCAGCCGGGTGGTGGAATTAAAAAGCTAGCGGGGATTGTGATGCCTACAGGTAGGGCGGGCGAAATTATTGAGCTGCAAAACCCTACAGGAGCAGATTTGCCGGTAGGTTATCAAATTGAATTATCTAGAGGGCGGCCTTACAGTGCAAGTGCTTTAATGGATAATGGCGACGCGGTTGAGCTAGGGGAGCCTAATTATGAGCTTGCACGAAATTTCATATCTGTAATTGATACGGTTCTAAAAAGGCATGCCGTAAATTAATTAAAATAATACAGTAGTTAATTCTGATATAATAATCCCATTATGACAAAAGACGTGAAGATGGAAGATATTGTTTCGCTTTGTAAGCGGCGTGGATTTGTATTCCAAGCTTCTGAGATATATGGTGGTTTAGCCGGCTTTTGGGACTATGGTCCACTTGGAGTAGAACTTGTTAATAAAATTAAGGCTGAATGGTGGAAGGCAGTAGTAACTGATAAGGATAATGTTTTTGGCATAGACGGGGCAATTATTCAGAACCCAAAGCTCTGGGAAGCTAGCGGTCATGTAGCAGGCTTTACCGATCCTTTGGTTGACTGTAAAAATTGTGGAGCACGGCATCGGGCAGACCACCTGGCAGAAACAGACTCCACAGATTTAACTGAACTTAAAGAATTGCTAAAAGATAAATCATGCCCGACTTGCGGTAAGAACTCCTTAACGGAGCCTAGAAAATATAATATGATGATGAAAACTTGGGTGGGGCCCGTAGAAGATGAATCTAGTGTTGCTTACCTGCGCCCAGAAACAGCTGGTTCAATTTTTGTTAATTACGAAAATGTTAGAGAAACTATGCGTGCTAAGTTGCCATTTGGCGTAGCCCAGATAGGTAAGGCATTTCGTAATGAAATCTCGCCTCGTGATTTCATATTCAGGGTGAGAGAGTTAGAGCAAATGGAAATGCAGTACTTTATACACCCAGATTCACAGAGCAGTACTTATGAGGATTGGCGTAAATTTGCATGGGAATTCTTAATCAATAACTTGGGCATTAAAGAAGATAATTTGAAATGGCATGAGCATGAAGAGAATGAAAGAGCTCATTATGCAGCTGCTGCTCATGATATATATTTCAATTACCCACAAGGATTCAAGGAGTTATGGGGAACTCATAACCGTACTGATTATGACTTAAGCAATCATCAAAGAGTTAGCGGTAAAGATTTACAATATTTTGATGAAGCAACTAGGGAAAGATTTATCCCATTTATTATTGAATCGTCAGTAGGGTTGGGTCGGATATTCCTAGCGGTTCTTACTGATGCTTACTTTGAAGAAGAGATCAATGGCGATAAGAGAATTGTCCTTAAGCTAAAGCCGGAGCTTGCTCCATATCGTTTTGCTGTTTCACCACTACTTAAGAATAAGCCTGAATTAGTAGAGAAAGCACGTGAAGTTTATATGGTTTTAAAGAAAAAATACGGAAATGTAATCTGGGATGATAACGGAAATATTGGTAAGCGGTATCGCAGACAAGACGAGATCGGTACACCAGAGTGTGTAGTAATTGATTTCCAGACTTTAGAAGATAAGACTGTAACTGTCAGAGATCGTGACACGACCGAACAGAAGCGTGTTAGCATTGACTCTTTAATTAACTCATAAAAAACGTAATTAAATATGCTTCTAGGTGTTATAGGTGGCAATCTGTCTCAGAGTTTATCGGAAGAGCTGCATGCTTATTTTGCCAAAGATGCAGGTATGGATATTGCATTTAGCAAAATAGAAGCTGACAGTGATGCAGTTAAAAGGAAGATTGAACTGTTCTTCAGGGATGGCGGGCAAGGACTTAGCGTTACAGCTCCATTTAAAGAACTTGTTCATGGCATCGTAGATAAGCCGGTTGGGGAGGCTATAATCGTAAAATCAGTAAATTGTGTAAGATTGAACGGGAGTAAGTTAGAAGGTCATAATACTGATGGCTTGGGGTTTGTGTCTGCGCTTACAAATCTGCACAACTTTGAACTAAACGGTAAACGAGTATTAGTATTGGGCTATGGAGGGGTCGCCGCTGGTATCGTCGGGGCATTAAAGGGTGCTAACGTAGACGATATTGCAATTTGGGGACGAAATGCCAATAAAGCTCAAGATTTTGCTAGGCTACATGATGTTAATGACAGATTAAGCGGTAGTTATGATTTAGTTGTGCATGCAACTTCTTCAGAAGATTATTTTGATCTATCATGGCTAGATTCCCACGTGAGTGAAAATACATTAATTTACGATGTCCAATATTTAAAATCAGGTAAAGCTACATGGTTTTGCAAGTGGGCTATGGAGAACGAACTTAAAAGCTTATCGGGCTTAAGCATGCTTGTGGAGCAGGGTGCACTAGCATTTAAGATTTGGACTGGACACTTTCCTAGTACAGATATTCGCAAGCTATTATATGAGCGCTTGAGTCATAACGCTTAAGATTGTTTTTGAAAAATGCTATGAAGTACTTGCTGCCAGGTAAGCTTACAGTAATGATATTAGCGTTATTCTAAGGCGGATTAATTTAATTGTTTTGCTTGATTCCACAATAAATTAAATAGCTGTGTCTGCTGTTTTGCTAGTTTATCATTATATATTTCTACACCGAAAATATCATTATCCTCATAACTTAAAAGCCCAATAACATTGTCATAAATATAAGTCTCAAATTCTATTTTGAAAATACTTGGATCAATGTAACGAGTTTTAGCGTGAGGGGATTCGTTACCAGGTTCATTTGCTCGGTTAGGGTTATTGGTTAGGTCAAAGCTTCTGAGTTTACGATCTTTAAATCGGTCTCGCATCCTTTGTGCAAAATGTTTCCCAAGATGCTTATCTAACCCAGCCAGTTCAAATACCCTAAATTCGGCAGTAGCCTTTGAGAGATTAAAGTTCATCTGCTTTAACCCATCAGTGCCCCTATATTCAATAATTTTGGTAGAGCTAGGGGATTGAAGTTTTATTTTTTGTAAGATATTTAATGCAGCGGGGAGGGAGTGTTTAATAGCCCCTATTTTTCGTTCTTTTTCTTGTACTAAAAACTCTAAAACTTCCGGTGACTGGGCTTCATAACTGGTCCCATAATGACGTTCGTGGATATGTATTAGCTGTTTTTCTGCTAAATCTTCAAGCAGGGGATATAGTTTCGTTCTGCCTGTATTTAGGCCTCTGCTAATACTTAAGACAGTTGAGGGTCCATTTTTTAATAAATAAATATATGCGTGTGCTTGATCGTTGCTTAAATCAAGTTGTTTGATATATGCGACAACTTTATTTATTAATATTTTATCCACATCCATGTGTAAATAGTACATTAAAGATGTCTGTTTGTACAGACAACTTTTTAACTTTTTTGAAATGGTATGGCAAGATTCTAATATGATCAAAGATATATTAGGTGTACTAACAATATTTATTGCCTTTTACGCTTATATCCCGTACTTTCGTGATATTTTTGCGGGAAGAACCAAGCCACACGCATTTTCGTGGCTTGTTTGGTGTATCCTTACGCTAATTGGCTTTTTTGCTCAGCTCTCAGATGATGCGGGTGCTGGATCATGGGCTACAGGGTTTGCAGCTTTGATTGCATTTATAATTTTTATTCTAGCTGTTAAAAAAGGTGAGAAGTCATTTACGATATCAGATTGGATATTTTTAATAGCGGCACTTGTGTCAATACTGCCCTGGGCTATAAGCAAAGATGCTTTAATGTCTTTAATCTTAGTGATTTTAATTGACGCGTGTGGCTTCGCGCCTACTATTAGGAAAGCTTATTTTAAGCCATTTGAGGAAACGTTAGAAACATATTTCCTGTCATCTATAAAATTCGCAGTGTCTTTAATAGCTCTTAATAATTATTCGCTGATTACTATGATCTATCCTATGTATTTAGTATTGGCCAACGGTTCGTTTGTGTTGCTTTTATTAATGAGGCGTAAAAAAGTAAAAAGTCATGGATAATATTCTAAATTAGAGTGAACCGCAGCTTAATATGGGTGCGTAATTTTATACAACTTTACCTTTATTATATGATGAGTTTATGGCATTCATGGAAGATAACCAATTCATAAACCTAGAAGAATATGAGGCCAGCCGCGCTAATCGCGTCAATGAATACTTGATAAGGCCAGAGGAAATATACATGGCTATGTTCAGACTAGACAGTCAAGATACTCCTGCTGCAAAAATAGCTACGAGAGTCTTGGAAGTAGCTAGTATCGCAGCGGAAGGAGTTGTAGAAGTTAAGTTTACATTTTTAGATGGAGGCCTCCAAGGCACTGAATACAAGACTGCAAGATGCCGAAATGGGTATTTGGTACAGTTTGGAGGTGGAAATGAAAACGGGCTGAAAATCTTTAGTGCCGATGAGAAAGGTGAGACTTCTCCGGATATTGAAGTCAAGCAAGGGTATTTTAAGGATTATTTTGAAGACTTTTATAATTACATGAGACTTGAATCAAAAAGACTGGAGATGGCGAGTCTTTAGTCCAAATAAATATAAATCTAGAGTTTAGAATAATGTTATTTTAATCATATGGAATACGCAGTTAGGTCTGGGCTTAGTATGCAGTTAATATTGGGGGAGGGTGAGGTCAGTCAGCTCAGGATCGAGCAGGTTGTAGAATCTGCTTGCCAATTTATAGGATCTGAACTGCCAGATTTTCGGACTTTAATTAAGCGTAGCGATGATGTGGAGGAGCCACTTGCCAAAATAAGCAGTAGGGAGGTGTCCATAATTTTGCCTCCAGGCTTTCTGGTTTTGCCGGTAGAAGTAGAAAAGATAATTTTTGACCCCCACGAATCAAACGGAAGCTTGGGTCAAGTTACATCAATCACTTTAATAGGTGTCCAAGAAATTTAA
>CAZHAQ010000008.1:0-24270 GCA_964529785.1 uncultured Candidatus Saccharibacteria bacterium
GCCCCGAGTTCGTTAATTCCGTAAGATTTTCAGGATTACTATCTTCGGCACTTTTCGAGTCTTGGTTATTTTGCGGTTCCATAATGTATTTAAATACATTAAATATCCCCAAAACGCTTATGTCAAACTATTCAGGATAGACATGTGGGCTGTTTAGCCTTCGTTATCGTCTTCGGACTCTTCTGCCTGGGGCTTTAGAATAATGTGTCTATCCCTTCCTTCGCCCCTAGATTCAGTTAATAGCCCTGCTTCAGATGCAGCTTTATGAACAATCCGCCTGTCAGCCGCACTCATTGGCTTTAAAGCTAGTTCTTTCCCAGAATCTTTAACAGACTCGATCCATGTTTGAGCTTTTTCTGTCAGCCTCTCAGCTCGCTGTTTTTTATAGTCAGCCACGTCTACATTAACTCTGGTGTATTCATAACCGTTATTGCGCAGAGCATTGGAAACTATAAATTGAAGCGACCTCATAGTATCGCCGCGCTGGCCGATTAAAAAACCGTTAAGGTGAGTGGAAGGAATGGACAGTTCTATCACCTCTTCGTCATTAGTGGCATAAACATCAGTATTTAGGCCAAAAAAAGATAATAGATCTTCTAAGTATTTCTTGGCGTATAGTATTGATTCTTCCATGGTCTACCTCCGCTTCTTTTTAGACTTTTTAGCGGACTTAGTTTTTTTTGCCTTTGTGGATTTTGTTTCAGCCTCTGACTTAGCGGCTGAGGAAGTTTTATCTTCCGAAGTAATTGATACTACCCGGGCGGTAGATTTAATTTTCTTTCTGCCGCTTGCAGAAGTTTTGCCTTCGCCCTTATGTAGTTTGGCAGATATTTCCACCTCGTCTTCTTTTAGTACCTTAAATTGCTGCAACATAGCCACAAGCCCACTTACTAACCAGTAAAGGCTTAATGCTGAGGCAATATTCACTGTGAAAAAAAAGATCATTACCGGGATAAAATAGCGAGTACTTCTGCCCACAGCGGCGTTAACTTCAGCTTGGTCAGCCTCAGTGCCGTGGCTAGCGTCTTTTAAGATCTGGCGCAACTTGCGGGCGTTCTTATCATCTGGCATTAGCTGCTTGCTCTGGTAATACTGGGTTACAGCACTAGCAATCACAATTATCATGGCAGGCCAGTAAATTCCCCAGGTATTTAGGGCCGGCTGCTTAAGGTTTACCACCCCGAACAAGGTAGCATCAAACTTACTAATATCTGCCGCTACCTCTTTCATCCAGGAAAGCTCCCTTAGAAAAGGATAAGAGAATTCTATAATCTGATACGGGTCATTTATAAGCCGCTGCAAACCCACATAAAGGCCGATAAGTATTGGCAGCTGCAGAAGCAGGATCGCAATTGAACCAAAAGGACTCACGCCTCGTTCTTTATATAAGTCCATAACCAGCATAGATTCTTTTTGCCGGTCACCCTTGGATTCTTGCTTAATGCGCTTAAGCTCTGGCTGAAGCTGACGCATAACTTTAGCATTTCTTAGCTGCTTGCGCACAAGCGGCCACATAAGCAGACGGACCATTACGGTAAACAGAATTATTGCTAGGCCGAAATTATGACCTGGCAATAAGGCGTAAATAGCTACTAACAGGTTAAAGATCGGTTGAACGATAAACGTAGTGAACACGAGGCAGACCCCCTTCGGTAAAATTTGTATAAAGATATTGTAACATGGTCTAACTGAAGTTAATCACACCAGAATGACCCCGGCAGTTTAATTGCCTAGCAGGCCGGACTTCTTCAGTAAACCAGTAAGCTCTTTGCTTAATTCATCTGAAGATAATTCGGCAATCTCTGGCTGATAGGCCGTAATTACAATTTCAGCTTTAAATTTAAAGTCCGCCATATTTAGTCTGATAACCTCGTAAACCCTCCGGCGTATACGATTGCGCTTAACCGCCGACTTATGGACTTTGCGGCTAACCACCACTGCTACTCTAGTAGACTTGATCCGGTCATTATTTAAAACGTGCAAACTAAACAGACCCGACCTTACCGGCCTGGCCTGTCTATAAACCCGGCGCACTCCGCCGTGTCCATGAAACCGGTTATGGCGACTTAACATAGGTTTAGTTTAACAAGTTTTAAACCGCTAGTTATAGATGAGTCAGCTTAAGCTGTAAGCTTCTTGCGACCCTTGGCTCGGCGACGAGCAAGCAAATTGCGTCCAGCTTTTGTTTTCATACGAGCAAAAAACCCGTGTTCGCGAGCTCGCTTGCGCTTCTTTGGCTGATAAGTTCGTTTTGGCATTTATTTCCCTTTCGTATCTATTTTATAGGTTAACAACTCCGACCTCAATAGACCTTCGCTTAAACCCGCCTAGATACTTCCTCTTAGTTTTGCACACAGGAGCACTAAATATCGTTATCGTATTAGCACCAAAGTATGTCAAATTAACAATGATAACCCACAAATTTTATCATCTTTTCCACTTTTTCCCAAGACCTTTCCACAGATTTTAAGGTGTTAGTGTATCCTGTGCATAACTATTACCCTGTTTTGGGAGATTTTAGGTAATTTTAATCATTGTCAAATCTACAGGTTGTGGAAAAGTCTAAAAATTTGTTAAAGTAGTATGTAAGTAATCGTTACCAGAGGGGTTAGAAGTTAAAAGTGCAGGACGAGAGATTGTGGCAAGCAGTACTAGGCGAAATTGAGCTAAGTGTTTCACGCGGCAATTACGTAACCTGGTTTAAAAACACCCGCCTGCTTCGTTTTAAAGATAATATCCTGACCGTAGGCGTAACAAATGTTTTTGTTAAGCAGCAATTAGAACAAAAATACGCCGACATAATAATGGAAACCCTGGCTAAAAATAACGTTCATCCAGAAAAAATTGAATATAAAATTCATAATGATATTAAAACTAAACAACCCGACGACGAACCATTGCAGCTAAATACGGTACCAGCACCCCAAAGCACAGTCGGTCGCACTATGGCTAGTACTAGTAGTGGGTTGAGCCACTCTTACCGCCAAGGATTAAATGAAAAATATACCTTTGATAACTTCATAGTCGGGTCTGGCAATGAACTGGCTCATGCAGCCTGCCAGGCAATTGCCGCCAATCCAGGTTCAAAATACAACCCGCTGTTTATTTATGGCGGCGTCGGTATCGGCAAGACTCACCTAATTCAGGCCGTGGGCAATGCCGTAATTGCTAATAACCCGGGTGCGCGGGTAGTCTACGTGTCTACCGAGCAGTTCGTCCAGGAATTTATTGATGCCGTCCGCTATAAAAAGAATACTGACTTTGCCGGCTATTACCGTAATGCCGACGTTCTTATTATTGACGACGTGCAGTTTATTGCCGGCAAGGATAAAACTCAGGAAGAATTCTTCCATACTTTCAATGCTCTTCATCAAGCCAACAAGCAGATAATTATTAGCAGCGACAAGCCGCCCAAAGACATCCCTACTCTTGAAGAGCGATTAAGGAGCCGGTTTGCCTGGGGTATGTCAATTGACATGCAGAACCCGGATTTTGAAACCCGCTGTGCAATCGTTAAGTCAAAGGCTGATGTTGTCGGCATTAAACTACCTAGCGACGTAGTAGATTATCTAGCCAATCACATCCAGACTAATATCCGCGAACTAGAGGGTGCCCTAAACCAGCTGATTGCCTTTTGTGAAATGCGGCAGCTTGAGCCAGACGTAAATATTGTCTCTAGCTTAATTAATTCAACCAAGACGAGACCAAGACACTTAAGCGCCCGGCAAGTCGTGGAGCGCGTATCCAAGCACTTCCAGGTGCCTATTGAAGATATTCTAGGACCAAAAAGAGATAAAGATATTGTTGTTCCCAGGCAAATTGCTATGTATATGCTAAGAAGCGAGCTACACTTAAGTTTCCCTAAAATAGCCCGCGAACTCGGACGCAAAGACCACACCACGGCCATGCACTCGGTAGATAAGGTTGAACAAGAACTGTCATTTGATGCTGTCACCCGGCAGCATGTTAATGACATTAGAGAAAGACTGTATGCTTAATCAGCTTAAATACTCTAGCAATATATTGTCTTTAAATGCCAGTTTTATAGTCTGGTTATGTGGACTGGCTGTTTATAAGCTGGGTGAAGAAACTGGTAAAACTTTTGGCATTATACACATGGCAGCTATAAGGACCTTAGGCTGGGTGTATAAGTACCTAAAGTTTGCCCTATCTTACACACAAGCGAACCGTATTTTGTATACAGTTTGTGGACAGTATAAAAGTAATTTTTCATCTGTTAAATTAATACTTGTACACATAATCCACATAGCCTATAAAAGACATGATTATTTAAAGAAAGGGATTGTTTAATATGAAGCTCCAAGTCACCCAGGAAAATCTAAGCAAAGCACTTGGTTCTGTAGCCCGTATAGCTAATGCTCGTGGAGCTCTGCCGATACTTGGAAATGTTCTACTTAAAACCGTAGATAATCGCCTAAGCGTATCAGCAACCAATCTAGATATTGGGATCACCCACTTTATAGGTTCTAAGATCTCAAAAGAAGGCTCAATCACAGTACCAGCAAGGCTTATGCAGGACTTTGTTAGCAGTCTGCCGAGCGGCGTAATAGATATAAACTTGGAGGATCATAAACTACATGTATCTGCCGGCCAATATAAGTCCACAATTAACGGTGTGTCGGCTGAAGACTTCCCTGTGATGCCAGCTATAAGCGACGGAGCCTCTTGGGATATACCAGCCAGTGTCCTTAAAAAATCTCTGCAACAAACCGTTCTAGCTACGTCAAGCGACGAAGCTCGCCCTGTACTTACGGGAGTCTATATGCATGACTTTGAAGGCTTTTTATACATTGTAGCCACTGATAGCTATCGTTTGGCAGAAAAGAAGCTGCATAAAACCAGTCAAAAAGTTGATCTTTTGGTGCCAGGCAGTGCTATGCAGGACCTGCTAAGAATACTGGGCGATAGTGATGAGCCAGTTCACATTACTCATGACGAACAGCAGGTATTGTTTCAGGTCGGCGAAGTGGAGTTGGTTAGTCGTTTAATAGATGGCACCTACCCCCCTTACCGTAAGCTTATACCTGAAACCTTTGAGGTAACGGCTACGCTTAAACGAGACGACTTTACTAATATTACTAAAGTATCATCCCTGTTTGCTCGGGAGTCAGCTGGTAGTATTACAATCAGTGTAGATGAAGACTCAAAACAGGTTAGCATAAATTCTGTTGCATCCCAGCTGGGCGAAAATACCGCAAGCGCTTCGGCCGAAGTTACTGGTAGCGGCGAAGTAACCTTAAACTCGCGCTATCTTCTTGACGCCCTGCATGTATTTAACGGCGAAGAAATAACATTCAGCTTTAATGGTAAGCTAGACCCGTCTTTACTAACAGATCCCGACAATAAAGACTACAAGCATGTTGTTATGCCGCTTCGGTCCTAAGTAGATCTATTTAGCATATAATTTAATATTGATGGCTATAAATTCTATTCGCTTGCAAAACTTTCGTTCCTATACGGATGACAGTTTTGAATTTGAGCCCGGCGTTAATATTATTGTCGGACCTAATGCTAGCGGCAAAACTAACCTCATAGAATCAATAATGGTATCCTGCCTTGGAAATTCGTATAAGGGCCGCGACATTGACCTTATGATGCATGATAAAGACTGGTCTAGGATTGATACCTCGGACGAAGATAATAATGATAGAACTATCAAGCTACAGCTAAGTAGCCAAAAGCCCAAGAAAACAATAGAGATAAATGGCCAGAAGTCAGTACGCATGCCAGCCTCTAAGCGGGTACCCTTTATTTTATTTGAGCCTAACCATCTGCTGATGTTTCATGGCGGACCGGAGCTTAGGCGAGAGTTTATGGATAACTTGCTGTCACAGGCAAACCCTAGCTTTGCGACCGTATTAAGGCAGTATAGGCGGTCGCTACTGCAGCGTAATAGCCTGCTCAAGTCTAGCCACTACCAGAAAGTAGGTAAAGAAGAACTGTTTGTATGGAATTTAAGACTTAGCGATATTGGTGGTGCGGTGGCGAGCGAGAGGCTTAAGCTGATTGAAAAAATGAATCAGGAGCTTCCAGGTATATACAGCCAACTGTCTAATTATAATTCGGAAATAAAAATCGAGTATAAGTCGGCCTGCCATCCAGATCAGTACGCTAGCTCAATGTTAAAACGCCTGGAATCAAACCTGAGTGAAGATTTGGCACGCGGTTTTACAACTGTCGGGCCGCACAGAGACGATATGGAGATTTATCTAAACGGCTACAATGTTAAGGAGTCAGCCTCCAGAGGAGAGATTAGAACCATTGTGCTTACCTGTAAGATATTTGAACAATCATATATCCAACAGACGACTGAACAGAAACCAATATTTTTACTTGATGATGTTTTTAGCGAACTTGATGGCGCTCGCCGCCGATCCCTAACGGAGTTTCTGCAGGAACATCAAGTTTTCATTACTACTACCGACGCCGATGTTGTGGTGCAGCACTTTACCGATACCTGCAAAGTCATAGCTTTAAATCGGCCAGATAGCTAAATTACCGACCAGTAACTACTTCGCCAAACTGACGGTTAACGTCATTGGCTACCTCGGCTGGTATTTCGGGATAGTCAACGCGGCTGACGACTAGTTCCGGTATCTTCATAGCGAGTTGCCAGGTGTCATTTTCTTTTTTTAACACAATTCTATAAACGTCTACGTAGCCAGATTCAAGTTCCTGATTGCTCAAATTAGGTACGATAGTGGTGCCGTACCATTCCCCATGGCCATATAGTTCCCCAGGATTAATCTTGAACCTATCATTTAGGTTTACATTATTAATTATCACGCTATTAATATTAACCTCTTGACCTTTAAGTATTGAGCTTAATTTGCTTTCAGAGTAGCTTGGGTTTACATCAACCTTTACTGGCTTATCGGACACGCTGAAATTGACGGTCTGTTCCTTATAATCGTTATTGGCAGAAGTTACTAACTTGTATTCACCCTTTTTTAATCTAAGGGTAGCACTGTTGTTAATACTGTCTACTTCCAAGTCATCCTTATAGATCACCGACGTAACGCCTTCCACGGAGTTGTTATAGGAGATTTCTGCTTCTCCATAAGATCTATAATTTGTATATGCCGACCAGCCAGCTGCTGATAGAGCTAAGAAAATTCCAAGTACAATAATTAGTTTTTTGTTTATCATCTTGACCCAGCCTCGCTAAAGGGGTTATCTACACCTATGAAGTTAATCTTGAAATCCCCTGGGTTAAATCCCCAGCTAACGATTTTTTCAATTGCTACTCTTCTGCCTACCTCACTGTCGGACCGCACCTCTAAGATTACCTGATCACTATTTTCAGCCATCGTGTAGTCAATTCGGTAGTAGCCACTGTCAAAAGGTATTTTAGAAAGTATAGGGTTTTTATCGCGGAACTCTTCGCCTTTCTCGCGGTTGAGTTCACCGGCTACCTGCTCGGCTTTTAAATAGGCGTTTTGGTTACGGTTTGCCCACTTTTCTGCTTCTTCCGATTCTGGAGCTAGAGTAATTACAATGGTAGACTCTCTATCATCCTCCACCTTAAGTTCGCTGTTAAAAGTAGAAAAGCCTTCTTTTTTACCTGTAACCTGGTAGTTGCCAGCATCTACGCGAACGCCGCCGCCGCTAACTTTCATTTTTTTATCGTTAAACAACACCTCCATGTTTGAAGGAACGGTAATTACCCTTACAAATGTCTTGCCGCTATTTCTTGTAATACTTAAAACTGTCAATATGGCAGCTAAAACTAAGGCGGCTACAACCGCTGCCACTATAATCGGAGTTTTTGATCTCGTATTTGGATAATTTGGGTTCATTAGAGCTTCCTATACCATTCTACTGCAACGCCATTATGATCTCTAAGTATATTTTCCTTGCCCGCCATTGGAGCCCTGGACTCAAGTGAGGCCGAGGCAATTTCTGTTTCAAATCCTTCTACCTGTCCAACATACATGAAAGTGTGTCCTGGCGTAAAGGCTACATCGCCTGGCATTAAATCAGCCGAGCTGCTTACAGTTATCTTTTGCCAGTTAGCCTCTGCCCAGGCTTGCTGGATTGCTGTATAGCCGCCCTTACCATTATGGTTGTAAGAAGGGTCAAAGCCACTATCTATCATAACTGTAGTTACAAAGCCTCCACAGTCAATGCCTGGCATACTAGCACCACCAACGTAGCGGCCTTCGGACCTGGCCTTGCTAACGGCCGTAGCATATTCTGGCTTGGGTTCGGTGAAGCCGCTGCCTTTATACTCCGGCCAGGCGTAATTAGTAGCAACTGCCACTACACTGCCGGCGCTACCGGGGGTTCCGCAGGTGCTTCCAGCCGATACTGTAAGACTGTTACTGTGGGCAAGTTCTAGGATACGTTCAGCTTCTATGATTCTCTCCGGCTGCGGGGAGCCTGCATGGCGTTCATACTTGGTTTCAAAAGAGATGGTTGCTTCAGCGACATTAGTCGTTGCCTTTAGGTGATCTCCAGCTGCTTTCTCATTAAAACCAGATGATGGTGGCGACCCGCCCCATCCGGCAGGCCATTCATTATTTAGCTGCCCCCATAAAAAGTCTAGCTGTATGACTATATTATTCGGGTCTTTTCCGGCAGCTGTAACCGGATCAACCATTTTAGAACCAGGCGTCCATTGAACTAATCCCCAGCCACCACCCTTAGCCTCACTCCAGTTGGATGCGGGGACTAAGCGGTCAAATATGCCTTGGGCTCTTTGCGGTTCAAAACCGGATTCTGCCCACATATTGCCCAGTACCCCGGCTGCCTGAAAGTCGGTTAAGCCTTTGTCGACTAAATAATTAAAAATAATAGAAATATTATCTTCGCCGGACATCGAGGTAACGCCCTGATCTGTGCTGCACGGGTCGGCTTTTTCTACATCAAAATATCTAGCTCCAGAATCTATGACTCTCTTTTGCTCTGGCGTTAAAGCGCCCAGTTCTATTACTGGCGATAAAACTAGAGCCGATATAAGGATTAGTGAAAATAATATTTTCTTCATATGCTAACTGCCACTAGGCGACCAGTGCCATGCCTCCGATTGAAGTTGCTTGAAATTATACCTTGATGCATTCTGAGTTAACCAGACCCAGGCTGCGCTTGATGGGCAGGTAGAGCGAGGAAAACACATATTGTCAAAATCTATGGCAAGTCCTACTTCGTGAAGACTATTGCCAGGAATTGCAGTAGGCACTCGACATGACCTTGCCGGACTTTGATCAGCATCTGGGCAGCCATTTCTAGTTCTTAAGGCTACCTGAGTATCATAAGACCTAAAAGCGCTACCGGTTAAATTATGGCCCGCTGCCTCTGCTGCATTAATCATGTTTAAAGCATTTTGAGCAATACTGGCATTTACTCCAGTTACACCTTTAACATCGCAGATTCGTATTTTGACAGTCTCTACTCTTCCTTGCCCATAATCCTGGTGCACTCCCCCGTCAGTCGTTCCTGCAGGGCACTGCATGGCAGACGTGTCCTGCCCCGGGTCTGCGTTGCCAGATGTGCTAGGGATCCCTGCAGCATTGGAAGAGCTGCCAAAGCCTATTTCCTGACATGCTTGATCATCTATACCTTCGTAGCAAGCTAGTGATTTTACTGTAACATTATCCAGTATATACATCTGGTAGTCTTGGAATTCGGGGCTGCTGATTTCCCCGTTATTTTTAATGTCTTCCTGACATTTGATCATGTCTTCATGGGACTGTCCTGTGGCTTCTTTGTCTACAATGTTACCCTGATCATCAAGTGGATTGCCGAAGCATTTGCCCCACTTTGAGTTCGCTTCTTTAAGTTTTGCAAAATCATTATCTTCAAGACGATCAAAATTCTCATACATATTTTCATACCGCTCAGACTGAAGCGTTGATAGTGGGATGCCATGCTTAGGGATGCCAAAATCATATCCGTTTACTGTTTGTGCAAATGTGGGTTTGACGAGTAGGGCTGAAAATCCGTCATATAATCCCGATGTCATAGAGATAGGCCCGGTTCTAATAAAGTTCGATATGGATCCGAAGGCCGGTGTGCTGTTTAGCTTGAACACCAACCCCCCAATTAGAGAGTTTGGCGAAGCGGCATTAAATAATCTTTCCGATATACCCTGCTTTTTTCTTAAGGCTAAATCTTGCTCATAAATATAATTATCCCATTCGGCGGCTTGGGCAGGATTGAGGTCGGTTGCCCCAAATGCGATAGCACCAGCAACAGAGGATATGTGAGAGCCATATGCTAGTAAATTGCCAAATTCTGCACCTTGAGCCAATACGTCTATAGCCTCACCTGAAAGCGCTCCAACTAAATCAGCCATCCAGTCTTCAATGCTTTTTCCAGTGGCAAGCGAGGCAGCGCCATTCATTAGGCTATCTGTCACATCACCAAGCTGTTTTATGATTGGTAGACTGCCAAACCAGCTGTTTACCCCACAAACAGGGCCCAGGATTGGGTTGTCAAACACTGTAAATAATGCAGGCTTCTCGCCGTTGTATGATCCGATAATTTGAGACTCTATGGCGGGGTCAAGCGGAGCCCCTCCGGGCTCCCCATTGGTAGATTTGACAGCTTTTCCACCAGCCCATGACGTGCCCGTTTCTTCATCGTAAAAAGCTTCCGCAACACTAGCAAGTTCTGCCATGTCTATATCCTGCATGGCCATTACCTGCGATCCCGCAGCTGCAGTAGACACTGATAGTCGTATCAGCGGTTGTACTACATTCAGCATTTTATATTCGGGTATATTATCTCCCAATTCTTTAACCGAACATGCAATCGCGACAATAGCTGCAGCCGTCGCACCGCCTTTAAAAAGGCTGCTGGATCTGAAGGCTTTTATTCTGTCGGTTCTAGACTGGCCTTTTGTGCCATCTACTAGATCTCTTGTCGCATTGCTTTCCCCTTCCACGGAAGAGTCTACTTGGCTTTGGTTGCCGTTTTCATCCACTTCTCCAGTAGGATTGCCCAAACCATTTGATTTAGTACCCTCTCTGATTCTTTCGGCTCTTTCAGTTCGTCTTCTTTTGACTGTATCTACAAAGTCTTCACCAGTTCTTCTTGCTACGCTCAAGGGGTGGAAGTCAGCTCTGAACAGTTTCTTGAACCTTCTTTTTGTTATTGCGCCTGCAATTCCTTTTTTCCCTGCAAGGCCTACCATCTCATCGGTTAATGATCTTACCAGCCTGCCTCCGTCCCTTCCTCTAATGTCTGCCCTTAAAGTAATGCGTCCACCCGGACCTGCTTCTGGAAGAGGTACGCCTTCTGCCCTTACTCTTGCCAATAAAGCTTTGCCTTCGGTAGTGTTTGGGTTGACGTGTATAGCTTGAAGTTTCCTGCGCCCTTTACCGTCCGCAGTTTCAAAGTCAGTTTCAATACCAGCAAACTTTAACTTATCAAGATTTTTTGTAGTTAAGGCGCTGGCCATAGCTCCCAGCCGGTTTTTTTCGCCCTGACCTGTAACAGTGTTATAGAGCCTGCGCGCGCTGCTGTCCTGGGTGTCTATATTGGGCTTGAGAAAATCAGTGACAAAATTTGCTGCGTGCAGTATCTGCAGCGGGCCTTGGATTACTGACATTATGCCCATTCCGCCGCCAATAACTAATCCAACTAGACCACCAGCAATACCCTGCTTTTTAGTTAGCCTAAATCGTCTTTTTCCAGTGTTACTGAAAGGAATTTCGTCTTCACCGGTGCTATTCTTTAGGTCTTCGCGCTCGGCAATATCCTGGCTGGCGCCATTATAAGCCTCACGGTCCATGGCTTGTTCTTCGTCTTCGCCAATCCCCGTTATTTTTCTAAGCTCGTCATTATCAGGTAGAGTATTTGTCGGCATTTATTTAAAGCCCTACATTCCTGGTGCTAATCTGTTATCTAGGTCTATTGTACCTTGACCCTGGGTTATTTCGCCAGCCTCGATCGCCTGTACTTGTGCTGGGTTGGTAGTAATTAGGCTCTGCTCGGTTGGGCTTGCAAGAATTTGTATGTGAACATGGTTTTGCCCAGCAAAGAAAAGGCCCTGTCCTACCGGGAATTGGCTTAATCTCTTCTTCTCTTCGCTGGTTAGCTTAAACACGTCACTTAACACATCTACTGCGGATGACGACTGCTTAAGAAGCAGCTGCATGCTAGCGTTAGCAACAATTGCTCGCCCCATTTTAGAGCCCATGAAATCTTCAACGTCTTGAGAAATGGTCGTAATACCAAGATTGTACTTTCTGGCTCGCTTAGCCAGGCTAAATAGGAAATTGGCAGAATCCTCATATTTCATTAGCTGCCAAGCTTCGTCAACTACTAGAATGCGCCTTCTCTGGTCGCTTTTAGTCTTATTCCAGATGTAATTTAAGACAATATACATAGCAACTGGCCTAAGTTCATCTTCAAGATCACGGATATTAAATACCACCATCGGGTTATTGATATTAATATTACTTTGCTGGCTAAAGATGCCTGCAAATGTGCCGCTGGTATACTTGCGCAGCCTTTGGGCAAGATTCGGCCCGGTTCCGCCCATATGCAGCAGTACGTCGTATAGGTCGGCTATTGTTGGCGGCGGGGACTGGTGAGTTAGGGGGTCGTCGGTTATTCCAGCGCGTTTATAGGTTTCAATCAAAGCAGCATCAAGATCGGACTCTTCTACCGGACTTAGGGCTGGCATTACAATGCCGGCTTGCGATGAATTGGCCATTTGCGCCTGAGCGCCGCCCATCATTAGTCTTAAGAGTCCGTGAAGCGTAATTAAATTGCTGCGCAATGCATCGCCCGACTCATCGCTGTCAATTACTTGCGGAAGGTCAAATGGATTGATTCTGGTCGGCGAATTAAGGCTGAGCTTTACATAAGCACCGCCAACCGCTTCGGCCATTCTCTGGTATTCATTTTCCGGGTCAATAATAAATATCTCTGTGCCAAACATGAGGCTGCGAAGAGCTTCCAGCTTAACAGCAAAGCTTTTACCGGCACCAGACTTGGCAAATACTACCGAATTGCCGTTTTCTAGAGAAAACCTGTCAAATATAACTAATCCGGAATTGTGCATGTTAATTCCATACATAATGCCGTTTTCCTGGCTAAGGTCCGCCGAAGTAAACGGAAAAGTAGTGCTAAGCGCGCCGGTGTTCATATTCCGCCTAATCTGCAGCTGGTCAACAAATTGAGGAATAGTACTATTTAAGCCTTGCTCCTGCTGGGCGGTAGCAATCTTGCTATAGACAAGCTGCTGGCCAAGCAGTGATTCAACTTTATGGGTTACAAACTCTAATTCTTCTTCGCTGCTGGCGTAAAGTGTGAAGTAAAGTCCAAATCGGAAGAATCTTTCTTCGCCTACCTGTAGCTTGTCGCGCATTTCTTCGGCGTCTAGGATGGCCGCCTGTTTGCCTGGGTCGCGAACCCGGCCTTTTTCAGAATCTATTTGAATGCCAGCTTCAAGCTGAGTTACTTTCTTGCGAAGGTTTTCAAGTACAACCTGGCTTTCAACCGGGTAGATAAACATGCTTAAATCAATTACTTCATCAAGGTTAACCATAGTGCCCAGCCAACCTGTGAATACCTGTCTAGGATAGCCGTAGACGTATAGCGTCCGTGCATACCTAGTGCCAATTCTAAAATAGCCGCTTTGCAGTTCAATAGAGCTAGGAGCAATAAAGTCTCGCAGTGCAGTTACGCCTTTATTAAAGGCTTCTTGGACTTCCTGCTCTTCCCTTTGCCTCTGGGCTTGAGCCATGGCTACTGGATCCGACTGCTGCTTTTTCTTACCGAACGCCATTACTGCAGCTCTCTTTCTAAGTTAGGCTGCCTAGCCATGCCTTCTCCTTTAGTAATGACAGGTGCTGTCAGGTCGTTAAAATTCTTAAGTTGCTGGCGAGTAGCGGTATCTGGATTATAGGCGTCATAAAACAACTCAATTAGCTCTTGGGTGTCTAGCGGCAAGCCCTGCACGCCCGTTTGCATAAGGCCGGCAAGTACGGCTTGTACCCGGTTTCTAAGCTCGGCTTTAGCAGCCTCTAGGTCAGCTTCGTTAATAACGACATGCTGAGCCTCTGTAGGCCTAAAGGCGCCAACTAGATTATTCATGAAGTTTTTGCTGGCTTCTACAGCTTTTTGAGCCTCCAGGCCAGCTGGGATGAAAGGTATAACTACGTAAAACTGCTTGTCCATAATATTGGTCTGCATCGCAATATTATTCATAAAATCTATGTAGTCTTCCATTAAAAGCGCCAGCAGCATATTGTCGTGCTCGGATCTTATTTTGTCTAATCTCTCCAGGTAGGGTCGTATATCAACTTTCTGAGAACGCACGAGAATTTGTATTGGAAAGTATAGCGAATTTAAAAAACCCTGATAGCTATATTCTACAGCTTCCTGCTCCTGCGGGTTCATGAGGTCAAAGTTTACGCTTTTCATCATCAGTACCGATCTAAACGACCCATCATTCATGATGACTATACCGTCTCTAATTTCAGCAATCTGCAAGGTGTTCTGAGTGCTATTTGGATTGGCAGGTTTTGCATCGGGCTGCCCTGGCTGGTTCGGCACGGGAGCTGCTTGCGGGGCTTGTTGCGGATTCTGCTGATACTGGGGCTGTTCCGCCTGCATCTGCTGGTTTGCGTATGGCTGCATGGGCTGGCCGTATCCTTGCTGCATTGAAGCAGGGTCCGGCGTGGCGCCAGCCATTTGTGCTCCATTGTAATCTTGATTATTTGGATTCATAAAATATAATTGCCACCCCCTGAAGTCGCATTTATCAATGCAGCGATATCACCACTTCGCCATCATCTTTCGGCTTATTCATTTGATTTGCCTGACGGGCGATAGTCGCGACGTTCAAATCGTCATTCTGTGCAAGCTCAAGTATAGCAGGATTGACAGGTTCTTGTCTCATTTCTTGTTGGTTAAGAGGATTGATTTCAGGTGGCTGCTGGATCGGTTGTCCATCTCTGTCGTGAAGTGGCTGCAGTATCTTCATATTATCGTACATATGTCCTGTTGTCTGGCGGTTACGTTCACGAATTTTTTGTGCCAGCTCTTCCTCTTCTGCGGTTGCCTGCATAGACTTTACATAGTCATCACTTCCCGGCGTTACGACCGGTTGATTTTGAAAAGTCGCAAAGTCTTGAGGTAGGGGTGTACTTGGATCGGCAGGCTGATTCATAAACCAGTAATCCTGCGCAGGCTGGCTAGGCGTTGAAGAGCCCTGCCCTCCGGTCATTTGATCTGTAATTTCTTTGCGGTGACGAGTGCTCGATTGCTGGATTAAGCTGTCTAATTGCTGCGCCCTGGCATTGTTGTTAGTGTCCAGCATGTCGTCAGAAGCCAGCACGTCTACAGCCGGTACTTCTTGGGGGATGGTGCCCGGGTCAATTAATCGATCGGAGGAGCTGGTATCAGCCAGATAGCCTGGTTTTGCAAATAAATTAGTGTTTACGTTCTTTACTGCCCAGCCTCGGCTGTCTACAGTGTTTGCAAGGGCTTGGAGTCTGCTTTTTACTTCATCTTGGGACAAGTTTTTAGTGTAAACTTTCTCAATTTTTTTAGGAACTGTTATGGTAACCAGCTCGCTGATTCCATCTTGGTTCCAGATCCTAGTTCTTGGCTTAAATAAAAACCTTAACCTGGCAAGCAGCCATATGTCATTGGGCTGGTCGCGGCCAATTGGGGCGGCTAGAAAACCGAATATTAAAAAGAATGGCAATAGCACCATCAATATAAATAACTTAATCGGCATAGGTGCAGGCGAAATAAGAGTTCTAAAGCCTATAAAACCAATTACTATGGTTATAGCAGCAAAAATAAATTGCTTTAAAGTTAGCGGGCCAAAAAGTTTATCTTCAGCCTCAATGTCTTGCAGTACTTTATAAGTAGCCATATTTAACTATAAGTATAAATGATTAAGATTAAACTAAAAAGATTCGCTTTGGCGGATTAATGCCAAATTTAGGATTATGGGCCGCCAGGTGGACCGCCTGCAGGAGGGTTCGGGTCGGGCCTGTTATTATTGTTCTCTGTATTTGGGTCAGAAAATCTTCTTAGCTCCCTATCTACTTCTTCGGCTATCTGACGCCTCTGGGCATCGGTCAATGGTCCGGGAGCGGCCATTTCCTTGCTCTCAATAAGCATTTTCTTGATTCGATTTCGGGTATCCGGAGTAGTGTAGGAGGCATAAGTTTGAACAATAGTTTCGCGTACAGTTTGCTGGGTACCTGGCGCCAGTTTAATGGTTTTTTGAACTGGTTGATCGCCGGATCTATCTATATATGTAATATTTCCTTCGTTGTCTTGAGGGCTAGACAAAATAGTCTTAATTGCTTCCCCGAAGTTGCGCTCAAATTCTCCACCCTTCATGCCGCCAAAGTCCTGGGTACTCATTCTAGTAGCCTGTTCTATCATGGCACCGAGATCACCAGCCACATACTCAACCTTGCCTTCTGCGTTAACTTGTGCCCTCACGCCATAGCCCGGCTTCATGCCGGCTGATCTGGCGCCCATTAGTTGGGCGGTGGTAACAAAGCCTGAAGCTTCGCTGCCAATACTCATGCCACTAGCAACACTTTGGATTTCACCCCTTCTAACAAATCCCTGCTGAGCCTGAGCTAGTACTGCCGCCGCATTGACTGAAGCGCCAATTGTTTCTTCGTCCATGTTCTTATTTGCAAGCCAGTTAAGGCCGCCATCGCCGGCTGTTTTAGCTGCAAGAAGATAGGTGGCGTCGCCGGTTCGCTGTCCGGCAAGTTGTAGATCTCTTGCGACAGTGCCAAGCCCTGACATAGTTCCATCCCATTTAGTAATTTGAGCAGCATGGGATACGCCATTAGCATCTACATATTCATAAGCAGTGTCTGCATAGAGCGCGCGTAATAATTTATCATTAGCTCCAGATTTGCCTAATTTTTCAGCAAGCTTAAGGTTGGCTTCATTGTGCGATAGTCCAATCTGGCTTAATACCTTTTTACCACCTTCGGTCCCGAGCTTAATCTTAGTGCTATTGACAGGATCAAATACCCAGCCGCTTGCCGAGTTAACTCCTCGCATCCACCTTCCTTTGAACCCGGATGCTCCTTCTGCTCTCTCTTTGCCATACACTTCATTCTTGCCTCCACGCGAACGGTAAGAGCCCCATTTCTCCTGACGAGATTTCTTCATCCTATCAAATAGCCCGCGTTCACGGTCATTTACCATGCCAGCTAGATTTGCGAAAACCCCGCCTGCAAATTTGAATGCAAACGGGATAAACATGTAAGGCAATATGTAGGCAGTAAGCTTTAGAAGCGGGATAAGCAAGGCCTCAAAGCTTCCTGCGCCAGATATGTCTAGCAAGTGGGCAAAAATACGCCCTGCGCCTAGTATTAGCATTATCAATGGGTACATAAGTAGTAGCTTTGAAAAAGTATTCCACCACAACTTCCACATTGAATCATTGCCTGGGAATATCCAGGCCAGAATAGCTAGCGGTGCAAGTAGCACTCCGGCTAAAATAAACATTTCTCTTAAAACTAGTACTAGAAATGCGCCTAGAATAAATAAAAGCGCAGGTCCAAGGTAAAGGAATAATATGGCTAGCCCCCCTGGAGAAGTCGCCAGTGCGGCAAGTCCTACTAGCGGGCCCAAGACTGCTGCCCACTGTACAGCAGCGCTTCCGGCTGTGCTTGCTACATCACCGACGTTATCGCTGCTTGCTCCGAATAGCGAATTCAAATTCATTCCATTATCTATGCCAAACGGAGAGGTCATAAGTCCTAGAATGCCTGAGCCAATAGTATTAAAGAAGCTGATTAAGAATACGGTAATGTACCAAGACATTGTTATGAAAATAACGGCAATCACCATCCTGGGCAGCGCTTTTTTGACTGTGTAGGCATTAAAAATATCAAAACCAAGAGCGGTGCTTATAACCATAACCAGCATGATTGGAATTAATATTATGTAAGCTATATTCCTGAAATTTGACCAGGCGACTTTTAGCTCGGGGTTGGTATATTTGTCTTCCCCTACAGCCAGCAGCTTTTGTATACGCTCATCCAGCCAGTTGATAGCACCGCTCATAAAGTTTATAAGCGGACAGACTAGCCAGCCCATAACCCCAATAGATTCACACGAACTGTCATCTGAACCTGAATCGGTGTTTCCAGTATTTTGTGCAACTACTCCAGAATTACTGATTGATATGGTGTTGGATTGCCCGGAGCTAGAAGTTCTAAGATTTCCTTGTCCTGCATTTGATTCATCTACTACTATACGGCTTGTCTGATTGCCTTGGCGCGTAAACTCATAAGATGTTTGCGGAACCAGACACCAGTAATAGGTTAATGTTGAATTAGCTCCCGAAGACTGTTCTTTTTCTATAATAGCTATAGATTTATCGGACGAGCCTAAGTCACAGGAGCCAGGATTAGAGCTAGAGCTTACTTCCACGTACTCATATGTAGAAGCTGCACTGGCAGAGTTTACGAACAGAGGTGTGATAGATAATGCGGTGCTAAGAAATATCAGCAACGGCAACAAGCCCGCAAGGAGTCTACTAAAAGTTTTCACTTTGTGTAAATATACCACATATATACAGCTTTTACAAATCATCAACACTTTATAGCTTTAGTGTCAATAAAGTATCGGAAAAGCCTAAAACTTAATTATTATTCGGGGTCAGCAGCTGGTTCTGCGCCAGCTCTTCTTCCTTCTTCTGAGGTTGCTCTTCTAGCCTGAGCCTCAGAATTTAGTAGCATTCTACCTAAGTCAGTAGTGCCGACTTCTCTTTGTCCTATCACCTTACCATCTTTATCTGTAACGTTCTCTATAACCGTATGCCCTTCTTTTAGTCTTGCTATTTCTGCTCTTAGGACGGCTGCCGTTTCTGCAGGGGTATTATACCCATATGCAGCCTGGGCTATGTTATCCATAACAGCTTTTCTCTTTTCATTATCAATAGTAATGCTTTCCCCGGTTGCCACATCGCTAAACCCGTCTGTCTTCATGATTTGGTCTAAGGCCTTGCCTTCTCCTAAGAAGTGCTGCTTAAGTTGACCGGATTTTGTGCCGGCAATATCTTGTACACCCGATCTCGCTAGCTGAATTGCTCTAGCTGCGGTGCCTCCAGCAACATAGTTACCATCTCTATCAACCTGTTCACTGTATCCAACCTTGCCTAGGCCTCCACCTTGACCCGCCATAAGACCTGCTTGTGTTTTAAAAGTATCTCCAAGGCCAGGGGTTTTACTGTTTAAGAAGTTCGCATAATTAGCTAATTCATCTGGATCTTTGCTATTCATAAAGCCTTGGGACGCTTTAACATAACCTGCTGCCATGCCAATATCCGCTCTTCCGAATTCCTCGCTCTGATAGGTGTTTAGCAGAAACGCACCACTACCTTCAAGTATATTGGCTGCCGCCCTGTCCTGTGTGCCGCCTTCTTTTAATTTCGCTATTTTATTATCTAAGGCTTGTTTTGTTAATTTACCGCCCCCTTCTTGGTAAGCTTCCATAATTGCAGTGGCCGCCTCCTGGTTAAAGTCTGCATTAGACATCCACTTTGCAAGATCCTGACTTTGTGCCGCTGATTTTTGCGTTAATTCCGATGCTAGAGCCCTACCACCTGCAGTGCCAAACTTGATTTTTGCAGAATTCATAGGATCTGCTATCCATCCAGCGGCATTATTAAGTCTTCCTAACCTGCCGCTAGGGTTAAAGCGCCTGTTATTGCCTGCAAGACCTCTAAGCTTCTCTCGTTTTTCGGCTCTTCCTTTCTTTAGTCTATCAAGTAGGCCTCGCTCCCGATCGTTAACCATTCCAGCAAGGTTGGCAAAAAGACCGCCCGCCCATTTAAACGCAAAAGGTATAAAGAAGAACGGCATTACGTAAGCTGCAATAATAATTATGGTAGTAATTAATTGGTTTTCGCCTGCTCCACTTCTGGCTGCACCGGTTACTGATGCAAATACTTGCCCTACGCCTATAAGCAGCATAATAAGCGGGAATAGCAGCAGCAGCTTGCTAAAACTGCTCCACCATAGCTTCCATAATTTATCGTTACCTGGAAAAATCCAGGATAGAATTGCTAGTGGCGCAATCAAGAACAGCGCAATTAAAATCATTTGGCGTGCAATCAGCAGCAGAAAGATAGCACCCAAAATTAAAGCTGCTGTGGCTAGAGTGCTCATAATAATACCGAGTGACAAGGCACCTGAAAGAAAGCCAGCTGCAACTCCAGCTACTCCAATAACTCCAACCGCGGCTCCGCTTAATCCAGCCTGAACCCATCCGTCGCCAGCTTGCGTAACACCTGCACTATCAAGAGCATCTTTTAGCCCACTGCGGTAGGGGTCAATTTCAAACGGCGAAGTAATAAGGCCTTTAATCCCTGCCCCAACTACATTTGTAAAATTGACTATAAATAAGCATATATACCAAGACAGGGTTATGAAAATAATTGCTATAACCATTCTAGGTAGCGCCTTCTTGATTGTGTATGCGCTAAAGATTTCAAATCCCAGGGCTGTTCCAATAACCATAACCAGCATGATTGGGATTAGAATAATATAAGCAATATTTCTTATTTGCACCCATGACTCTCTAAGTTTATCCCCGGATTCACCAGCAAAGTAATCATCTTTTAAGTACAGGGCGCTAGTAATCTGTTCGTCTAAAAAGCCGACTGCGCTATCTAAAATTCCAGCAATGGGACACATAATCCATCCCAGCGGTCCGCTAGCTGATTCACAGGAATTATCTTCTTCTCCTTCTTCTCTAGTCACGGCCGGATTATTATCTCCAACTCCTTGTTCAGGCTCATCGCAGTAATCAAAGTTACTTCGATTGGAATTAGTAGGGGCACAGTTTAACTGATAACCTCCTACAAAGTTACGCATACTTACAGAAAGTTCGCTTACTTTTCGCGCTAGCTGAACGCATGTCGGGTCACCACCAAACATATGATTAGTCCCGGTGTCTTGCAAGTTAGTCCCGTGAGGTATATCAAATGTAGCATAGTCAAATCTATCTATCTCGCCAGTTCTTGCGTTAACCTTAGTCTTTGGGTCGCCACCTAGATAATTCTCAGACGGAATGCCAGATACAGAGTTTGTGTATTTGCCTTTACATTGGCCATTCTCAAAAGTTCGGAGTGCTTTTAAGTAGTCTACATTGCCACGATTTAACCTTAAATCAACTCTTTCTTCCAGTTTTATAGTAATAAATCGCAGCCTATTTACTAGGTCGTTATCGTTATCTACGTTTAGGGGGCAATGATTGTCAGTACAATTTCTGTTATTCGATCCCGTTGGATAAAAATGTCGCATAAAAGCGCCAACATTGTTAAACCCTAAGACTCTAAATACTGAGTTCATTTGGCTTTCGTTTCTACAGTTTATCTCCTTATTGCCATTGTCAGCATTTTGTGTGGTGAAGGAGCCTGAAACTACACCGATGTGTTCAACTGCATCGTGCCAATGTTTACTATGCAATACATCGTAATCATTTAAATGAACCCTAGGCTCATTCTTGAAACATTTTCTAATGACGCGTATCGCTACATCTTTATCTACCTGTTCCCCTGTCATGCGGAAGGCTTCATCTATTGGCCCAGCATATATTTTTTGATTAGTGACAAATAGTTGTATTACGGCTGTAGACAAAAATAAAGCAAGTAAAAATAATACCCCAGTTTGCCCTAATTTTGCTTTAACCTTTAGCATTTTACTAATAATATCACAAACAAACATTCATATTACGAGTGATTTTTGACTATAATGTCTTTTCTGAAGTAAAATGCAAGCAAATGATAATAACTAAAAATATAAAGAATATTATTCTGGCAATAATCTCACTGTCGGTAATACTGTTCTTGCAGTTAGCTATATTAACTGCACCTATTTATTCCCAGAGCATAGACTCAATGTATAGGGATATACAAAACTGTCGCGATTCTGGCGGGACTTGGAACCAGGATGCTAGGAGATGTGATAAGTCAAAAAATAGTACGGGCCCTACTAGCAATACCACCCCAAATTACAAAGAAAATGACTGTGAAGGAGACATCAAGGCTGGGAACGGTAGTTGTGGGATTTTAGATTACCTAGTTCTATTTATAAATGTATTAGCTGGCTTAGCAGGTGTTGTGATCGTCGGCTCTCTTATATATGCCGGCATTCTTTATTCAGCAGCCGGTAGCGACGCGCAGAGAGTGGCAGCTGCAAAAGATAGAATTAGGAATGCTATCATCGCCCTTCTCTTCTTCATATTTGGCTATGGAATTATTAATTATCTCGTACCGGGAGGATTATTGTAGATTATGAAGAAGTTGTTTTTCTCTTTGGCTTTATTTATGAATTTGCTGATATTGCCAGCAATCGTTCTGCCTGCACAAGCAAGTGCATTGGTTGCGCCACACTGTAATACTTCTATGCTAGGTCTTCCGACCTGGTATAAATATCTAGACGTAGGTCCCGATCCACAAGGCATAGATGACTGTGCAATTAACGGGCCCACTGTAAATAATAAGTTTGACTGGGTTAGAGCAGCGGGCTATGTAGGAGTGGCTGTGGTTGAGGCCTTGCTCAGGATAGCTAGCTTAGTTGCCGTCGGGTTTGTTATTTATGGCGGATTTAGACTAATGGCCTCTCAAGGTAGTCCGGACAGCGCAAAGGCGGCTCGCGAAACAATCATTAATGCCCTCATAGGTTTAGTGGTAGCCATAGCCGCAGCAAGCATAATCAGCTTTATTGCTACCAGGTTAACTTCATAAAAATATTAAAAGAAGTGTAAACTATATATAAATGAATCATCTACTAATAAAAATGGCGCAAATGATAGATCCGGGCGGCATTCCAAATGTACCGAAAACCGAACTTACATCTGGGCGTGTAAATGATATGCTACAAATTGTTTTTGGAATTTTTGCTGCAGTAGCAGTTTTAATAATTTCTATTGCAGCTTTTATGATAGTAGTTTCAAGAGGAAAATCTGAAGACGTTTCAAGAGCACGTGATGCAATTATATACGCGTCAATTGGACTTATAATAAGCCTCATGGCATTAACAATAGTAACTTTTGTGGTTGGGAATATATAATGCGCAAACTCTTTTTACCAATACTAGCTTTAGTCTTTTCCCTTCCGGTGTTCCTAGGAAATATCAATACTGCTTCAGCCCAGTTTAATCCTCTAAAGCCTGTCTGCGATAGCAATACGTCGGATGCTTCAGTTTGTAATGCTGACGGCAGCAACCCGTTGTCGGGCGAAGGAGGTATAATCTTGAACGTAGTAAGGCTATTGGGCTGGGCGGTAGGAATTGCTTCAGTATTCATGATTATACTTGCAGGCCTTAGGTTTATAACCGCCAGCGGCGATCCAAATAGCATAGCTAGCGCAAGAAACACAATCATCTATGCGCTTGTCGGTATAGTCATATTTGTTTCAGCTCAACTTCTGGTTAGTTTTGTATTAAGTAGGATTTAGGAGTGTTAAATCATTATGAGGATTATTAAAAAAATAAAATCGGGGCTGCTAATAAGTTCCCTGCTCTTTTTGTCTGTAGCTCCCTTAGCTTTAGCAGGCAATGTATCGGCGCAGGTTGCGCCAGAATCTAAGCAGGCAGCCTGTGATGGTATTGGTGGGGCTGTCGGTAAAAACTGTGATCAGAACGCTGCGAGCGCTAGCGTAACTAGTCTAGTAAGAGAGGCGATATCTTTGCTTTCCTGGATAGTGGGTATAATCGCTATATTTATGATTATTATCGCAGGCTTGAAGTTTATTACAGCTAACGGGGATGCAAATAGTATTGCCAGCGCCAGAAGTACACTTATCTATGCCCTTGTCGGTGTAGCGGTTGCTGCCCTAGCCCAGCTAATGGTCAGATTTGTACTTGGCAAAGTTACTTAGAATCACCACTTTCTTATCACGCTTTTGCTTGCAGTAAGAAGTTAAGGGTGATATAAATAATACTAAAGAAAATAAACGTAATTAAGGAATAATAAAAGATGATAAATAAAATCAAACAAATAATCACAGTGTTTGTTTTGACCTCTTCGTTGTTTGTCCCAGCGGTCGCTACTGTTGGTGTTGTTGGCGCTCAAGGAATTCAGGATAGCCTTTGTTCAGGCACTGCTCTAACCGGCCCAGATGGAAGCAGCTGTGCTCAGACTACCGGCCAAAGCTCTCAGGGTGTTACTAATGCAGTTAATGACATAGTTGACCTCTTATCATGGATTGTCGGTATAGTTTCAGTTATCATGATCATCGTAGGTGGATTCAAGTATATTACCTCTGGTGGAGCTAGCGATAAGGTAACT
>CAZHAQ010000009.1:0-23755 GCA_964529785.1 uncultured Candidatus Saccharibacteria bacterium
GGACGCAAGGAAACTTGAGAAGATTTGACCCTAGTACGAGAGGACCGGGTTGAACACACCTCTGGTGTACCAATTGTTCTACCAAGAGCATTGTTGGGTAGCTACGTGTGGTATAGATAAGCGCTGAAAGCATATTAAGCGCGAAACTGACTTCAAGATAAGGTTTCCCTATGAGATCCCAGAAAGACTATCTGGTTGATAGGCGCAAGGTGGAAGCACGGTAACGTGTGCAGCCGAAGCGTACTAATAGATCCATCGACTTTTTATGCACTCTTCTCTGCCGTAATCGTTACAGGTAGAGAAGAGTAAAAATTAGCTTTGACTAGTTATTGTTGGTTTGACCATTTAATGTAAATCTAAGTGGTAAATTCCAGCATTTTGTTCAGTAGAAAATTATACTTATCTAATGGCATCCTATGGATGCTGAAAAAAGGACATTAACGGACCACCGCCTGATCGGTTTATATCAGTTTGCGAAGTTCTGTTAGTGACCTTCTTTCGGTGTCCATGGCGCGAGGGAAACACCTGTTCCCATCCCGAACACAGCAGTTAAGCCTCGCAGCGGTTACTATACTTGGCAAATCAAGGCCTGGGAAAATAGCACGATGCCGAATTATAAAAGAGGCCTCCTTAACGGGGGTCTCTTTTCTTTTTATGACCTATAAAATTTAAATTACGCCTGAGACTTTTTTGGTTGTGTGCTAGGATTTAAGTGTAAGTGGAGAAGCAAAATGGCAAGTGAAAAAGTTAATGTTAAGGTAGATAGTGGGCTGGGTTACATATTTTTCATGGCATATATAGGTGCTTTGGTGTTCTTTATAGAGAGAAATATTGGCTTTTGGGGCGACGTACTTGCATTCTTGCAAGCAGCAGTATGGCCTGCCTACGTACTTTATAATGTAATGAGCGGGTTGGGGCTATAATTCAATAAATTTGTAATTAGCAACGGCCCAAAACATAAAAGTATTGACTAAAGCTTAAGCTTGTGTTATCATAAGCGTATTCAATAGGGAATTATGAGGGTTTCTTGTCTGGAAGCAGGCAAGGGGCCTTTTTTATTTCTCTAGCGAGGTGTCATAAATAAGAGTTTCTTGATTTAAATATACTGAATCAAGGCCACAAAAGGAGATTGTAGATGGCAGGAACAGCTAAAGGCGGCGCAGCCGCTGCAAAGACTAACAAAGCTAAATATGGTGCTGATTTCTATGCAAAAATCGGTGCAATGGGCGGTAAAAAAGGCACAACTGGTGGTTTTGCTGCAAACCGTGAGCTTGCTCGTATAGCTGGCGCTAAAGGCGGACGCATTAGTCGCCGTACTAAGAAAGCCGCTTAAGAAGAGCCGTATATAAATTAGCTCGGTGCTGGAGGTAGCGTATGAGGCTTGTAGGCCGAGCTAATTTTCTAAGTCGAGGTTATGGATCTAGAGTGTCTCCTCGCATAGCTTAAATTTATAAGGTAACGTTATGAATCCATATGATTATTATCAAGAAATAAGCCAAGATTCTTTCTGGAATCGACTACTTGATAGCTTAGTTATCCTTGTAGTTGGATTCAGTGCTGGCATGATTCTAATGCAGTACTTAATGTTCCAAGAATTAAATACTCCTGTTACAACGACTGAAATAATTCAGCAGGTACCAACTGTGCCTCAAGTAGAATCAGGCGTAGAGATTAATAGTGACTCCGGGATTAAGGTTGAAGAAAGCTAATCAGCCTTAGTTAGTTTTCTGTATGGTCTGCAGAAGCGAGAGTTACTAACATTCCAGGATGAGTTACAGTTAAAGCATCTGTAGGTATCAATTTTAGTCTGCAGACTAACATTGGTGCATTTTGGACAGCTACTTCGCCGATGCAGCCAATCCCTGTAAGTATCAAGACAGTCTTCAACATGATCCTGGCTAATGGCTATACTAAATTTTTTACCTAGCAGACCGGCTTGTTGCCATGCAGCAACTTCAAGTTTTACTAGCTCAAAGTCGCTATTATAACTGGTGTGTTTCAGTATGCCATGAGAAACTTCATGCAGTAATGACCACTTGGCAATGTCAGGGCTAATAGATTGAGGGGTGTAGGTAACAGTATTATCTTTCGGCGACCAATAAAAGTAGTCGCCTTTTTTAAACTTTATTTCAGGGTAGCTGACTTTTAGTTCATTTAACAGATTTTTGAAGTCGCTCATAATCTCTTATTAGCTCATAGCACCCATAAACAACTGCTTCTTCAGGTCGTTTAGCGCCTACAACTTTGGGTGCTGGGACCATGGGGCTTTGGTACTTTTTAAGCTCTTCTCTCAAGTACTTTCCATACTTTTTAAAATGACTGCCGACGCCACCACCTATTATTATGATATCAGGCTGAATGTTGGCCGAGATATCCATTATGCCCATTGCTAAATCATAGCTGACAATTTTCCATATTTCAGGGTCATCTATCTCGCTTGCCAATTTGCCAAAGCGTCTGACTATAGCTTTACCACTAGCGAATGACTGCCAGGTAACCAATTTTCCATCCTTCTCAAAGAGCATGTGGCCTACTTCAGCATCTTCTAGATCGGGGTCTAATACATTATTAATTACTGTACCGCTGCCTATCCCCGTACTCACAGTTAAATATACAACTTTTTCTTGAGGAGGGTCTAGCAGGCGAGCCTCAGAAAGGGCAGCTAACTTAGCATCATTTTCTATTAACACATCGCAGCCCGTCATCTTCTTAATATCCGCTCTAAGAGGTATATTTTTCCAATCAAGGTTACCGAATGCAAGCACGACACCTTCATTACGGTCAATTTTACCAGGGGCAGCTACGCATACCAGAGTGAATTTGCTAGTTGTAATTTTAGCAATACTTTCTTCCAGCTGAGCTATAAATTCTTTGTATGTTGGCGGCGTTGGAAATTTAAATGACTCCTCAACCTGTCCGTTTTTTTTCATTCTGGCGAGCAGAGTTTTAGTGCCGCCGATATCTATTGTTAAGTACATGCCTATTAGTATAGTTGGTAACTTAAAAGTATCAAGCATCGTACTGTCGGCCAGTCTTTACTTATAGGGGTACTACAGATATAATAGTAGTTAAGTCTGACTGGAGAAATGCGCTAAGGCGTACCACAGAACTCATAAGGAGGCATGTTACACATGTCAAAAACAATTACTATGGATGATCTATTGGCCGGAGCTGAGATTAGGCAGCTTAAGTCAGGGGATGTCGTAGAAGGAACAATAACTTCTGTTAGAAAGCACGAAGTTTGGATAGATTTAGGCGCAAATGGCGTCGGCGTAGTAATGCGTCGTGAAATCGGCCATGGGCAGAAAATTGAAGAAGGAGAGCAGGTTACAGTCAGCGTAGTAGACCCTGAGCTGGATGAAGGTCATGCGCTGCTTAGCATGAAGCGTGCTGCTAAAGATCGTGGCTGGGACGAGCTGCAGCGTTTATTTGAATCTCAAGAAATAGTGGAGATCAATGCATATGACGCTAACAGAGGCGGACTACTGATTGAAATGGAAGGCATTAGGGGATTCTTGCCAGTATCTCAGCTTGCTGCAGATCACTACCCGCGAGTTTCTGGCGCAGATAAAGATGAGATTCTGCAAAAGCTAAACGCTCTTGTAAATATTCCGCTGAGGGTAAGAATCTTAGACGCTAACCGTAAAGAAAACAAGCTGATCTTTTCTGAGAAGGAAGCTGTTAAGGATGATATGCAGTCAAGGCTTACTGAGCTTAAGGTAGGCGATGTAGTCCAGGGCGTAGTTACGGGCGTGATTGATTTCGGAGCATTCGTTAATGTTAAGGGTATTGAAGGTCTAATCCATATTTCTGAAATATCTTGGGAGCGTGTAGAAGATCCTAGGGACTATGTAAAAACAGGGCAGGAAGTTGAAGCTAAGATTATTTCAATAGATAAGGACCGACTGTCGCTTAGCCTTAAGCAGATGAGCGACGATCCTTGGCTGGGCGAAGTTAAATCATTTGATAAAGGCAAAGTTGTTGAAGGTAAAATAACAAGGATTACTCCATTTGGTGCGTTTGTACAGCTAAGCCCAAGTGTAGAGGCCCTAGTTCATGTATCTGAAATTAGTGGCAACGAGGATGAAGAAAATGCTACTGACCCTACAGAAATATTTAAGCTTAATGAGAAGAAGCAATTTAAGATTTTAGATATTGATTTAGAAAATCGTAAAATTGCTCTTAGCCTAAAGGAAAAATAGTCCTTTAATTTTAGGTGAGGGTAGTTAATTTAATAAAACCACGAAAGGAGCCAGCTTAGATGAAGACAACGATCGAAGTTGATGAACTGACTACAGTCGGCGTTTTGGCTGACAAGCTGGCTCTGCCAGTAGCAAAGATTATTACCGAACTTATGAAGAACGGTGTAATGGCTACCGTGAATGAAAAGATTGATTTTGATACAGCGCAAATAATCGTTGGCGAACTTGGCTTGGATGTTGAGCTGGTTAAAGCAGTCAAGTCATCAGCAGTAGCCCCGAAACCCAAGGCCGTTATCGATGATCCTAATGCGGTGCCAAGGCCGCCTGTCGTGGCTGTTATGGGCCATGTAGATCATGGGAAGACAAGTCTGCTTGATGCTATTAGAGGTGCTGACGTGGCTAAGGGTGAAGCGGGTGGAATCACGCAACATATCTCTGCTTACTATATTGAGCATGGCGAAAGAGCTATCACCTTCTTGGACACACCTGGCCATGAAGCCTTTGCGGCTTTAAGAGAGCATGGAGCGCAGTTGACTGACGTGGTTGTAATCGTAGTTGCTGCTGATGACGGTATCAAGCCTCAAACACTCGAGGCTATTAGATTTGCTCGTAAGGCAGGCGTTAAGATAATTGTCGCTATCACTAAAATGGATAAGCCGGACATTAATCCCGATAGAGTAAAGCAGCAATTAGCTGAGAATGAGTTATTGCCAGAAGAATGGGGTGGAGATACTGTTGTTCTGGGGGTATCTGCAAAAAATGGCTCAGGAATTAAAGAGCTGCTAGACATGGTTTTACTTGTGGCTGATGTTGAAGAGCTGAAGGCGGTTAGTGATCGACCTGCCTCTGGGCTAATTATTGAGTCTCATATGGAACAGGGGCGAGGTGCAGTTGCTCGCGCATTAGTGACTGAAGGGACATTAAAAACAGGCGATCTAGTAGTTGCTGGTGGAACCTACGGAAAAATAAGAAACCTCGAAGGCACGAACGGCAAACCTCTAAAGCAGGCTACGCCTTCCATGCCCGTCATAATTACAGGATTAAAAAGCTTACCAGAATTTGGTGATTCATTTGAGGTAGCCGTAAATGAAAAGCAGGCTAGGCAGCTAGCCTCTTCGGTTTCAGGCGGCAAATCTAGCGGTGGCGGGCATCTTAATATAAGCGGTAATGAGCTTATCCGTTTAATTAATAGAAGTAATCAGCTGCAAGAACTCAACGTAATTGTTAAAGCTGATGTTCAAGGGTCATTAACCTCTGTTATTGATAGTCTTAAGACACTAGATAATGATGAAGTAGCCATTAGAATTGTGGGCAGCGGGGTAGGTGCAGTTAATGACAGTGACATACGACTTGCTTCAGCTAGCAAAGCCATAATCTATGGTTTTCATATAGATTTTCCAAGTGGCGTTAGAAACTTAGCTGCCAGAGACAAGGTTCCGGTGAGGCTTTTCCAAGTAATATACGAGTTAATTGATGATGCCAGAGAAGAGCTGGGTAATTTGCTTGCTCCGGAGGTTGTAGAAACTGAACTTGGAAGCCTTACAGTAAAAGGGATATTTAAAACAACCAAGACAGAAGTTATTTGTGGTGGAGAAGTTACTAAGGGTAAACTTAGAATCCCGGCTTTGGCAAGAATTATGAGAGATAAAGAACAACTTGCTGAAGTTGAAATTACGAATCTGAAAAGAGGTCCTCAGAATGTCACGGAAGTGCTTGAAGGAGAAATGTGTGGCCTAAGTTTTACAAGCAAAAATAAGGTGGATTTGCAGGAAGAAGATAAAATTGAGTTCTTTACTCGAGAGCTTAAAGAGCGCTCACTTTAAGTAATACTCAGCTTACCTGTGGTAATATATCAATATGTTTAAATTAGATAACAATTTCTTAACCAGTTTAGGGTTAGCTTCGCTTCCCGTAGACGAAAAAAACAAATTATTACAAGCCATCTATGAACGCCTAGAGATGAACGTAGGTATGCGTCTGGCAGAAAGAATGACTGACGCTCAATTGGATGAATTTGAGGGATTTATAGATCGCAGCGACGAGGCTGGTGCACTGCGCTGGCTAGAAACTAATTTTCCAAATTATAAGCAGGTAGTAGCTGAAGAACTGGATAAGCTTAAAAATGAAATTTCCCAAGCAGCTCCTCAGATACTTGCTGCTGCTCAACAGCCAAATACTGGAAGCGAAATTAATACGCCGCATGCTCCACAGCAGCCAGTGTCTCAGCAATTTACTGAAACTCCTCAACCCCAGGCTCAAACACCCGCAAATTATTATCAGCAGCAGCCAGCTCAACAGATGCCACAAAATAATTATGATGTGCAACCAGGCAGTCAGCCAGGACCAGCATCACCTAATAGTTTTTCGCAGCCACTTCAGCCTTATCAGCCAGCAAATGATCCTTACAGTTCTCAGCAGCCTGCGCCAGCACCTTCACAAGCGCCGCAGAGCATCCCGCCAGCACCAGCAAATAATCCTCAGCTTAATCAACAAGCTGCATGGCAGCAGCCATTACCTCCAAGCCCATCCAATGCCCAATCAGACAATGATCAGCAGCCGCCAGCAGGCCCGCAGTCTCAGCCGCCCGCAGGGTTCCCGCTACAGCCTAACAATTAAGAAAAGCTACTAGAGCCTCGCGCCATATCCAGCAATAAATGATTGTCCGGTCATTTCGCCTTTACCGGCTGGTTTTAGGGTCTTAATTAGTAGCGCGTCTTTGCCGCAATTTATTATAAGCTGCTTATCTTTTACGGTTATATCGCCGGCTTTACCGCTGTTTTTAACTACTTTTGCTGATGTTATTATTACGTCAATACCAGCCAGTTTGGTTCGGCTTTTAGGCCAATCTATAAATGCTCTAATTTCTCTTTCAAGATCTAATGCTGGTTTATTAAAATCAAGAATACCGTCAGCTTTTGTTAGTTTCCTTGAATAACTAGCTTCAGAAGGGTGGCCCGCTATTAATTTAGACAAAATAAATTGATCTGTAGTTTTATCCTCTAATAAATATTTAGGGACTAGCTCTTTGAGAAGTGAGTCGCTCAACAAAATCAGCTTATCTGTAAGTTGCGGTGTTGTTTCTTTGCCGCTGAGCTCTTGTATTCCGCAGCCTATAATCGGCCCTTCATCCATTGCTTCTACAAGAAGCATTAAGCTGACACCTGTTCGAGATTGTCCACTTAAGATAGCAAAAGAAATAGGATCAGCGCCTCGCCACTCCGGCAGTAATGAGAAGTGACTATTAATTATTCCTCGCGGAAAATAATCAATAACATCATGGCTTACTATAATCCCAAAGTCCACTAGGATTGCCAATTCTGACTCAAAAGGCTTGTCTGAGATTAGAGATGATAGTTCTTTCCTATTTCTAACTGTATAAAGATTTAAGTTATTATTTTCCGCTATATCAATTACTGGGAAGTCTCCACGATGGTGACCTGGCTTAGGTTTGGTTACTACTGCAATTACATCAAAATTTACTAGTAGTAATTCTAGGGATCTGGCGGCTACAGGTCCACTCCCGAAAAACACTACCTTTTGCTTTTGCATGGCTACCCCCACAGGGTCTCATTATCTTTAATAGCGGTGCTGTAATCTAGTTTTTCTAGTTTGCCTGAATCGCTCAGTCTATAAAATGCATCTTCTTTATCTTTTATATGGTCAGCAAACACTATGCCGTTCGTATGGTCAATTTCGTGCTGCAGTACCCGAGCTAGAAAGCCCTCAGCAGTTATGCGTATTTCACGCCCTGTTTCATCTTTAGCTTTCACTTTAACTTTGGTGTAGCGGGGAACTTTCCCGTATGTATCAAGAATGCTTAAACATCCCTCATAGTCTTCTTCAACTTCTCCATAAGACTTTATTACCTCAGGATTAATGAGAGTAATAAAACTGCGGTCGGCTTTATCGTCAAAATTGTTACGAACAACAACTACACGCTGAAGTTCATTTATCTGCACGGCAGCTAAGGCAACCCCGACTTCATGTTGGCGACTATCCTCCCAATCTAAAGTAGCAGCTTCCATATCTTTAATAAGCTGCTTAATTTTTTCGTCTATTATTCCTACTTTTTTGGAACGTGTCCGCAAGCTAGGATGAGGTAGGGTGATTATTCTTTCTTTTGTAGCCATTTTGCCAAGTATACCAGATGTGGCTATTCTATAACAGATTAGCAGGGTCTAAATCATATATGTAATCACCTGGAGGCAATAAGTCTATCAATTTAGTTAACTCGCTGCGGTTTTTTGATTTTATTACTATCTGCCAGTTATATTTTCCATGACTTTTTTCATAAAAGCTTGGTACGGGGTCTTGGATTTGGACTTTCAGATTAAATTTAATAAGTAATTTATGAATTTTCGTAATATAGGTTTCGCATGCATTACTTGATTTCCGGCTTACAGTAATCTTTAACAGGTGGCAGAAAGGCGGAAATTTATAAAGTTTTCTTTCTTGTAATTCATGCTCATATAGAGCTTGCCAATTTTGACTGCACGCTGCTTCTAAGATTGGATTGTTAGGATTGAAGCTCTGAATTATTACTTGAGGATCAAGTTTAGCTTGTTTATGGCCACGGCCAACACGTCCAATAGCTTGATGTAAGAGCTGGTAGCTTCTTTCGGTTGATGAGAAGTCCGGCATACTGAGCGATATATCGGCATTTATAATTCCTACTAAACTTAATTTAGGTAGATCTAATCCCTTGCTTAGCATCTGGGTGCCGACTAGTATGTCTATCTTTCCGCTTTGCACTGAACTATAGTGTTTTGCTAATTTTTCTTCAGCAAGATTATCCGTATCAAAGCGTTGAATATTGGATTCTGGAAACAGTTTGGTCAAGTCTTCATATAAGGCTTTAGTTCCAAGGGATTTATAGATAATATCCCCGCCAGAGCATTCTGGACATGAAAGTATCGGAGGTGCTTGCCATCCGCAGGTATGACAACGAATTTTATATTGATCAGCATGAAGGGTTAAAGGCAGATCGCATCTTGGACATAATGCCTGCCATCCGCAGTCATGGCACACTATCTGCCTTGCTGTGCCTCTGCGATTAAGGAATAGTAAAGACTGGTCGCCAGTTCGTAAGCGCTTTTCAATGGCTGACAGTATCTCGTCTGATAAGTATTTGTTTTTACTGAAGTAAGTTTTATCTTTTAAGTCTATGACTTTTCTTTCAATGACTTTAGCACTTAGTGCAGTCTTATCTAGTCTTATAACAGGAGAGCCAGTTTGCTGAGCTATGTAGTAGTCTATAACTGATGGTGTGGCGCTACCGTAAACAATTATTCCGTTATCCAAGCGTGCATTGTATGCAGATACTCTAAGTGCATTATAGCGTGGTGCCGAATCTTGTTTGTAGGCAGGTTCATGCATTTCATCTATGGCTGTAAACCCCACAGTCTTCAGGGGGGAGAACGCTGCGGAACGTGTTCCGATTACAATAAGCGGTTCTTTTGAAGATAGCATACGTAGCCAGTTAGATCTTCTAACGGATTTAGTTAGCCCTGAATGGTAAGTAATTACTTTATCGCCAAAGACTTTTTTAAAAGACTCTTCAAGTTGAGTAATTAATGATATCTCTGGAGTTAAGACAATTACTGAACGCCCTGACTTTAAGGCTTTCGCGGCCTGCTCTAAATAGACTCTAGTTTTGCCGCTGCCTGTTTCCCCATGAAGAATAAAGGCACTATTGTCTGACTCCTCAAAAGTTTTCAGTGCAATTTTTTGTTGATCCGTTAATTCGGGGAGTTTATTTAGGCCTACTGTCTTGCTCGCCGTAGGATAGATATTTTTTCGATTCTTAAAACTTAAACCTGAAGGTATGAAGAGTTGAGTAACTGCACCGCTACCGGAAGGATAGTACGATATTATCCATTTATGCAGTTTAATTAATCTATCTGGCAATACTGTCCCAGGTAGGAAGTCAGTAATTCGCTTAGTTTTAAACTCGGGTTTATTTACGCGCTTAGCTACAAAACCATTAATAGATTTATTTCCATATGGAACGCAGACTATGGCGCCAATCCTTAGTTCATCAGTACTAGAGTAAGTGAGTGGCTCTCGCTTCTGATATCTTGGCTCAGTTACAAACACCTCGTAGAAATACATCGTCTTTAGATTATACGCTAGATAGGTTGCAGCATCGTTCGGTAAAAGTCTATAAGGGGTAATAATTATTAATTAATAAACAAATTAGCAAGCAATTGGCCATTCGGGCTATTGCATAAAATTATCCAAGGCGCTATACTAAGCGTTGTCTGAATAACAATAGGGAGCCATGTTAGACGTTTTTATTACATCTCGCGTTAGGCGTAAGATTATAGTTATATACGCCAAATACCCGGACTTTAAAACTCATGTCCGTGGTCTTGCTAAGCTTATTAAAGAAGATGCTGGCAATATCCAGCGTGAACTTAAGAGGCTTGAAAAAGTCGGCTTTCTACTAAGTGAAAGACAAGGTAATACAAAAATTTATTATACGAATAAGCATTTCCCAATCTTTAAAGAGTTGCAAAGTATAGTGTTGAAATCACAACGTACATCACAGAAAAAGCAACAAGTATAGCAATAGGCTTGATATTTTAATACAACAGAGGTAAAATAGTTAACATGATTTCAGTTACAAGAAAAGATGCGAAAGAACCAGTAGAGAATGTCTTGCGGAGATTCAATCGCAAAGTCCAGCAGGCTGGCGTAATTGCTGTAGTAAAAGGCAACCAGTACTTTGAGAAGCCTCTTAGCAAGCGCGAGCGACGCATTAAAGCTATTGCTAGAACTGAGCGCAAAGCTCAGAAGATCAAAAAAATTAAGCTTGGCCAAAAATAGCTGGCTATTAGATTGATCGCAGGCCTTAATTTATAAGGCTTTTATAATTATTGGTCTCTTTGTTAAACTAGGATAGATATGAGTTTAAAATCGGAAATTGAAAAAGATTTGAAGGCTGCCATGCTTGCCGGAGATAAAGAACTTGTCAGCACCTTACGAGGTCTAAAAAGTGCTATTTTGTATGCAGAAGTAGCAGAAGGCCTAAGGGAAGAAGGTCTGGGCGACGAAAAGTTAATTGCCTTATTACATAAAGAGGCTAAAAAACGACAGGATAGCGCAGATTTATACGGACAGGGCGGTAATACGGATAAGCAGAAAGCTGAACTTGCTGAAAAAGAGATAATAGAAAAGTATCTTCCCGAACAGATTCCGGAAGAGGAACTCATTAAGATCGTAGAAGATTCTATTAGTGAAATTGGCAATGAAAAGCAGAATATGGGTAAAATCATTGGATTAGTAAAGCAAAGGACGGCTGGCAACGCTGACGGTGCGTATATTGCTAGACTTGTGAAAGAAAGGCTTTAATAACACTGTGATTGTTTTTTTCGGACCAGCCGGTGCTGGTAAGAGCGTGCAGGGCCAGATTCTTGCTGCAAGGCATGGGTGGCGATGGCTTTCTTCCGGCCAACTGCTTCGCGACTCAAAAGACCCTAAGATTATGGAGCAGATGCGTAGTGGTAAACTGGTGAGCAGCCAGCAGACTAACCAGGTGATTGCCGATGCGCTCGTAAGAGCTAAGGGGATCGACACAGTAATACTAGATGGCTTCCCGCGTAAATTAGATCAGGCAAAATGGTTAGCCAAAACAGAGTCTGACTATGACAGGGCAATAAAGCTCGCTATAGTTCTGGAAGTTCCTAGAAATGAATTGGAAAAAAGACTTAAAGTGCGCGGTCGTGTTGACGATACTTCAGAAGTTATTGAAGAACGCTTGAATATATATCGCCAAGAAATTTATCCCATACTCACTTATTTAACAGAGAAAAAGGTAAAAATCGCTCATATAGATGGCACTGGCACGGTAGGACGTATCCATGACCGCATTGAAGCCGAGCTTGAATCAATAGGTATAACTAAAGATGGGTCGGAGCTTTAGTGTTTACTAAAGTTAAAAGTGACTCAGAGATAGAGGCGATGCGAGTAGCCGGTAGAATGCTCGTTGAGATAATAGATTTAGTTAAAAAAAACACCGTTCCTGGCATAACGACTAAGGAACTGGCTGACATTGCTGCAACTGAGCTAAAAAAACTTGGCGGTAAGCCAACATTCTTGGGTTATGATGGGCCAACGCCTTTTCCAGATGTAATTTGTATATCTATTAACGATGAAGTAGTCCATGGCATACCTAAAAAGGACTTTGCGTTAAAGCAGGGTGATCTAGTCAGCGTTGATTTCGGGGTAACCTATGATGGTATGGTTACAGATGCAGCACGCAGCTATTTTGTGGGCGATGCAAAAGAAGATATTAAAAGACTAATAAAAGATACCGAAGCGTCAATGTACGCTGGTATCGATATGCTGAGAGATGGCATTAGGGTGGGCGACATATCTAGTGCAGTTCAAAGGGTACTGGTGAAAGGCGGTTACGGCATAGTTCGTGACTTAGTGGGGCACGGTGTAGGACACTATCTACATGAGGAGCCAGATATTCCCAATTATGGCTTTGCTGGCAGTGGGCCGGTGCTAAAATCAGGAATGACGATAGCCATAGAACCAATGGCCACTCTAGGGACTCATGCGGTAACCTTAGATGATGACCAATGGACTATAAGGACAGCTGACGGTTCAGTAGCTGCTCATTTTGAAAATACTATTTTAATAACCGATAAGGGTTACGAAATACTAACTGCCTAAGTGTAAATTTGCTAGAAGGTAAACTCAAGCGTTATACTGCCTCTTATGTTAATTAGTAGATTTTACTTAAATATTCTACAAATTGATCAATTAAGCTATGAATTAGCCCGCCTATTTGGCTGCGGGCTAGTTGCTTGTGGTAATATTTTGCCACAAGAAATACAACCTGATACTATTGTTACAGGCTTCTGCAAACAAAAAGGAAATAAATAGATATGAACTCGGCTTATCCGCATTTTGTCGGCATCGATATTGGCACCACTACCGTTAGATGTGTAGTCGGTATATTGGATAGCGAAGAAACTCCTTTGCCATCAATTATTGGCTATGGCTCGGCACCAAACTCAGGCATGAGAAAAGGTGTAGTTTCTCATATTGATGATGTCGCCCAGTCTGTGATTCAAGCTGTAACAGAAGCAGAAAGAATTTCTGGAGTTAAAGTAAGTACCGCTACTGTAAATGTCAATGGACCGCATGTTGAAGGCATAGACTCTCGGGGAGTTATAGCTATAAGTACCGCGAATCGTGAAATCAGCATTGAGGATAGAGAAAGAGTTGAAGAGGCAGCTACAATTATTCAGATGCCAGCAAACCGCGATATAGTTCAGGTTTTTGCTAAAAGCTATGGGCTTGATGGCCAAGAAGGCATTAAGGACCCGGTTGGAATGCACGGTGTAAGGCTAGAAGTAGAAACTCATATAGTTACAGTATCAACCCCAGCCATTAAGAGCTTGGACAATGCATTGGCGAAAGCAGAGATTACCCCTTTACATCATACTGTCTCAAGTCTTGCCTGTGCAGAGGTGGTTTTAAATAGGCAACAAAAAGAATCGGGAACTGCCGTCTTGGATATAGGTGCCAGTACAACCAATATGGTTGTATTTGAGGATGGTGAGGTCCAGCATATTGCGGTTATTCCAATTGGTGGGATACATATGACTAACGATTTAGCTATTGGTTTACGAACCGATTTAGATATTGCTGAAGCGGTAAAGATAAAGCAGGGTACCCTGAAAAGTAGCGGTAAAACTCATAGATTATTTAGAGTTAAGCATGAAGGCCAAGAGCATGAATTTGATCTTGCAGATGTGCATATGATATTGGAAGCTAGATCCGAAGAGCTATTTGAATTTGTTGATAAAGAATTAAAAAAAATTCATAGGTCTCGTAAGCTTCCGGGCGGGGTTGTGATTGTGGGGGGTGTCTCCAATTTACCCGGAATTGCAGATTATGCTCGTGAAGAACTAGAATTGCCAGTAAGAATAGGGCGCAACCCGGCTGCTAACGGTTTAGTGGACGAAATTAAAAACAAGCCTTTTACTGCCGCTATAGGGCTGATGTGGTTAGACATGCTGCTTGGACAACATAATGATTCAATGCCAACAGAGGTAGGATCATTGAGCGGATTTAGTACAATGGCAAAAAATGCTTTTAAAAAATTTGGCCGAAAACGCTAAATGAGCTGATTACATTTTTTACACAGCATTTGTTGATAGACATCTGCTACTACGTTATACTGAACAACAGAAAAAGGAGACTAAAGCTTTATGCCTCAGGTAACACCCACAATTGAAACATTTGCAAGGATTATTGTAGTTGGTGTTGGTGGCGCTGGCGGAGCGGCCATAAATCGAATGATAGAGGCAGGCGTTCATGGTGTTGATTTTATGGCAATTAACACTGATGCTCAGGCGTTACATCACTCATTAGCTTCGGTTAAAATACACATAGGAAAAGATGCTACACGTGGCTTAGGAGCAGGGGCCGACCCAACAGTAGGTAGGGCGGCTGCAGAGGAGTCTCGGGATGAAATAGCAGCAGCTTTAGAAGGCGCGGATATGATATTTGTTACCTTGGGTGCTGGGGGCGGCACTGGAAGCGGTGCAGGTCCAGTTGTCGCAGACATTGCTAAAACTACAGGTGCACTGGTAGTGGGCTTTGCGACTAAACCGTTTGGGTTTGAAGGCATGAAGCGTCGTCGTAATGCCGATGTCGCAATTGATGGATTAAGAGAATCCGTAGATACACTTATAACTATTCCGAATGATCGCTTACTCCAAACCATTGATCGGAATACGCCGTTAATGGAAGCGTTTAAAGTTGCTGATGATGTCTTGAGGCAGGGCGTGCAAGGTATATCTGACTTAATTACTGTTAATGGGCTTATAAACTTAGACTTTGCGGATGTGAAAACTGTCATGAGTTCTGCTGGATCAGCATTGATGGGCATTGGTCGTGCAGGTGGAGAGAACCGGGCAGTAGAAGCTGCTCAGCAAGCTATAGAATCGCCACTTCTTGAAGTCTCTATAGATGGGGCTCGTGGAATCTTGTTTAATGTTATTGGTGGCAATGATCTTACCATGCATGAGATAAATGCTGCTGCAGAAACAATTACTAATGCCGCTGATCCAGATGCTAATATCATATTTGGTGCAACTATTGATCCTGACCTGCAAGGCGAGATTATTATTACTGTAGTCGCTACTGGCTTTGACGCTGCTTACTTTGGTAAAAGAGGAGCCCTGAGTTCGTTTTCAGACAGCCAGATAGACGCTACTGGATCTACGGCGTCAGACAGCGGCATGGCAGACATAGATATGGATTTAGATAAGCAGAAAGGCGATGATGCTGCTAAAGCTTTTCAGAATGATGACGAGCCAGCTAAGCCATTATGGAGCACAGTTAAGCAAGATGATGATGCTGATGCACCTACTACAGAGCAAGAAGATAAGGAAAAAGCTGTAGAGAGTTTCTTTGGTTCTAGCAGCAGTAATGATGAAGACATAGAAAAACCTTCTTTTCTAAGGCGATTACGACGGAAAAAAGATTCTGATAAGTCTGAAAATGACGATAAAGAGCATAAGCTCTAAGACTGTAAATAATACACCGTTACTTACTTGCAAAACGCTAATTGTGGGGCTATTATCATTAGCAGGTACGCTATATCTAGTATGCAAAGGTTTGGCTGTAGGTACATTTGAAAACTAAAAAATTGTATTAAGCCCAAAATAACCAGGTTTTAACCTGTGTTAGTAGGTTTATACAAGAAAGGGGTATGGATGAGATGTAGCCAATGTGGCGTAGCCGATACAAAGGTGATTGAATCCAGAGATGTAGCGGAAGGTAAGGCGATACGACGACGACGCGAATGTACGTCTTGCCAGCATCGTTTTACTACCTATGAGCGCCTAGAGCGCCCGCAGCTTATCGTTATCAAGAATAACGGTGCTCAGGAGCTTTTTAGCCGCGATAAATTGCTGGCAGGCCTTTATAGAGCTTGCGAAAAAACAGTAGTTAGCAGGATTGAAGTAGAACAGATCGCAGCTAAAATCGAAGATAGGCTTTACGAATGCGGAGACCCAGAAGTTGCCACAAGTAAAATCGGACAGTATGTCATGGATGAGCTGGCACTTGTTAATGAGGTTGCATATGTACGCTTCGCAAGTGTCTATCGACGGTTTAAAGACATTGCTGGATTTGAAAAAGAACTTTCCCAAATAAAAAATTTGAGGGCTGATCCTGTCAAATAAATTCTAAATGCAGTTAAAGCAGCGAAATTATTTGACAGTTGTCCTAGGTGTTTATACTTGATATGGTATGAAGACCGAGGAGAGCTGTTCCGCTAGATTCCTAGTGCTGGAAGCGAGCTAGAGACCGCTTACAGCAAACTTGCGAGCAAGGATAAATGCTATTTACTAGCTAGCATTCAAAGAAGCGGGAGAACTCAAAAGTAAAAATAATAAAAATTAATCAAAGCTTGCCTGTATGAGGGTGGCAGGCATGACAGGAGTGAGGGTATAAACATGAAACAAGCAACAGGTCTAGGGGTAAGGCGGTTTTTTACTAAGCCAAAGACTAAAGCATACGATCAAATAAAATGGGTAAAGAGAGATTCAGTTATAAGTAATCCGATGACTGGCAAGCCAGTTTTCGAGCAACTAGGTGTTGAATTTCCTGAAGGATGGTCACTTAACGCTATTAATATTGTAGCTCAAAAATATTTCGCCGGAACTCCAGGTACAAAAAGCCGAGAGTCTTCACTGAAGCATCTGATTGATCGTGTCGCTGACACAATTACACGTCAAGGACAACAAGAAGGATACTTCGAATCAGACGTAGAAGCTGAGGATTTTAGACAAGAACTTAAATCAATATTAGTAACACAAAGAGCTGCCTTTAATTCTCCTGTATGGTTTAATATTGGCGCGCAAGATAGAACGCAGCAAGCTAGTGCTTGTTTCATTTTGGCGGTAGATGACACCATGCCTTCAATTCTTAATTGGTACAAAGAAGAGGGTATGATATTCAAGGGTGGATCAGGTTCTGGATTAAATATTTCCGCCATCAGATCATCCTATGAAAAGCTTGGTAAAAGCGCAGGAACAGCAAGTGGCCCGTTAAGCTTTATGCGCGGCGCTGACGCTAGTGCTGGAGCAATTAAGAGTGGTGGCAAAACAAGAAGAGCTGCCAAGATGGTGATTCTAAATGTTGAGCACCCTGACGTGGAAGAATTCATTTGGGCAAAAGCCATTGAGGAACGAAAAGCTCGTGTGCTTAAAGAAGCCGGCTTTGATATGGATTTGGATGGAAAAGATAACTTTAGCGTTCAATACCAGAACGCAAATAACTCAGTTAGAGTCACCGATGACTTTATGCAGGCTGTACTTGATGATAAAGATTGGGACCTCAAAGCTGTTACTACAGGCAAATCGGTCAAGAAAGTAAAAGCTCGCCATATATTCCGCCAAATTGCCGAAGCTGCTTGGGAGTGTGCGGATCCAGGCTTGCAATTTGATACTACAATTAATCGCTGGCACACAACTCCCGTTGCGGGCAGGATTAATGGATCTAACCCTTGTTCAGAATATATGCATATAGATAATTCCGCATGTAACTTAGCTAGCATTAATTTACTTAAATTCCTTAGCGACGAGGGCGTATTTGATATAGAAGCTTTCAAGCATACAGTTGAAATAGTCTTTATGGCGCAAGAAATTCTTGTCGGTTATTCAGAGTACCCAACTGATAAGATCGCTAAGAACACTAGAGCTTATCGTCAGCTTGGACTGGGCTACGCTAACCTGGGAGCATTACTGATGGCACAAGGATTGCCATACGATAGCGATGAAGGTCGTGCTCAAGCAGCAGCCATAACTGCGCTTATGACTGGTCACGCTTATGCAACCTCAGCAAAGCTTGCAAGGCAAGTAGGGCCATTTGCTGGCTTCCACAAAGACCGCGAAGGCATGCTGAATGTATTAAGGATGCATAGAGAGGCAGTCGGCAATATAGATGCTAGCCTAGTATCGGAGGAGCTCCTAACTGCTGCTGCTAGCGCTTGGGATGACGCTGTAGAGTTGGGTGAACTATACGGCATTCGTAATGCACAGGCATCAGTGTTAGCACCTACTGGAACTATTGGCTTTATGATGGATTGTGATACAACTGGAATTGAACCTGACCTTGGCCTAGTTAAATTTAAAAAATTAGTTGGCGGCGGTACAATGACAATTGTCAACCAGACAATCCCCCGTGCCTTAAAGACACTAGGCTACACGAAAAGTCAGTCAGATGACATTATTGCTCATATTGATACTGAAAAAACTATTACTGGCGCACCCCATCTGAAGGAAGAGCATAAAGCAGTTTTTGCCTGTTCAATGGGCGACAACGCAATACATTACTCTGGTCATGTAAAGATGATGGGAGCGGTACAGCCATTCTTATCAGGGGCAATCAGTAAAACCGTTAATATGCCTGAAGACGTAACTGTAGAGGACGTGGAGCAGCTTCATATTGACTCTTGGAAGCTTGGTCTTAAGGCAGTCGCAATTTACCGAGACAACTGTAAGGTCGCTCAGCCGCTTTCCATGATGAAGAAGGGCGGAGACAAGAATAACGAGGTCTCCGACTCTGTAGACAGTGTAGACAGTTTAAACGATAAGATTATTGTAAAGGGCGCAGTACATCGTAACCTTCCAAAGGTTCGTAATTCTAAAACATTTAGTTTTACAGTTGCAGGCACCCACGGCTACATAACAGTTGGCGAATACGAAGATGGCACCCCAGGTGAAATCTTCGTAAACATTGCAAAACAAGGCTCTACACTGCGAGGCATAATGGACTCATTTGCAATAAGTATGAGCCATGGTCTACAATATGGTGTACCTCTAAAGAGTTACGTAAGATCGTTTACAAGCACAAGCTTTGCTCCTTCAGGTATAACTGATGATCCTGAGATTCGCACTGCAAGCTCTCTAGTTGACTATATTGCTAGGCGTTTAGCACTATCCTACTTGTCGTTTGACGATCGTTTAGAGCTAGGACTTGCAAGTATCGATGATATGCCTACGGAACAGACTAGTTTACTAGGAGAAGATGCACAGATAGCTCAAGATGTTCCTGTGGCACCTACAGCAAAACCAAGCCAACCTCAAGCTGCTGTTAGTGTTGAGGCTTCATCTCTGAAGGAAGAGTCTGTTGCAGATCCTGCTGCTCCAATGTGCTACAACTGTGGTAACCAAACTCAAAAAGCAGGTAGCTGCTATGTTTGTACTAGTTGTGGATCTACAACAGGGTGCAGCTAAGGGCAAAAAGCTGCGTTAGCCTATAGCTGGCATCAGTATTTAAATAAAAAAAGCGGGGTTAACTCCGCTTTTTTTATTTGGTTTGTCTTTTATTGCTGAGCATAGTAGGCAAGGTCGTTCATTAGTGGCAGCTTGTCTACGCCTTGCCACATCTGCTGCATCTGGCCATCTGTGCTCATCGCTATTACAGCTGGGTGATCTAAGACTCCGTAAATAGCTGCTAAGTTTGCACCTTCGACACTGTCTATATTATACGTTTCAATTTCTTCGCCAGGATGAAATCGGCGAAAATCTGCTATATATTCTTCAGTTCTTCGAGCGGTTTCAGATTTGGGTCTGTATAGTATTACAACGCGCATATGCTTAATTATACACGTAGACACTCGACTGAGGTTGTATTTTTTATCTAACAGATGTAAAATTCATATATATCCGTCCGAATGGCAATCAACCATGATATCTCTTTAGAGAAACGGAAGAGGAAGAACGCATAATATAAAATGTTATTAGAACCTCTCGGCCTGGTCCGTAATCCAGCAACTAAGTGCTAAAAGAAAAGTTTCTTTTGGAAGTCAGATGGTACCCCCGCTAAAACGGGTCTGACATTCAAAAGAAACTTTTTTTATGAAAGGAATATCTATGAAGTTTAAGTCAGGAACAAGAAGAAGAGCTCTGGAGTATGAAAAAGATATATTAGAGCAATGGAAAAAGAATTTAACTTTTGAGAAATCTATAGAAAACAGGCCGTTAAGTAAAAAATTTGTTTTTTATGATGGTCCGCCATTTCTGACAGGCACTCCTCACCACGGCCACCTCCTTGTTTCTACTATAAAAGATACAGTAGCTCGCTATCAGACTATGAGAGGTCATAGAGTAGAGCGAGTTTGGGGCTGGGACTGCCATGGGCTGCCTGCAGAAGTATTTGTAGAAAACCAGCTAGGAATTAAGAATAAAAAAGAAATCGGAACAAAAATTAGCATCCATGACTATGTTGCTGCTTGTCGCGCCGCTATGGTTAAGACTGGTACTGAATGGGAAGATACCATTGACCGAATTGGACGATGGGTAGAATTTAAGGGTGCCTATAAAACCATGGACAATGAATACATGGAGTCTGTCTGGTGGGCCTTTAAGAAGCTGTACGAAGAAGGCAAAATATATGAAGGAGAGAAAATTCTTGTATATTGCACAAAAGACGCAACGCCTATAAGTAAGTCTGAGGTAGCTATGGAAAACAGCTATCAAATAGACACTGATCCAAGCGTTTACGTATATTTTGATATAGAAGACACCGATGAGAGTTTACTAGCTTGGACGACAACTCCTTGGACACTGCCTGCTAATGTGGCCGTAGCTGTAAATTCCTCTATACAATATTCGTTAGTATCATATCAGGGTAAGAAGTTTTACATCGCAACCGAAGCGATTGAACGAGTAATGACCGACGAAAAACATCGGCCATTAAAATTTGAGGTGCTTAAAAGTATTACAGGTAAAGAATTGGTGGGTAAAAAGTACTCTCCATTATTTGAGAATCGAGGCCCAGACGCCCACAGGATACTAGATGCTGACTTTGTCACCTCTAAGGATGGCACGGGAATAGTTCATGAGGCTCCAGCATATGGAGAAGAGGATTATGAACTTTGCAAAAAGGAGGGGGTGCCACTAGTTTCAATAGTAGATGAAAATGGACACTATACGGAAGGTCGCTGGTTAGGCGAGAATATATGGGACATTAACAAGGAAATAGCTAAGAGCCTAGTAAGGGAAGGCAGGGCTTTGAAAGTAGAATATATCAGGCATGACTACCCTCACTGTCATAGATGCGGTACCAAGCTGATGTATCGAGCTCATCCTAGCTGGTTTATGGACATTCAAGGTCAAAAACAAGAGATGCTTGAGTCAACAGGCAAGACAAAATGGGTGCCTCAATCTATCCAAACTGGCCGGTTTCATAACATTATTGAATCTGCACCAGACTGGAACCTGTCGCGAGATCGATACTGGGCGACACCTATACCAGTTTGGCGGGGTGTAAGGAACGATGGAACCGAGATAATTAAAGTTATCGGCAGCTACCAGGAGTTTGAGGAGTTGACGGGTAAAAAGCTGGATGACTATCACCTGCCAATGGTAATGGATGTAACATTTGAATGTGACGGGGTAGAGATGAGGCATATAGGCAAAGTCCTAGATTGCTGGTTTGAAAGTGGCAGTATGCCATTTGCGCAATTTCACTATCCGTTTGAAAATAAAAAGAAATTTGAAACTAGTTTCCCTGCCGATTTTATAACGGAGGCTATTGATCAGACACGAGGCTGGTTCTACAGCTTAACAGCGGTAAACGTTGCATTATTTGGTCAGGCTCCATACAGGAACTTGATATGCACAGGATTTATTAACGCTGCTGACGGTAAAAAAATGAGCAAAAAGCTCAAAAACTACACAGACCCTATAGAGTTAATGGATAAGTTCTCGGCAGATTCTTTTAGGATGCTAATGCTATCTAGTCCACTATCAAACGGAGAAGACTTTTCCTTAAATGACAAGGATGTAGGAGACGTAGCTCGCAAGTTGAGTATGGTTTGGAATATGTACGATTTCTTTACTATGTATGCAGAAGTTGATAACTGGGAATTTGATGGAAATCTGAATGATCCTTCTGAGGAGGTGAGCAACCCCCTGGATGTATGGATAATTAGCCGCTTACATCAACTGATAGAACAAGTTCAACTACATATGGAGAAGTATGAGCTATCCGATTCAGTGCGACCTATCATCCCCTTCATAGAAGATGCAAGTAATTGGTATGTGCGCAGAAGCCGTCGTCGTTTTTGGAAGAGCGGGGACGATAAAGATAAGAATGATGCGTACCGTACCCTGCATTATGTATTAAGTATGCTTAGTATTATTCTAGCGCCGTTCACTCCATTTCTAGCAGAAGAGTTATATCAAAAGCTAACAGCTGGTGAGAGTGTGCATTTATTGGACTGGCCAAAGGCGGGCTTTATAAATAGCTCAACTTTAAGGCAAATGGAATTCACGCGCAATGTAATTAATGAAGGGCTAAGCCAAAGGGCCGCGGCCAGCATTAAAGTACGCCAGCCACTTAAAAGTGCTAATGTATACGATTTAGAAGGCTTATTATCAGATGAACTGATAGAAGTAATCAAAGAAGAGCTTAACATAAAGGAGCTAGTAATTAGGAGAAATGCTGAAACTAAAGAAATACCTGAAGATTTAGAGACTTATATAGAAAAATCACCTGTATTCCCGACTACAGTAATCGATACCAATATGACAGATACGTTAAAGCGAGAAGGGTTGATGCGAGAAATCGTGCGTAATATACAAAATGCTCGCAAGCAGGCCGGGTTAAATGTAGATGACAGGATAAACCTTGCTCTTATTTCAGGCTCTGAAGAGCTCATGCAGTCGGTAAACGAGCACGAAGCACTAATTAAAGCGGAAACCTTGGCAAAGAGCATAGCTACATCAAGCCAAGACTTTAAATACAGGCAACAAGTTTTAGTAGACGATAAAGAGCTGCAAATTGAGATTGAAAAGGCTTAGGACACTCTTTACAAAGCATCTCATATCTGTTAAGATGTTTTGGTAACTTCAAAAAGATTAATGAAAGATACAATGAAAAAAGCAGTAATTTCTACCGGTGGTCATCAGTATATTGTTTCTGAAGGTGATGTAATTAACGTTGAGCTTATTGGCGAGGACAAGAAGCTTAATTTCGAGCCATTATTAGTTATAGATGGCGACAAGACTCTTGTTGGAACTCCTATGGTTAAGGACATTAAAGTGGCTGCCGAAGTTGTGGCTCAAATACGTGGCGAAAAAGTCACGGCTATTCGCTACAAAGCTAAAAAGCGTGTTAAGAAAACCCATGGTCATAAGCAGCATTTAACTCAGCTTAAGATTAATAAAATCTCATAGATTAGTTTTCGTTAATATTTTTTGAAATAACAAACTGTATTACTTCTACCGGGTATAATATTGTGGCTGTGGATAAAAGCAGCCACATTTTTATTTAACATCAAAATAACAACACTTAGGCATTTACAATTATCGGAAAAATTATTTAATTTATCGTACTAATCTTTAATATGCAGTTCTTAGTATCAGTAACCATAATTAGCTTTAATAAATTTTAAGAAGTTAATCTAGTCTATTTGATTCTTAAATATATGCATTGACCATTTTACTTATTACAAACGAAACCTCCACATTAAAAACGATGTAAATATTACCATTAAAATTCATTAAACTTAC
>CAZHAQ010000010.1:0-22208 GCA_964529785.1 uncultured Candidatus Saccharibacteria bacterium
GCCTGGCGGCTGCCGTTTTGGCTATTTTTAATATCGGATAATATTGTAGTTTTTACTTGGTTCACAGGTGTTAATTATAGCACAGTTATTGACATTAGCAGTTGTTTATGTTAACATAAGCTTGTTAATCGGGAGGATTTGGTGAGTAAATCTCAACCAAGTACGCTTGATGGCTTTAAGCTTTTTTACGAGGAGCTACTAAACATAAGTCCAGCCAAGCGGCGTCTGCGCCGGCCAAGTGTCAAAGCAGAAGCGAATTAACAAAGCCGACCTAAGGTCGCAACAAGAGGTGGAAATGCAAAATCCCTAGAGTTAATCTCTAGGGATTTTTCTATTTTAAGAATTATCCACCACTAATTTAATTTATCCACTAGCTTTTTATATAGCGTTATGTCAATATGTTGATATGAAATGTATTTATTGTAAATCTAATACAAAAGTCACTAATTCAAGAGCAAGAGCGCTAAACTCATCCATATGGAGGCGGCGTGAATGTTTATCATGTGTCGCACAATTTAGCACAAACGAATTACCCGACTATACAAAAAGCATACTAGTCCTTAACAGTGACGGAATACTCTCTTCTTTTTGTAGGGATAAATTATTTTTAAGTTTATATAGAGCTCTAGGACACCGCAAAGATGCAGTTACAAGTGCCTCCGAACTTACAAGCACAACAATATCTAAATTAATTAGGAATGATATGAGTAGCAAGCCAATAGATATACGTAGCATAGCAGATACTGCCTACTTAATTCTTAAGAGGTACGATCCGATGGCTGCAAATACCTACAAAGCCTATCATAGGAGCTCCACCAGTAAAAATTAGGTAGTTTTTTTATACTTTTTACGGCTACACTACGTCACTGCAGCTAATTACAAAGACACCTTGATATAATCGCGCTCTTTAGATTAATGAGCTCCAGTAATACCAAAACTTAACAAGAATAGTGAGAAAGAATATAAGATACCAGAAAATTAATATAGTTGCATGATTAGCTTGGGCAACTTCTGATAACTTTTGAACCCACCCCTTTTTTGTCGGTATATTACCCTGTCGTAGGTTATATAAAAGCACATACCAAAATATTGGAATCGTAACAGTCCATACGACAATACACCATGGACAAAGAGCACCTATATTAAAAATGCTTTGATATGCCAACCAGTGTATAAATATTAAGCCAAATGAAGATCCTGCTAGCAGGCCAAGCCAAAACCATCGCTTAAACTTTGCTCCTGCCAAAAGACCCATGCCAACAGTTAATACTATCGCGAAACCGGCTACTCCAATAAATGGATTAGGAAAACCAAACGCTTCAGCTTGAGGAGTAGCCATTACTGAGCCGCAGCTAAGCAGAGGGCTAATGTTACAACTGGGCTGATAGCTTGGATCTTTAATTAACGCCACCTTTTCTATAGATAAATCCGCTGCTGCAATAAAGCCAATAAAGCCCAGTACAGTTAATAGCAGCCCGATAACTTGAGGGAGTGTGCGTTTTGTAAGTGGTTTTTTATTAATGTTCATTTCTTTACAGCCTTCTCGGTTACATCAAAATTATCTAGATATTTGCCTAAAATTAGCCTGGTCTGAGAATAAAGAGCTGCAGCAGTATTGTATAAGATAGTTGTTAGCGGCAACAATCCCCACTGGAGCACCATAAATATATTGCGGCGCTTCTTATAGCGCTCAGGTCGGGGTGGCAGGAATTTTAGACTTAGAAGCAAGCTTACAAAAATACCACTTAATGCTACCGTCTGAATCGTACTGGCCATTCTAGGAAGCTGGTTTGCTACAAAATTGTCTGGCTGTATTACTGCTGGTATAAGTGGTGCTACAAGAATTAAAAGCGAAGCTGTAGCCCAAGATACATGGCCTTCAAGCAGCCTGCCTAACTTCATAATTAAATCTACTCTGGGAACTTTGCTGTTTTTTGAGAAGCCCCTAGTGGCGACATATGCCACGTCACTTGCTCCATAAGCCCAACGTCGTAGCTGGATAAACTGAGCCTTAAGAGTACGTCTATAACCATCTGCTAAAACTGCATCCTGGTAAATTGGCGTAAAAATTGGGTACACTTCATGCTTACCGTCATACCTAAAATAGGTTCGCCAGAATTGATGACCATCTTCCACAATAGTTCTTACACTCCAAAAATCAGTGTCAATCAATGCCGCCATGCTTTGGGCGTGGCTACTAAAGTTACGCAACATGTGCGGTCTTAGCCCGAGTACTATATTCCAGAATGAATTACCTGTCGCTATAACTCGCATTGGTGCTGGTGCATCCCAAATATTATTAGTATAAATTGGCAGCGGCTGGAACGATACGTAGCGAGGGTCCTCTGTACTACAAAACGTATAAGTTAATGCAGACAGGTAATGCGGGTGGGGCCTATTATCAGTATCCAAGGTTGTAACAACTAACCGCTCTGCATCAATGCCCTCTTTCTTGATATATCTCTTAAGCCAGCGGCCGCTATGGGTAATATTTCCACCCTTACCTTTTACTTCACCCTCCTTAACTTCATGCTTAACCGCTTCCGCGTGATAGAAACCTTTTCCATATTCTTTTACTATATCCTTAGCCAATTTTTCAAAGACCTGACCCGTTCTACCTTCGTAGGCAATAATTAATATTACCTTCTTCATATCATAATTACTTTTTAGAATACTTTGGATTGTTGGCTCTAAAACTTCACGCGGCTCATTATATAAGGTTACTATTAAGGCATGCATAACCTCGCTAGGCTTGCAAAATAACGGATACTCTTCAAGACGATCAAGATTTCTTAAATGCCATTTAGGATTTTTACCGTGGGGATGAACAGACTCTCCAGCTTCCAGATCATCGATTAAAAGCTGCCAGTTCAGAGATTGCTGCCTATGCAGCGCCCTATACCCTTGAATGGACCGCATACTCATGACAATTCCTTTAAAGAACCAGATAAGCAAATAGCCTAGAATGAAAGCTGCGAATAAGTTTGGATTAAAGATGCTAAAAATAAAAGGCGCGAGGAGGATACTCCAACTAATTGCACCCGGCAAAATCTCCCAAAAACGGTATTTCCACCCTCTTTCCTTGGCGTAAGGTATCTCTATGTTTGTCATATAATTATACCCACCTATCTTAAAGCCATTAATGCATTACTTACTATTATAGTTAATAGGCTTAACAATGAACATATTGCCAACACTGCGATAGCGATGTTCTTTCTAATAGAAAAAGTCCTGATACTTAATACTACGCAGATAATAAAATTGATTATCAAAAACAAGATAAACCCAGCCATATCAAGAGCAAAGCCTCTCTTGTACTCACCTATTCCATAATTAGCTCGGTATTCAATTATATAATTAGTTGTTGTACCAGAATCTAGTCGAAACAAGATTAATAGAGTGCCAATCAATACCAGAATGCTATTAATAATTAAAAGCAATAAAACTGAACGATTATGAAAATATCTACTAGGAATAGTCATGGTGTGTTGTACCTATTATAAACGACCGAACCCTTTGATGGAATATGAAGATAAATATTAGCTATAAGTTAAAACCTTCTTTAAATATTTAGTTTTACCAAATAAAATACCCCAGCTAAACTGAGGCACTTTATTTGGCGCGCTCGACCGGATTCGAACCGGCGATCTCCTCCGTGACAGGGAGGCATGTTAGGCCTCTACACCACGAGCGCATATCAGAATGTAATAGCGACCGGTGTATATTAGCAAATTTTTGCCGTTTATGCAATGGGGCTATATCTGTTAAAATAGTTTGAGGCAAGATTAATGCGCTATGATGCCGAAGTAGCTCAGCTGGTAGAGCAACGCATTCGTAACGCGTAGGTCGTGGGTTCAAGTCCCATCTTCGGCTCCATGCTCCTGATATAAAAGTCCATTTAAACTGGCTGCAACTTTATAACTTAAGTTTAGAATGCGGGTATAGTATAACGGCTATTATGTATCCTTCCCAAGGATAAGACGAGGGTTCGACTCCCTCTACCCGCACCATGACAGCAATAAACCTAATTCTTAAACTTACTAAACCCTTAGATAATTACGAACTGAATTTGATCGTTTAAATTCTTCTATATGCTCGCTAATATCTCGTATATTAATGAGGATGTGGGCTGCACGAGCTTTCCTATCATCTCTACTTAATACTTTAACAATTTCAAAACTATTATAGCCTGTGTCTATTATTTCCGATGTTTGACCTGGCTGTAACTGGAAAATGGTATCTGTTACTCTTGCAGATAAGTTTTTATTAGTCTTCTCTATGTCTATACCATAGTCCCCGCCTTTATCTTTAGTGTCTGCGTCTTCAGAATACTTAGCTGCGACTTGAGCAAAATCCTGACCGCTTTTAATTTCAGATAAAGCGCTTGATGCCTTGGCTTGCGCATCTTTATCAAGGCTACTGGCTACTTTTTGAGTAAGAATCTGCTGCCTTAGAGAACGTTTGAAATCATTCAGAGACCAGCCCCAGAAATCACGAAGTACATCTTCAAAGACTCTGTCATTGGGACCCAGCCTGCTTTGCTGACGCATTAAAGCTATCTCCTGATCTACCTCTTGGCTGCTGACACTAACTCCTTGCTTATCCGCCATCTGTTTAACAAGTGCGTCATTTATCACTTGGGCCATTGCCTGTTTCTTTATATCTTCTAGTTGTTCCTTGCCTTCTTCACTTTCAAAATTAACCTTAGGCTGGTTTTCATAGTAATGAATGTTCCGCCTAAGTTCAAAAAGATAGCTCTCATATGAAACAAACCTTGAGCCTGCTCTCGCTACTGGGAAAGGCACGATCTGAGTAACTCTATACATAAAAGTCGACGTACTCTGATAACGGTATAAGCTTAAAACAGAGTAAACAATAAATACTAGTAAAGTTATTATGAAGATAGCCAGGGACAACCAGACTATTTTATGTTTTGAATGTTGTAAGGGGTAGATATACTTCCTTGCCCCGGCTAAAACTTCTTCACGATGTTCGGCTATAGTTTCGTTAGTTATATAGGGTAGTTTCGTAGAACTAACTGGATCTGACTTTTTACGTCTAATTTTATTAATCGGCTTTTTAGCAGACTCTTTAGCTTTAGCTATTTTATCTTTCATCTTCTTCCTTTAGTTCTAATTCTTGATCTTCAAACTCACCACCTGAGCCTGCACTAATCCCAAGATCGCGCAATATATGAAGTAATTCTTTTTGCGTTTTTGCCGGGTGATGAACATCATGAATAGTCAAACTACCCACAAATGTCTGTATTACTATTGTACCAAATCCAAATACAGTCTCGGTTATACCCTTAACCTCATAATTAACCATCTGAATTTGATCCAGTCCGACAGTAACCATGCTTCTATGAAATAGTCCTTTTTGCGTAATTTGTAACATGCGCTGATCAGTAAAAATATACACGCTATAGTACCACCCTATCCAAAATGGAAACATAAGAATAAATGCTAAACCAAGCCCTATAGCCAAGCTTACATAAATAGCGCCAACTGTCGGCATTCTTTCCGGATTGTTCTGATATATAAAAGACATTAATAGTATATATAACATCGGTAACAACAGACCAATAGAAGCAAGCAACAAGCCTTTTCTCATGACAATAGGGTGTTTCCGGAAAACCAGTAACACTTCTTCATCGTCAAACTGCTCTTTAAAATAGCGAGTCGGCCCTTCAGGGCTTCCATTACTTTCTTTAGCCATAATCATTATTATAGCGTAACTACTTTACGTATAACTAATCCTGATATCAAATTTTGGTACCCTGGGAGGGAGTCGAACCCCCAACCATTTCCTTAGGACGGAACCGCTCTATCCATTGAGCTACCAGGGCATATCCCAGGCATGAAAGCCTGGAGACAATAATCAGCTAAGCCTGAGTCAGCTGTTCATGAACCGTCTTATAGCTGAACAGTTCATTTTTATCAAACCACATTTCAATTTCATGTTCAGCCTCTTTTACAGATCCTGAAGCATGAACTATATTTGCTGCACCCTTTTTTTGTAAAGATGCTCTGCCTAAACTTAAATGTGCGTAGTCGCCTCTTATAGTGCCAGGAGGAGAATCCTTTGGCCCAGTCTTACCAACCATTTTGCGAACTATCTCTACCGCATGACCGCCTTCTAAGACCACCGCGATAACTGGAGCACTTTTCATAAAGTCACGAGTAGCGTCAACAATCATTTTACCAATCTCTTCTATGGACTCGCTATACTCAACTCCGTAGTTATCCCAATCCTCTTTGGTTTTATTACCAACAATAGGAATTAAATCATCTGGATAATGGTTTCTAAGAAGCTCCATTTCCGGAATCATCATTTTCATGCCAATAATTTTTAACCCTGCACGCTCAAAACGAGTAATAATTTCACCAGAAATTGCTCTTTGCACTGTATCTGGTTTTAGAATAACCAAAGTTCTTTCCATCTAACTGTCCTGCTTAATTTAGATATTATTATAACAGATAAGAAAAAGGTAAGCTTGAACAAGTACATATTGCCCGGTAAGCACTATTCGTGCACTATTTTTTTATTCACTATTACCCCTGTAAGATATCCATTTTTTCATGCTACAATATGCATATGCTTGTAAGTAGCCTTAAAACAGATTTCTTAGAATATTTAGAAATAGAACAAAATAGGTCTAATAAAACTATACAGAACTATGATCATTACCTAACTAGGCTACTAGACTTTGCTGGCAATGATCTAAAAGTTAGCGACATTGATACTGAGCTACTCAGAAAATGGCGACTTTGGTTAAATCGTCTCGGGACTAATGTCTCTGATGAGCTTCAAAAAAATACTCAAAATTACCATTTAATCGCACTTAGAAGCTTCTTGAGATACTGTTCTAAAAGAGATATACCAGCACTAGCATTAGACAAAGTGGAGCTAGCAAAATCGGTCAGGAAACAGGTTACATTTTTAACCCCAGAAGAATTAGAAAGAATGTTTAAGCAGCCGGACACCAGCACACTATCCGGTCTTCGCGACAGATCCATCCTGGAATTACTATATTCAAGCGGATTAAGAGTATCTGAGCTGGTAGCGCTTGATAAAGAACATATCAATCTAAAGCGTCGAGAATTTATGGTTAGGGGTAAAGGTCAGAAAGATCGACCAGTATTCATAAGTGAAGACGCGGCAATATGGCTACAGGCATACCTAGACATGCGTGATGATAATGTTAGCCCTTTATTTATAAGGCTCGGCAGAACTTCATCTACCCTAAAGACAGACGGTAATTATTTCCGCCTAACTGCAAGATCAGTACAGCGACTTGTTAAACATTACTCATTACTCGCAGGAATAACTAAAAATGTTAGCCCCCATACGCTTCGTCACAGCTTTGCTACTGATCTTTTAATAAATGGGGCAGATATAAGGTCTGTGCAAGCGATGCTTGGCCATAGCAATATATCTACAACTCAAATATATACTCATGTAACTGACCCTCATTTAAAGTCAGTTCACCAGAAATTTCATAACTCCAACACTCAAGATTAAATGGACTTCTAAGAATAAAATCGCCAGCTCGCATTTTTATGCACGAGCTGGCGATACGTTATAGCATTAATAACTAGCTATGTTTCTATATCACAGGATGGATCACTATGAGGGTTCTCAAAACTAGACTCTCCTGGTGCTGGCACGCCAAGCAATAGCTTACAAATTGATCCGGAGGTTAGAAGCGCAAATGGCTCGTGTAGACCTTGTGAATATGAATTATCGGGTGAAATTGGAATACGCACTTGAATACGACGATAAACATCATTCGCTCTACCGGTTGAATCTATTACCGCTTGCCCGCCTGTCATCCTGGCTGTCGGATTACTAGATGCTACACGTACTTTAGTTTGCTGATAATAAGACTGAACCCTCATATAGTAAGCGTCTTCTCCACCTGGTATTCCAACAGTAGCTTTGCACCTGTAAGCCTCATTAATGTCGTTACTGCACGTATTCAAAAACACTTCGCCCTGGTTATTTACACCACCTGTAGCTTGATGAGTCGTCCCAGCCGATGTATTTAAAGTAGGATATAGGTAAAAAGTTCTAGTCCTGTTTACTAGCTGACTTCTTTCAAATGTATTAGCCGGTACTAAATCAACCCTAATCATGCCGACATCATTACCCCATTCGCCATAGCTCAATAAGCTTGGCCTGTTATGATTCCCTATACCTTCTTTATCTTGGGGAGAATCCCATTCAAAGTTTAGTGAATCAACTGTACCTGCATTAAACTTTACAAAGCTGACTACAGGTTCACCGGAACCAACTACCGGAATTGCAGAATATTCCAAATCACCTGGATTTACGTCTATGGTTAAGCAAGTAATAGTTATACCCCTGTCTTCATCAACCTTGTACATATCCTCAACAAAGTTTCCGTCGTGCCCTCCACCCAAACAATCGGTTTTATTAGCAAAAGTAGATAAGTCTTGACCAGCTAAATACTCTTCGGCTACGCTGACTCCGCTTTCCGCGGCGTAAAAGGCTTGCGAGCTCAAATGGTCATCTAAGGTTCGCCTTTGAGCCTGACGAGTAATATTAGAGAAACCAATTACAAGCAGTGCAAGAATGCCCATAATTATCAGGACGGAAAATATAGCTACGAATCCCTGCTGACGCTTATTATGGATTTCTATCCCCCATATTTTTTTCATTATAGTAACCTCTTTATTACAGTTGTTTCAATTTGCGAAACAGCACAGAATTGGCCGCTTGCATTTACACCTTTGCACACATTGTAATTAGCATGACCATGTTCGTCAACTTCAAATAAATCATCTGAATCACCGTAACTTACAGCAACCTTTATATTCCATACTCCGTCTCCATCATGGTCCTCGGCATCTAGCTCTGTAACTCTCATGTTCTCGCCTAGCATACTTTTACCGTCAGTACCACCAGGGTTGCCTGTCGGATCCCAGATACTTAGAGCAGAACAAGAGACAGTACTACCGGGAGCATCTCTCCATAGTGCGTACGGCACTTTCTCAGCTGTATACGTATTACTTTGCTGCGCACGCGAACTTTCAGCAAAAGTATACCTTACCGCCCCCAAACAAAGAGTCTTAACTCTAACTTGCGGAGTACCGCCATGTAAAGCAAAATCTTCCCCTTTTCTAAAAGTGACTTCGCTCGAGGTTGAGCCAAACTGAATAGCCCTTGTCAGATCATCCGCAATTAGCCTTGCCGCATCTTGAGTGCGATTGACTATCATTCCCTTGTAATACATTCGACCTACATGAATAATTGCTAGTGAGCAGACTAAGATTACTACTGAGAATACTGCAGTTGCTACCATCAACTCTACAATAGTGAAGCCATCTTGTTTAGTTCTAGTCTTACTAAATCCTCTCATTTTAACTTATACCCCATAACAACTTCGCTTTTAGTACCAGTTAAACTGTCCCATCTTACTGAAATTAAATAGTTATCCGAGCCATTGCTTCTAATTGCCATATTATATATACCTTGCCTGCATACTGAATAAGTAGAAAAATCATCATGAGTATACTCATTAGGTATTCCACCTGTTATTTCTACTACCGGATTAGCTGAATCGGCTTTCATGCAAACTGGAACCGCCGATAGATTATCGTCTTTACCTGGTAACTTCTTAAGGGCATTATGCTCTACATTCCAAGCGTTTCTGAGCATCTCGATTTGAGATTGAGCTATTTTTGACGCTTCTGTACGCTCTTGGTTATCCTGCATAGTCAACAGGTTCCTATTCATAATTGAATAAGTAATTGCCAGCACGCTACTGATAACAGCAATCGCAATTAAAACCTCAATTATCGTATCTCCTCGCTGATTCGTTTTAGTCAATTTCATTATGAACAAACTCCAGTATCGCTTGTATCTAACTCGCTAAAAATGGAGGTAGAATTATTATTCGCCCCAACTGTTATTTCGGCCCGCTGGCCGTTTTGACCCAGTAAACAAAAAATTACGCCCTTACTGCTTGATGATAGTCTTGCATCATCAATACGACCAGTACTCATGTCTATATATGCCGGGTCGTCCGTAGCATAAAGAGAAACAAAATTACCGCCACCTGTATTATCTGAAGGACTTATACCGCCAGATAATCTACTAATAAATCCTACAGCCACATACTCGACGGGCGTTGGAGTGCCTGCTTCTACAATTTTGTCCACTTTTAGCTGAAAACTGTGACTATAATTATCTTTAAGCTCATTTGGAGCAATTGGCTTAGCCTCGGACAAACTCTCTACATATTTATCGCTTACCCGCCTTCTTCCGAGTACCGTAGAAATTTCACTAGAGGTACCAGTAATAGATGGCTTAACTATTCTACCTAAAAATATACATGTCTTAGTATCTGTAACCGGATTATAGGGAGCTATGACTGGATAATCACCTGGCGCTAAAGGAGCGTTGCAATTCACAGCTTCTGACTGATAGTGTCCAGCCGATACATTGCTCATAATATTTTGCAGCTGTGCTTCAAAGTCTCTCACAGCTCTTGTAAATTCTACCCTAGCTTGCCGTCCGGAAAAGGCTAAAGCTATCATAACAAATGTAGCTCCAGATACTGCCAGCACAATCATGACTTCTGTCATCGTATAGCCGGCAGTCCAATTTTTCGATACAACCTTATTGCCACCCACAAGAGTAAGCCGACCCCTTCCATTCAGCCAACGTTTCATGGATTAAGTATACCATAAGCATTTAACTGCAAATAAAACATAAGTACTTACTTATGCACAATTAAAAATTAAGAGTGAATAGTTAGATTAAACTTAAATACCAATTTATTATTGAATCCCCTAAGAGAAATACTAGGATCGTAGATAAAATTAAAAAAGGACCAAAGGGGATCTTGCTTGTTGCTGTCACCTTGCCTAAAAGCATTCCTGGGATAATAAATACTGTTCCTAGAAGTGAAGCAAAGAACAGCATTAAGAAAGCTTTATAGGGGTCTTGCAGAATAAGCCCTATTAATAGCCCGAGTTTTACATCTCCGCCACCTATCCATCGCCCAGACGATAGCTGAAAGATTATATAAAATAGGCCTCCAGAAATTAATATACTAAAAAATGTCAGGCTTATTATCTCAATAGGATTAACGCTTGTGATGATATTAATTACGGATAAAATAAGTGCAAAACCTAATAGTGGATAAACTATCCTGTTTGGTAGTTCCATCCACTTCAAATCATATATAACAAGCGCAACAAAACCTGTCAAAATTATTAGCCAAATAGATAGTTGTATGGTGCCCGTCAAGCCACCACTGCTTGGCCAAGCCCAGTAAGAAAATACAAAAATTAATGACGTAAGAACTTCTACGATTGGATACTGCCATGATACACCCTTACGGCAATAGCGACACTTTCCACCTAGACTTAGCCAGCTAAGTACGGGAATTAAGTCTTTTGCAGCAAGTTCATTTTTACAATGAACGCACATACTGCGTCCGTTAATTATGGAATAGCTAGTATTTATATATTCCCTATTTACTTTTCCGCCGGCAACTAAAGACTGCTTACGAATTCGCCATACTAAAGCATTAACAAAACTACCTAAACATAACCCAAATACAGCAAGTATTAAATAAACCATTATGCTTATGATAGCATTTGATACTATCTAAAAACAGCCCCCATGGGGGCTGTTTTTAGATAGTGAAAGTAACTATGATTAGTTAGATTCCGAACCTATGCACCTTGGAACATTTGGCTCATTTCTCCAAGATACAGCAAATTCTCTTGCATTAGTACTAGTTACCACACCCGATCCGTCTTCAGAACAAGTAGCGTCAAATTCGATGTTAATTTCTGTAAGACCGTTTGGATTAGCAGTAGGAGCTCCTCCAGCTGGACCTGCAGCAGCCTTAGTGTCAAATGTAACACGCGTAAATTGCTGATATCCGGAATTTATATTACCAGTAGTACCATTGGCGTCAATACCTAAGTTAGCTAGATCTGCTAAGCCATCGCAGCTATCTGCACGACCGTTTCTATTTGCTAAGCACTCGCTAACTGCAGACGATACTCTACTAGCTTCTGAGTTTCTTGCGTTATTTCTCTGATTTCGCTGCAGGGCTGGTATGGCCAAGAACACAATCAGCATGATCAAACCAGCAATCGCTAGGACGATCAAGACTTCAATAATGGTGAAGCCTTCTTGATTCTTTTTTAAGTTTTTAAACATAGTGCAAATGCCCCCTTTGACTTATGCATTTTATTACTGTTATAGAAAGATGATACATCTAGCACAAACAAAACACAAGCGTTTTTTACTACTGTTAGAGTAAAGTTAATTGTCCGTTAGATAAAAATGTGGAAAAAAAATACCTAACATTTACTACCTACCTAGACTGGACTGGCCAGCTAGACCGTAGATTGGCAGAAGTATTGCTGCTACCATAATAAATGCCACTATACCAAGAGCCACCATCATAACCGGCTCAATAATTGTAGAAATGGTTTTAATCTGGTTATCTACCTCTTTTTCATAGTAATCAGATATCTTTTCAAGCATTTGCTCCATTGAGCCTGATTCTTCACCTATTTTTAACATTTTAGGAACCAGTTCAAGAAAATTAGGGTCTCCCTCTAATGCTGAAGAAAGCGACTTGCCACCCTTTACCTTTTCTGCTGCTTGATTTAGAGAACGCTCCACATGCACGTTGCTAATAGATTTGGATACTACATCCAACACTTGCAGAAGAGGTACGCCGCTAGCAACTAGAGTTGTGGCCGTTCGGGCAAATCTGGCCATATATACCTTCATAAATAGTTCGCCTACTGGCCATGCTTTCATCTTAGCTTTATCTATAACTTCTTTGCCGGGACCCGTACGTGCCCATTTGGTTGTAAGAAAAGCTATTAGCGCCAAGGCGATTAATACTATCCACCAGTATTTAATTGTGAAGCCAGAAACTGCTAAAAGTATCCTAGTGGTAATCGGCAAGCTTGCGCCTGGCATGTCCTTATAGATATTTTCAACTTGTGGCAAGACACTGACAATCATAAAACCCATTACGCCACCCATAACTAGCAGAACTATTCCTGGATAAGCCATAGCCCCGCGCACCTTGGCCATAATCTCAGCATCTTTTTCTTGCTGGAAGGCAATTCTCTCCAGCGCCTTATCTAGCGTTCCTGAAGTTTCTCCTGCGGCGACAAGGCTTACGAATATTTGATTAAATACCTTAGGGTGACGACCAAGCGCATCAGAAAAGGTACTACCAGCCTCGACATCTGTAATTACTGTACTGATAATTGCCTTAAGCGGCTTGCTTTGAGTTTGGTCTAAAACGCTGCGCAAGCTCTGCACCAGAGGCAAGCCAGCATTAATCAGGGTAGAAAGTTGACGCGCAAATAAAATACGGTCTTTAGCTTTAACTTTATTTGTAAATCTAGAAAGAAGCCCGTCGCTACCACCATCTTTAAGTTTTATAGATATCGGAGAAAGCCCTTCTAGACCAATTAAGTGTGCTGCAGCCTGTTCGCTTTCGGCTTGAACTTCTGCCTTAATCTTTTCACCAGTTTTGCTGTCTCTTGCTACATATTGAAACGTTAACATATTAACCTCGCATCAACCTATCAAGCTCATCTATATCCACAGCATAATTACGAGCCTCCTCGTAACTAATAGTTCCTGCATGAATTAAATTAACTAAAGTCTTATCCATGCTTTGCATTCCGAATTCAGCTCCAGTCTGTATGACAGCATCCAGCTGATGGCTCTTCCCTTCACGAATGATATTACGGACAGCAGGAGTACCAATCAGAATCTCTGCCGCAGCCACCCTACCGCCCCCGATAGAAGGAATTAAACGTTGTGAACAAATGGCCATTAAGATATTAGACAGCTGTGATCGTATTTGTGGCTGCTGGTGCGGAGGAAATACGTCAATCATACGGTCAATACTTTGGGCAGCTGAGTTAGTATGAAGTGTTGCAAATACCAAGTGACCTGTTTCGGCAATTGTAATAGCTGCAGCAATCGTCTCTAGGTCTCGCATCTCGCCAATAAGCACAACATCAGGGTCTTGCCTCAAGGAGCTACGTAGCGCAGCGCTAAAGCTGAAAGTATCATAATGCACTTCACGCTGAACAACCACAGACTTAATACTTTTATGAGTAAACTCAATTGGGTCTTCAATTGTAATTATGTGACAAGATCGTTCGGCATTAATTTTATGCACTAATGCCGCTAGAGTAGTTGATTTACCAGAGCCAGTAGGGCCAGTAACAAGGACTAAACCTCTAGGGTATTCTGTAAATTTAGTCATTACAGACGGCAGACCTAACTGTTCAATTGTAACCACCTCATTAGGTATTAGTCTAAGTGCGGCCGCTAAATTGCCGCGTTCATGAAAAGCATTTACCCTAAATCGACCCAAGTCACCAAAGGCAAAGCTAAAATCAAATTCTTTATCTTTTAATAATATTTGCTTCTGGTCTTCGTCTAAAATTGCAAAAACTAATGATTCAACAGTCTCTTCTGTTAATGTATCGGCCGCAGTTACTGGAACAAGGCCGCCGTCCACCCTAAGCATGGGCGGTAATCCAACCTGCAAGTGAAGGTCTGAAGCTTTTCTTTTAATTACTTCTTCTAATAGAATCTCAATTCGCGGTTGTGTAGATGCAGACATTAAAAATTCACCCTTGTAGTGTTATGGTTTTTGTTAGATATAATTTGCATTTACCCTCACCCCCTTTATGCCGCGTCGTCCGATGCAACTCTGTTAATTTCAGATAAGGTCGTCTTGCCAGCCAGCGCTTTTAAAAGTCCGTCTTGCTGCATTGTAACCATACCTTCTGCTTGGGCTGCTTTTTGAATATCTGCGCTTGAAGCTCTTTTCATAATTAAATCCTGTATGGTTTCGCTTATTTCAAAAACTTCATACAATCCAAGTCGCCCTTTGTAGCCGCCAGGTGTATCGGGACTATCTTTGCCCTTATACAAAGTATAAGCGTTTTGATTGCTTAGAGGCAATACCTCATAGCCTAAATCTTTTGAATATGCTGGAAGATCTGCTTCCTTATCAGGCAAAAGACCGGCAAGCCCCTTTTGCAGCATAGCAGTCTCAGCTTTATCTGACTGATATGGCTCAGGATTTGCAATTTTTCTCACTAGTCGCTGACCTATAACAGTTCTAACTGTGCTAGCTATTAAGAAAGGCTCAATACCCATGTCTAGTAAGCGAGGCAATATACCAGCTGCAGAGTTTGTGTGCAGCGTACTTAAAACCAAGTGCCCAGTTAGCGCGGCCTGAACTGCCAAATTAGCAGTTTCTGCATCACGAATTTCACCCACCATGACTACGTCAGGGTCCTGTCTAAGAATTGATCTTAAACCAGCGGAAAAAGTTAGGCCGACATCCGCATTAACCTGAATCTGATTAATACCCCCCATTTTATACTCAACTGGGTCTTCAAGAGTCACTATATTTATGGTGTCATCTTTTATCTCTTGTATTAGAGCATACAAACTAGTACTTTTACCTGATCCAGTAGGACCAGAGGTCAGTATCATGCCGTTCGGATTTTTTATTCCCTTACGAATTGTCCTAAGAGCACGACCAGCATAACCCATATCTTCTAAATTTAGGCTAGTCCCAGATTTATCTAGTAAACGAATAACTACTTGCTCGCCCCAAACAACCGGTGAAATAGCTATACGTAAATCTATCTCTTTATTTTCTACCTTGATTGTAAATTGCCCATCCTGGGGTATACGATGTTCATCAATTTTAAGATTACTTAAAATTTTAATACGACTAACAAGTGGAGCCTCTGTACTTTTTGGCAGCTTCATAATTTCTCTTAGAACTCCGTCAATTCGTGCTCGAATTTTCAGTTCATTTTCTAGCGGTTCAATATGAATATCGCTAGCCCTATTTTTCGCTGAATATTCCAGTATGGTACTCAGCGCCTTGCTTATAGGCGAATCCTGAACAATAGTTCGAATGGTCTTATCTTTATCTGATGCCTGCTTATTTCCAGGATTAGTCTTATCTAAGCTGTCTTCTGCAAAAGAGCTGTCTATTTTTGCCTTGTATTGTGACAATGCAGACCTAATACCCTGCTCTGAAGCAGTATATACTTTTAGCGGACGGCCGATTTTATTGCTCAGAAAATCTACCGCCTGAACATTATCAGCATCCAGCATGGCAACCACTAAACGGTGCTGCATCTCTCCTAAAGGAATGGCCATATATCGCTCTGCTATATCGTGAGGCAGTAGATCTAGCGTTGCCTCGTCAATAGTGGCGTTTGTTAAATTAACATATGGAATTTTGGTAACTTGGGCAGTAACTTTAGTGAGATCTTCTGGGTCTATTCCACCCTCAGACACTAACAAGGCAAATAGTGGAGTGCTATCTTTTTCAGCCTTCTTCCGGAGCTCTTCTAGCCTGTCAGTACTAATAAGCCCGTCCTTAGCTAGCCGCTCCTCTACTTGTTGCTGGGTTGCAGCCGATAATACACTCACTAAACAATGCCCCTCACTTCTTAGTTGTCAATCGGGTTAGGATTATCGCCTTCTGTTACCTCTATCCTAACTGCCGGATTAATAGCTTCTGAGTTAAAGATTTCCTCGCTAGGCAAATTAAAATCGGATGATATTTTCTCAACTACTTCCGCTTTTAGCTTTTCGTCGGAAGGCACAATTACCTTGCTGGCAATAACAAAAGAAAACATGCCAGCAAAAATAACTATGCCAATTAGTGCTGCGATATCTTGCTCTTTCATTAATTACCTTTCTTTTTTATTAGACTCATTAATTAACAACTTCTTCAGTTATCTTAACTGTAGTTTCAGGCTGATAGTAGGTCTTAGCATCTACTGATATCTTAAGCGCATCATTGGCGCCGCTTAAGTCAAGTTTTAAAATATGGAATGGTCTTATTGACCGGTCAAAAGAGCTTAATAGTTGAGTTAGCCCGTTATAATTAGTAGTAACAGCAAAATTTATAGGTGTTTCTACTGGAGCGCCAGTGTCCGCGGATTGCGAAAGCGAAGTATCGCTACCGCCGATTGAATCAATACGATAACCTATTAACATCTTTTCTAAACTTGCCACCAAAGCAGGAAAATCATACTTATCAGGTAAAGCGTCTAGGATCAATGTACTATTAGGCACATCTCGGACACTATCTCCTCCCATAGGATTGCCACCTAGTAGATTTGGTACTTTTTCATCATTAAACTTATTATATGATTCGGTAAGCTTATCAATATTCTTTTTGTTCTCTTCAAGTTGTTTAAGTGCTACGCTTTTCTTGTCTGCAACTTTATTATAGTAGCTAGATTGGCTCCACAATGCTTTGCTTGTTACTAGTGCCCCTACTGTAACAACAGAAGATATTGCCACTACAGCAAAAATTGTATTCTTATTTTTATCTACTTTAGATTTTTTTGTACCTTTATCATTTTTCATATTATTGGCCCTCGTTTTGCGGTTCACTACTACCATCAAATAGTTCACTTGGCGCACCATTAGGCTCATTAGCAAAACTATTAGTTACAGATATGTTAACTTTTTTCGTGTTGTCAAATATCTGAGGGTCGAATGAGAAGTTAATTGTAAAACTGGTATTCTTGTCATTGCGACTATGACTAGCTAGTATAACGTCCTTAAATGCACTAATTGACTCTTGGCTGTCATCAATTCTATAAACAGTCGATTTAAGCATATTAACATGACGATTTACTGCCTCAAGATTAGCAGCCGTTCCAGTCAACACCACTGTAGTTAAAGAGAAATCTACCGAAACCTTACTCAAGCCTACATCAGAAGGAGTAGTCTGTTCTAAATAACCAGGAAGCCTTTCCGCAGCAGGCCTGCCATCATAAAGGGCTGGAAGACTATTTAGCTGATTTTGCACGCTTAAAATTTTCGTCAGCTCTTTATTAGATGATAGCTCATTCTTAATACCATCAATGTCCTTATCTAGATTGGTGATATGACCTTTTTGTATCGCAGAATAAGAGAACATCAGCACTAGAATTGCAATTGATAATGCTGAAGCAGCAATGGCTGCAAGTATGACCATCCTTTTTATTCTTTGTGTACGCAAGAATTCTACTTTAACGTCAGGAAGCAAATTAAACTGAATCATAGCTACTCAATCCTCTCCGCCAGCCCGGCTGCTACACCAAACTGATTAGATACTGCCAGTAGTTCATTCTGTCTATCTGCTGGAAATGCTACGCTGCGCCACGCATTTCCTATTTCAACATTCACTCCAAATTTATTTGCTATATAAAGTGGAAACTCTGGCAGAGCTGAAGCAGCTCCGGTCACTATAATTCTATCTAATTTAGCGTCTTGATATCTTGTTTGGAAGAACTTAATAGACTTATCAATATCACCTACAAGCAGATCTACGGTACCTATGATCGCATTATAGACCTGACCTTCCAATTTATCCTTGCCGACTCCAAACTTAGCTACAAATTGCTGCGCCTGCTTCTCATCTATGTTCAAATTCTGCATTGCAGATTTTACTATTGCGTCGTTACCAGTCGGGATAGACCTTATCAATCTAGGTGAGCCGTTCATAACAATAACAATGTCAGTAGTCTTGCTACCAATATCAACTACCATTGTTGGAGCTGGATTGTCGGGCGCTGTTAGAGCACGGGCTAAAGCTAAGCTGTCTGGCTCAAAAGCAATAACATTTAGGCCTATGGACTCAAGCATGTCTAGCCTATTTTCTATATACTCTCTGGATACACTACTAAGAAGTATTTCAAACTTGTCTGCTTCTTTTGGCGAATCTCCCAGTTTTGCCCAATCAAGCTTGCTTTCTGAAGCCGGCATAGGAATAAGTGAATCAGCCTGATACATAATAGATTTTTGTAATTCTCCAGGACTTAACTTATCTACATCCACTACTGTAGTGAATACACGGTTAGAAGGAAGGCCAACCGCTACGTCTTTTACCGTTATACCCGCTTGATCAACTAAATCCTTAATTGATTTTAAAACCTTTTGCTGATCAGCCTTAGCATCAGATAAAGCCGTCGTACTGTCGATTGGCACGTAGCCATATTTTACTAACGCCTTAGTCGGCCCACCACCTCTAAGCTGGACAACCCTGACGGCAGTAGTGCCTATATCAAGTCCAAAGAAACCAGATACCCCACTCAGTATACTCATACCAATTACTGTTCCGTTTCCATATTTCTAATTTGTCTGTATTTGTAACTTTGGTTCATAGCCCACCTTATTTACCATCTTGCTAAGGCTTCCTTGAGGTGGATAGCATTATCAAGACTCATAATTATTAAGATTATAGCATAAGCAGGAGCAATAAAAGGTTTTTTTGTATTATTTATTTCTATAATGAAGGAGGCAAAACTTTTACTGACTGATATTTACCCCTGGGCTTCTCTTCTTCAACACTCTTTCCTCCCGGCTTAGCCAGTGGGCTAGGAGCCAAGAACATTTCCGGAGTATAGTTAATTACTTCCGCTGCACCGGTACCAAGCCCTGTATTGAAGTTAGGTTTTTCATTCGGCGTCGCGTCCTTAAGCGATCCATACATTCTTTGAAATTTTATCTGTTTAGCGATTAAGCCACCGTTTACGATTAAAGGCTTGTTGCATGCATCATAAACCACCTCCAGGCCTGGAGGTGAACCAACATTCCCACAAGTATATATAGTTCCTCCGGTGCCGTCTTCTCGCGGCTGGGCTATATACAGACCGTCTATTACAGTTTGCGGTGTAGAATCCTCGCTAAATGAAAGATTATTTATATATATATCACCTCTTACTATAACTACTAAGTTAGGATAATCAGACCAAGATTCAAACGGAGAGCCGTCTGGATTCAAATTTGGATATGTAAAGTAATCTTCAAGCACTTCTAATGAAACGTCGCCATCAATGTACATTGCAATTTGCTTGAAGTAACCAAAGAACTGTTTAATACCCTGCTTTACATCACCATGGATTCCATCATCTCTTGGAGATGGGAATAAAAATTGAGCTCTTGTCACTCCCCTGCTGGCCAGTTCCATTGCTTTTTCTTGAGCAGCCGGATCCCTTAAATCTAGAAATATAGATTCATCTCTTGTGTCATTGAAGTAATCAATAATGCAAGGCCTGTTCTCGCTACCGCCCCCAAACTCTGATTCAGCAGAACTTTCAGAGTCTTGACTACTATTAGCAAATGTTAGCCCTTTAGGTGCGACCGTATCTCCAGAGGAGCGCAATGAAGATGAGTAAAAGCTATTTACCTCTAGTAGGGATGAAACTGTTAGCTGTGCCGATGAGCCCACATAGTTATTACTCAATCCGGGCTTTTTGGTTGCCCATGAATATATTCCACCGGTCAAAGATTCTTCACACTTCTTTGGATCGATGGCAGCATTAGTCCAGTCAGCACCTGTTAGGACTTCGCCGCCGAAAACTTTGAAGTAGGGTTTAGTAGCAGCTCGTTCGCAATACTCAGTTTGCCTAGAGGCTTCTGTAATGCTAGTAACTACTCCTGAACTATTTGCTATACCTGCGGCTGGAGCGACTGTTACTTGAACGCAAGCATAATCTCCAATATCAATTGAGGACAATGTCCTTTCCTGGTCTGGATAATTGAAATCCGAATTAAAGGCTCTGGATTCGCTTACAGGTGAAGGTCCAGGTGTTATATTAACCTCTGCACCGCTAGCACGCCTTACAAAGTATCTTCTGCTAATTGTACTGTTAACTACTGAACCGGCTGGGTTATTCTTAGAGATTACTCCAGTTTTAAAAATAACTTTTTCAGGGTTTGATACATCTGGAGTTAATTCGGCGCCTGCAGTGGGCTGTAAATCAAAATTATTACTTGTAACAACCACTGGTGGCAAACCTTTGTCTAAAGCTCCATCTGGATTAGCACAAACTACAAAGAGCGCGTAGACTTTTACGCCGTTATGCCTTAAGACTATAGCTATATCTGTCTGCCCTTCACCATCTATTGTTGCCGCATCTTTAGCTGAATTCCTCGACTTAACGCTACCGTCCCTTTCTTGACCCTGGTGATATACAGCATCCCTACCATTATGAAGCTCTCTATGGAAAGTTATTGAAGGCTGATTAAGTCTGGCGTTAAACTCGGACCAATCTGCTTCAGTTAACAGCTTTGGATTAGCTGCAGCATTCAGCTCCTCTACACCGTGACCTAGCATTGTCCTTACTAAAAACGATACCATTGATTTTTGAATATCATCTTCATTTTGATAGGTGCTGTATAGAAAGTTGTAATACGACTCTTTGTTGTTTACAGAATCAGGAATAGCATTTATATTGCCATCATAAACAGGCGGCAATATACTTCCGCCAGTATTTCTCCAGACTGTACTATTTGGATTGCCATAATAGTAGTTGGAGTCCAGCTCCCTGTTATCAAAATAGCCAAATGTATCTTGCCTGCCCGCGAACCATGCGCTTACATTGCTAGTACTATTAATAGATATAGCGGCTCCAATTATCAAAAAACTAAACAATGCTACAGGAATTAATAATCGCCTTCTCATTGATTGCCTCCTAGTTCCTGTGCTTTTTTCTCATATACCCCAGCCCGATAGTTCAACGGCTCCTGATCCTCGGCTGCTTTCTGGTAATATTCGGATGCCCTTTTATTATCGCCTTTACTTTCATAGGCCAGCGCTAAATTACCATACACTCTATGCCCACCTTTAATGGATTCCGCCTGAGTAAGGGCGCCGATAGCACTATCGTAATTTTTGTTATTTATAGCTAATACTGCTTTTGATAGCAATAAGTCGTATTTAACCTCATCATCTGAAGTTTCCGATATGCGTTCATCAAACTCGTTGAGAGATCCTTCTAAATCTCCAGAATTTGCCTTGGCATCAAGCTCGCTAGTTACTTTGGCGAAGTTTTCTTTTGTGACTTGCTTAGAATCTGCTGCCACTTCTTGGGAGTCATTGTATTTATCCAGCTTTCCTGAAAGTCTTAAGCCGGCCCCCGCTATTAGTAGCCCAACTGCCAAGAATGATAATAAAACCACTGGCGATTTATATACTTTTTTATGTTTTTTAGTTTTTGGACGATTTATTTCACCGCCTATAACTGTTTTCTTACCCCAGCGAATTGCCATTGACTGTGAGCCCCCTACGCCTCTATGACGCTTATGTATTTAAAATAAGTATAACAATTAGTCATCAGCCGTCAATAATTTAATTT
>CAZHAQ010000011.1:0-22175 GCA_964529785.1 uncultured Candidatus Saccharibacteria bacterium
GTTGAACTTCCAGCTGACAAAGAGATGGTTATGCCAGGCGACACAGTCACTTTCAAAGTTAAGCTACTTGCTCCAATTGCTATGGAACAAGGTCTACGCTTTGCTATTCGTGAAGGTGGCCGTACTGTAGGTGCTGGTGTTGTAACAAAAATCAACAAATAAGCACTAGGTTTTTTAAATAAAATATCCGGGAATAACTTCCCGGATATTTTTTATGAATATTTTTAGATCTCATGTTAGTATTATTCCTAGTAAAAGAGATATGGACCTAGCTATATGAGAGCATTAGTTACAGCTGCCAATGAAATAATAAGCAGTGAACGCGCAAAAACGGAGACCGCAAGACAAACAGTAGATGAAATAGAAACATCAATCGCCTTAAAACTATGCATGGCTGATATCGCCCAGGATGCTTTTGATGACGATGAGTCAATGGCTCTATACCTTGCAGCCAAAACAACGCTAGGTGAAGCAACTGAAGACGGCGATATAATGATCAACTGCAGACAATGCGCAGCTGGAGGGGCGCTAATTGTACGCGGCGGGGCAGAAGTAATTCCAATTAGCTGCCCTAATAACAAGCAAGCACCCTAGACTTTATAAGCCTACTGTTGTAAAATAATTTGGTAAATTAATCGTGATGACTAAAAGTCGTTGCACAGCTCTAAATAGCAGTGCAAAGATGTTACATCGCATCAGGAGAAACAATAAATGGTAGACGCCAAAGCCGCAAATGGCAAGCAAAGAATTCGTATCCGCCTAAAGGCCTACGATCATAAAGTTATTGATCAATCAGCTAAACAAATTGTCGATACCGCAATTCGCACCGGAGCAACAATCGCTGGCCCGATTCCGCTTCCAACCCGTAAAAGTACTTTCACGGTAGTTAAAAGTCCCCACGTATACAAAAAGGGACGTGAGCAGTTTGAAATGCGAATTCACAAGCGTTTGATAGATGTTTTTGAGCCAACTCCTAAAACAATTGATAGCTTGATGAACCTCAGCCTGCCAGCCGGCTGCGACGCTGAAATTAAAATGTAGTTAAACATATTTTTAAAAAAAGACCGCCTATCTTATGCATGGGCGGCTTTTTATTTAAGCTACTTAAACTATATAATACGTCTGTAAGCGGGAGTCTACCCAGTGACTGCAATTCCAGCCGAAACAGCCAAGCCAAAAAGAAATTACGAGAAAGTGCTAAAAAAAGCGGCAGCTGCAGTAGCCGCGCTGTCATTATCCTATTTGTGGTTTCATGAAAATACTTTGGATTTGCTGGGCGATTTTCATAGGCATCGCACTCCTGAAGAGATGGATAAAGCCTTTGCAGAAGCCAAATTAAGACGCTATCAGGCGGCAGATCATGAAGGACGTTATATGCTGCAGTTTTTAAGACCTGACAGCTTAGATTTTGGCGTTATAGTTGGCACGCTTCAAGACGGCAATGGCTTTATAAGCAAGATCCAAGCGGTAGCTGCTGAGGGGTCTTTAAGCGAACGGTCTCGTCCGGTAGGAGACACCTGCCTTACCGACAGGCCGTACGATACCCTCCGCCCAGAAACCTACAACCCGGAGCATGGAGTAGCTAAACTCAGTGAAAAAGATGGAGTTGTAACCATAACTCCCGGCGATAAAGAAATGCCACCGCTTAATCTAGTAAGCACTGGCCCCAATGGCTTATATCAGCCAGCAGATAAAGTAGCTGAATTTATTCTAGATTACTATGAGTGTGATTATGACCAGCTTTAAGTTATGTGGGCAGTGTGCTTAAATAGAGCTAATGGTTAAAACAAAAACAAGCAAAAAAACCCCGGCAAAGAGCAAACGACCGCTTAAGACTTCAACGGCTCAGCGTTCATCTTCCAGCAGATACCGGACTGAAGCCTCCTCCTGGGAAACCGACAATATTTATTTTTTAAAGCTAGTTTTATTTTTAATCCTTGGCTCCCAGTGGGTCAGGATTACTAATGGCTCATTTATTCTGCCTATACCTGTGGGGCTATTAATCGGCTTGTTTTTTGCCAAATCCGAAAAATACTCTTTTGATCGGAAAATTGAATATGCAATTTTACTCCTATCAATGTTCATTGGCTACTGGTTGCCAATAGGTCTTGAAATAGTTATATAATCTGGCAGTAAAGGCTTTTTATTATTGCCCGGTTATATGCAAGCAACTGGTCTAAAACGTAATTCAACATGTTTTTTTTACTACATATTGACATCTGTTAGGTTTTTATGCTAATCTGTAATGGTATTTCAACAATTTGATACTAAGTTAACTTGGTTATTAAGCAGGTCTACAGGGGTAGAAACCACTTAAAACCAAGTATTTTAACGCAGTGTCTCTAATAAATAGAAGGTATCATATCAAACTATGAAAGCTCTAATTACAAGAAAGATCGGTATGACCAGCCTCATCAATGATGACGGTGTAGTTACTGCTGTTACTTTGCTTTCCGCTAGTCCTTGTGTAGTAACACAAGTGAAAACCGCCGAAACTGATGGCTATCAAGCTATTCAGATTGGTACGGAAACAGCTAAACACCCAAATAAGCCACAAGTTGGTCATACTAGTAAAAATAAAATTGCTCCAGCAAAAATTGTTCGTGAATTTCGCGTTGATGAAATTGCTGAAGATATAACTGTCGGTACCGAATTAAAGGCCGACATTTTTAATGTAGGCGATAAGGTTCAAGTTACCGGCACAAGCAAGGGTAAGGGATTTGCGGGTACCGTTAAGAGGCACAACTTTGCAATTGGCCGTAAAAGCCATGGTGGCCGTAACCAGCGCCGACCAGGTTCAATTGGTTCAATGTATCCTCAGAAGATCTTTAAAGGCAAGCGAATGGCTGGCCAAATGGGCGTTGATCAAGTTACTGTCAAAGGACTGAAGATTGCCCACGTTGATACTGCCAATAATTTAATAGCCGTGACAGGCGCCGTACCAGGCCCACGTCGCGGTATTGTCATTTTGAAGGGAGCTAAATAATGAGCGTTCCTACTTTTACTAAATCAGGCAGCAAGGCAACAACTGCCGCCAAGCTTCCAAAAGAAGTTTTCGCCGTAGAGAATGTAAATCATGACCTGCTTAAGCAAGCTTACAATGCGTATCTTGCCAACGGCCGACAGAACAATGCCAGAGTAAAGACTCGTGGCGAAGTTAGCGGTGGCGGTAAGAAACCATGGAAGCAAAAAGGAACCGGTCGCGCACGATTTGGTAGCTCGCGTGTGCCTATCTGGCGTGGCGGTGGTATTACCTTTGGTCCAACCGGAGAAGAAAATTATACCCATAAACTACCGACTGCCACTAAGCGTACTGCTATTCGTCAAGCATTAACCCTAAAAGCAAACAACATTATTGTTGTTGAAAGCTTTGAAGTTAAAACAGGCAAAACTGCAGATGCAGTAAAGCTTCTAGATAAACTGGGAGCTGTTCGCAACATTATGGTGGTAGTAGAGAATAAGACTGATGAATTAGTCCGAGCTACAAACAATATCCCTAACTTGAAGCTGGTCCAGGCTAAGTACTTGAACGTCTATGATCTATTAAACGCTGACAGCATTATCTTGAGCAATAAGGCAGTAGATATAGTCAGCGAATGGCTTGGCAATAAGGAGGCTAAATAATGAATAACAATAGCCTAAAGAATATCGTGCTTATTCCACGTGTAAGCGAAAAGGCTTATGCAATAAGTCAAATGCCAGGTGCAAAAACCTACGTGTTTGAAGTACCTCTTAATGTAAATAAGAATACTATTGCTAAGGCAATTAGCGCCAGTTATGACGTAACTGTTACCAGTGTTAGAACTACAGTTGTTAAAGGCAAGGTTAAGCAGTCTTATCGCAAGGGCGGACGACCACAAGTTGGCCAGCGCTCAGATATCAAGAAAGCTTACATTACCCTAAGAGAAGGCGACAGTCTGCCAATCTTTGAAGAAATTGCCGCTGAAGAAGCGAAAGCCGCTGAAGCAGAAGAAAAAGCAGCTAAAAAAGCCGCTAAGCAAAGTAAGAAGGAGGCCAAGTAATGGCAATTAAAGCTTACAAGCCCACCACACCCGGCCGACGCGGCATGACCAGCCAGGATTTTGAAGGCATTACAACTAAAAAGCCTTTAAAGTCGTTGACTGTAGTACGCAAACAAAACTCCGGCCGAAACAACCAAGGTAGAATTACCACTCGCCACCGTGGTGGCGGCGCTCGACGTTTCATTCGAATCGTTAACTTTAATTTAGCACCTGGAACAGAAGCCGTTATTGAGCATATCGAGTATGATCCAGGCCGCAGCGCAAGAATCGCTCGTATCAAGGATCAAGAAGGTACTTACCACTACGTAATTGCTGGCAACACATTTAAAGTCGGCCAGATTATACGCAGCGGTGAAGATGCGCCAATTGAAGCCGGCAATCGCTTGCCAATCGCTAACATACCTGTTGGTAGCACTATCTACGCCGTTGAATTACAGCCGGGCCGCGGAGCTCAAATAGTCAGAAGCGCCGGTAACTCTGCCCAGCTAATGGCAAAAGAAGGCGATTATGCTCAAATCAAGCTGCCTAGCGGAGAAATCCGAAGAGTTCCCATCAACTGTATGGCAACCCTAGGCGTAGTCGGCAACGCCCAGCACCAGAACATTAAGCTTGGTAAAGCTGGACGATCACGCCACAAGGGTATTCGTCCAAGCGTTCGTGGTGTTGTCATGAACGCCGCTGACCACCCGCACGGTGGTGGTGACGGCGGACGTCACGGTATCGGTGGTGGTAAAAACCACGGTGCAGCGCCACGTACACCATGGGGCGTTAAGACACTGGGCTACAAAACCCGCCGACGCAAGAGTACTAATAAGTTTATTGTTAAGAGCCGTCATCAGGCGAAGAGGAAATAATCATGAGTAGATCACTAAAAAAAGGTCCATTCATTGATCCAAAGCTCGCTAAGAAAATAGCGGCTCTGGGCAATGATGACCGCACCATTATTAAAACTTGGGCTAGAGCTTCTACAATTTCTCCGGATTTCGTAGGGCGCACAGTTGCTGTACATAACGGCCGGGTGCATGTTCCAGTTTTTATTACTGAAAATATGGTTGGTCACAAGTTAGGCGAATTCGCCCCAACTCGTAAATTCCGTTCACACGGTGGAAAGCTAGCTAAGGGGAAATAGGCCATGGCAGTTAAAGCAATCGCAAAGTCAGTCAAAATCAGCCCTCGCAAGGTTAGTGTCGTAGCTAGCCTGGTTAGAGGCCGCAGTGTTGCTGACGCCCTAACAATCCTAGCCCACACTCCGCGCCGAGCTGCTACTCCAGTAGCCAAAGCTATTAAGAGCGCTCAAGCCAATGCGGACCATAATCATGGCTACAAACCAGACAGTCTACAGATTATTGAAATAAGTGTTACTCCCGGCATTCGATACAAGAGATTCCGGCCAGTTTCCCGTGGTATGGCTCACCCTTACCAGAAGAGAACTAGCCACATCCGAGTTGTTGTAGATGGCGAGAAGCGACCTGTCAAGAAATCTACTGCCAAGACTGTAGACAATAAGGAGAATAAATAATGGGCCAGAAAGTAAATCCTATCAGCATGCGCCTGCAGGTCAATAAGAATTGGCGAAGCAAATGGTTTGCATCTAAAAAAGATTATGCAAGCTATTTAACTCAAGATCTTACTGTCCGGCGCTATATCTCAAATAAACTTGGCCAAAGGGCTGCAGTAAACAGAGTTGACATTGAACGTTCACCTAACCTAGTAACAATTACTATCGTAACTGCTAAAGCTGGAGTTGTAATTGGTCGTGGCGGCTCAGGCGCCCAGGAGCTTAAGGCTGCTATTGAAAAAATTTATAAAGTGCCAGTACGCGTAAATATTGAAGAGATTAAAAAACCGGAACTTTACGCAAAACTAGTCGCAGAAAACATTTCCCACCAAATTGAACGACGTATTAACTTCCGCCGTGCCGTAAAATCTGCATCAGCAGCCACAATGCGTGCAGGCGCCAAGGGCATTCGTATTGAAGTAGCCGGTCGTCTTAACGGTGCGGAAATGAGCCGAAGAGAAAAATCAGTAGAAGGATCTGTACCTCTACACACCTTGAGGGCTGACATTGATTACGCTCATGTCGGAGCACAGACTGCTGCTGGTATTATCGGCATCAAAGTTTGGATTTATAAAGGTGAGGTAGCCTAGTATGTTAATGCCAAAGAGAACTAAGTACCGAAAGGTACGCAAAGGCAAAATCAGGGGCACCGCTACACGCGGCAACCAAATTGCTTTTGGAACATATGCACTTCAGTCGCTAGACAATGAACGTGTTACTAGCCGTCAAATTGAAGCTGCACGTCAAGCCATGACCCGCTACATAAAGCGTGGCGGACAAATTTGGATTCGTATTTTTCCTCATACTCCAGTAACTAAGAAGCCTCAAGATGTAAAAATGGGTAGCGGTAAAGGTAGTCCTGAGTACTTTGCTGCAAAAGTCCACAAAGGAACTATCATGTTTGAGATGGAAGGCGTAAATGAAGAAGTTGCCCGTGAGGCAATGCGTCTTGCCAGCCACAAGCTTCCAGTTAAAACCAAGTTCCTAGTGAAGGAGGTGAATTAATCATGAAAATTACTGACATTCGTAAACAATCAACAGCCGAGCTAACCGCAGCCGCAACCAGTCTCCGCGAAGAGATCGCCGAATTGAAGCGCCACCTAAGAATGGGTGAAGCTCAAAACGTTCGCATTATCCGCGAGAAGCGCAAAGATCTAGCCCGCGTTCTAACTGTGCTGAGCGAGCAACTCGCAAAGGAGAATATATAATGGCACGAACATTAACAGGTGTCGTAACCAGCGACAAAGCAGACAAGACTATTGTCATTTCTGTTCACGCTCGTAAGACACACCCTATATATAAGAAACAGTATTCTGTCTCAACTAAATTTATTGCCCATGATGAAAACAATGAAGCTAAGGTTGGCGATAAAGTAACTGTTGTTGAAACTCGACCAATTAGCCGACGTAAGCGGTTTACACTTCAGAAAGTTGTTGAAACTGCTCGCATCAAGCACGTTGAACCAGAGACTGCAGTTAAGAAAACCGTTAAGAAGAGTGAAGCTGAAGCTGAACCGGCAAGCGACAAGGAGAGCAAGTAATGATACAGCAAGAATCCCGTCTCCACGTCGCTGACAACAGCGGTGCAAAGGAAATTCTTTGTATTCGCGTGCTTGGCGGTACCAGACGACGCTATGCCCATGTAGGCGATGTAATCGTGGCTACTGTTAAGCAGGCCAATCCAAATGGTACAGTCAAGAAGAAGTCGGTTGTTAAAGCAGTTGTAGTCCGCACCAAGAATGCAATTCGCCGTCCAGACGGATCGACTATACGTTTTGACGATAATGCGGCTGTAATAATTGGTGATGACAAAAACCCTAAGGGCACTCGTATTTTTGGCCCGGTACCGCGTGAGCTGCGCGATCAGGGTTATTCTAAGATCATCAGCTTAGCGCCGGAGGTACTATAATGACTAAGACCGTATATAAGATCAAGCTTAAGAAGGGCGACAATGTAATTGTCAGGACTGGCAAATATAAAGGCCAGACAGGTAAAATCGTTTCAGTCCACCCTACACTTAATGCTGTTACCGTTGAAGGCATCAATATAGTAAAGCGACATGTTAAGCCAAACCGGACACATCCTCAAGGCGATATTATTGAAATCACTAAGCCTATAGCTGTTAGTAAAGTTGCAATTATTGAACCAACCAGCAAGAAGCCTAGCAAAATAAGTTACAAGCTAGATGACAAGGGCAATAAGACTCGCATATATAAGAAGACCGGAAAGGAGATTAAGTAATGGCTGTTGAAACTAAAGCTAAAAGCTCCAAGACCAATACCGCTGCTTATACTCCTAGGCTAAAGTCTGCCTATAAGCAGCAGTATGTCCAAGAGTTAATGAAAGAGCTGGAAATAGCTAACGTCAATGACGTTCCTAAGCTTGAGAAGATTACACTGAATATTGGACTTGGACGAGCTAAGGACGATAAGAAAATTTTGGAAATAGCTTCAAACACTTTGAAGAAAATTACTGGCCAGCAGCCAGTTGAAACAGTAGCAAAACTTTCCATAGCTGGCTTTAAGCTGCGTGAAGGTAATAAAGTCGGACTTAAAGTTACACTTCGTGGCGACAAGATGTATGAATTCTTGGATCGTTTCGTTAACATTGTTCTGCCTAGGCTAAGAGACTTTCATGGTGTTAAAAACTCTGCTTTTGACCGCCAGGGCAACTATTCTATCGGTTTGACAGAGCAATCAGTCTTCCCTGAACTGACCTTTGAGGAAACCACTACTCCTCACGGTTTACAAGCAGTAATTTCAATTAAGTCTAAAGAGCCTGCGCACGCTAAAGCTTTACTTGTAAAGTTTGGCATGCCGTTTGAAAAGGAGAATAAGTAATATGGCAAGAAAGTCTAATATTGCCCGCGACAAAAAGCGTCAAATGATGCACGCAAAATATGCCGCTAAGAGAGCCGAGCTAAAAGAACTTGGCGATCTTGAAGGACTGGCAAAGCTACCACGAAACTCAAGCCCAACAAGACTTAAGAATCGTTGCAGCGAAACAGGCCGTCCACGTGCCTACATGCGACAATTCGGCCTTAGCCGTATATCATTCCGTGAACACGCCACTAAAGGTGAAATTCCAGGCGTAACGAAAGCGAGCTGGTAAATAATATGAGTAAAACTTCAACTGACCCAATAGCAGATATGCTAACCCGCATCAGAAACGCAATTGCTGTGCGTAAAAGTGAGGTTAGACTGCCGCACTCGAATATCAAAGAAGCAGTTGCCAACATCTTAAAAGAGAGCAATTTTGTAGATAGCGTATCTGTAGAAGGCGACAAGCCTGGTTTTAAAGAACTTCATGTTGTTATCAACTCTGAAGGATCTAACGCCCGCATTACCGCAATTGACCGTCTTAGTACGCCAGGACGAAGAATGTACACCCGTGCATCTGAGATTCCAACGATCAAGCGAGGACGCGGCATAGTAGTCATCTCAACATCAAAAGGCTTAATGACTGGCAATGAAGCCAAGTCCAAGTCTTTAGGCGGCGAGTTAATTTGTAAAGTTTATTAAGAATATAGGAATAAATAAATGAGTCGTATAGGAAAACTACCCATAGCAATCCCTTCCGGTGTGACAATCACTGTCGACCCAGACAATATTACCGTAGCCGGCCCCAAAGGTACGCTTAGCCAGCCACAGCTAGAAGGCATTACGGTTAAAGTCGAAGGCGATCAAGCAATAGTTACCAGAATAAATGACGAGCCAACAAATCGCGCAAAGCACGGTTTAATGCGTTCGCTGATCAATAATATGGTTGTCGGGACTTCAGCCGGATTTAGTAAAAAACTAGAAGTAAACGGTGTGGGCTACAGAGTTGCACTAGCAGGTAATGGCCTGAAGTTAAATCTTGGCTTCTCCCACGATGTAGACTTCCCAATGCCTACCGGAATAACAGCTACCGTTGAGCAAAACGTAATTACTGTAAGCGGAATAGATAAGCAGCTTGTTGGTCAGGTTGCAGCAGATATTCGCAAACTGCGCAAACCAGAGCCTTACAAGGGCAAAGGTATCAAGTATGTTGGCGAAAGAATTCTACGCAAATCAGGTAAGTCGGGCAAGGATAAATAATCATGAATCATCTTAAGAATAAATTAAATAAATTGAAGCTACGAAAAGCTCGTGTACGCTCAGTCGTAAACGGCACCACAGAAAGACCTCGTCTTTGCGCTCGTATTAGCAACTTGCATATTAGCGCCCAGATTATAGATGATTCTACCGGCAAAACCTTAGCAGCAGTAACTACGGTCGGCCAAAAAGATGCAACCGGCACAATGACCGAAAGAGCAGCCTGGATTGGCAGCCAGATAGCCAAAAAGGGCAAGACAGCCAAGGTAAGCAAAGTTGTATTTGATAGAGGCGGACGAAAATATCATGGCCGCATTAAAGCACTTGCAGAAGCTGCTCGTGCAGGAGGATTGGAGTTCTAATTATGGCACAACCACAAACTCAACAGCGCAGCCCAAGAAGCCGCCGTCCAGAACAAGCACCAGAAGAAAAACAATTTGACGAAAGAGTTATTCATATTAACCGAGTAGCGAGAGTAGTAAAAGGTGGTCGTCGCTTTAGGTTTCAAGCTCTTGTCGTAGTTGGCGACAGAAAGAACAGAGTTGGCGTTGGTGTCAGCAAAGGAGCAGACGTTACTGCTGCTGTAACCAAAGCTACAGATGTAGCCAAAAAGAACATGGTAAAAATTGACCTATACAAAGGAACGCTGCCGCACGATGCCGAAGCTAAAGTTGGCGGAGCCCATATTTTAATTAAGCCGGCTAGCGCGGGTACAGGTCTTATTGCTGGAGGCGTAGTCCGAACGGTACTTGAAGTTGCAGGCGTACAGAACACTCTGTCTAAATCACTTGGATCAAGCAATAAAATCAATACCGCATATGCGACACTGAAAGCTCTGCAGGACCTAACTCCAAAATCTCGCTGGATTACTGCTCAAAAGAGCAATGCCACCAAGAAGACATCAAAGAAGGAGTCTAAATAATGAAATTTAATGAACTTACAGCTTCACGCTCAAAGTCGGCAAGACGAGTCGGGCGGGGTATTTCAGCTGGCCGAGGCAAAACTGCCGGTCGCGGAACTAAAGGTCAAGGCTCAAGAGGCGGCTCTCGCCGCAAGCCAGGATTCGAAGGTGGCCAGAACCCATTGATGCAACGTGTTCCCAAGCTTAGAGGCTTTCGTAGTTTTAAAACCACTCCGGAAATCGTATACACAGGCGACCTCAACAAGCTGAGTGGCACCATAACAAATAGCAGTCTTGCAGAAGCAGGGCTAGTATCAAGCCCGCATACAGTTGTAAAACTTGTAGTCAAAGGCGAAGTAACTAAGAAACTTACAGTCAGACTTCAGTCTGCTTCAGCTCCAGCCATTGAGGCTATCAGGAGCGCTGGTGGCAGTTTTGAAGCCACTGATCAGGTCAAACGACCAGCCAGCCGAAAAAAGACTTCTGAAGAAGAAAAATAGCCCTATATAACCTTTTAAAAGTCAGCCAGATATTTTTACAACAAGGATATTTGGACTTTACTAATAATATAAGGTTAAATACTTGTTGAAACAGTGAGGGTCAGCTTAATATAATCCCACGGATAGGAATGTGAAAATTAGATGAACTGGAAAGTTATTGCCTCGTCTTTAAAAAATTCTGATATGCGTGCACGCATTCTAGCAGTGCTTGGAATGCTACTGGTATTTCGTATACTTGCCCATATCCCTATCCCGTTAAGCGACCCCCAGACCCTGCGGGACGTACTGGAAAATGCCTTTAATGCGTCGCAGTCATCTCAGCTGGTTAGCTTTATCAATGTGCTTTCCGGTGGAGCGCTGGCTAACTTTTCAATTATGCTCGTCGGTATGGGCCCGTACATTAACGCAAGTATCATCATGCAGCTTCTAACCCGGGCGATTCCAAGACTTGAAGCCTTAAATAAAGAAGGCGAATTTGGACGCAAGAAGATCAACCAGTATACCCGCATGCTTACCTTTCCACTAGCAATAATCCAGTCAATCGGTATGATCTTCTTGGTAAAACAGGTGGCCAGCAGCTTCTCTGGTCTTGGCGATATCACGGCAGGTGCTGATGCAATGCAGTGGATATTAATGATTACTGCGATGACAACCGGTGCAATGGTGTTGATGTGGCTTGGTGAGCTTATTACCGAAAAAGGTATCGGGAACGGTATCAGCCTTATAATTACAATTGGTATTGTCAGCAGCCTGCCATCAACAATTTCAGATATAGCAAGATCTGTCTATGACCCGTCAAGCCCGTGGCATGTACTCGGCATTAAGATGCCATTTAACCAAACGGCAGTTTACTATGCCCTAGGAATATCCCTGGTAGTGCTGCTTACAACTATATTCGTTGTTAAGATCAATGAAGCCCAGCGGCGCTTGACCGTAAACTACGCAAAACGCGTACAAGGCAGTCGGGCATACGGCGAAGTAACTACCATCCTGCCTATCAAGTTGATAACTGCCGGCGTAATACCTATCATATTTGCCGTAGCCTTTTTAAGTATTCCAAGCTATGCCGGACAAGTAATGTCAGCCTCCTCAAATCCGGGGCTGCAGGAGTGGGGTGCTAAATTAACGCTTTGGTTCCAAAACCCGAGCGCTCAGACATTTGCTCTGGGCGGCTGGGAGCCATATATCTACCCGGCTGTATATTTTGTACTGATTGTAATGTTTACCTATTTCTATACTGGGATTACTTTTAACGCAAAAGAAATTGCTGAGAACCTTCAAAAACAAGGAGGTTTCATAACTGGCGTAAGAGCTGGAAAACAAACAGAAGCCTATCTTTCAAAAGTAGTTAACCGACTAACGCTTTTTGGAGCGTTAGCCCTAGGACTGCTTGCTATTACGCCAATAGCCGGACAGGTCTTCTTAAGAACAGATATCGCAATTGGCGGTACCAGCATCTTAATCCTAGTTTCGGTAGCGCTTGAAACACTGCGTGCAGTTGAATCACGCGCGTTAATGGTTACCTATGATCAGTATAGCGAACCAAGCTTCTTTGGCGATGACAGCGATGGGGAAGATGAGCCTAAAAAGCCCCGGCGCCGGCTTTCCCTTAAGCGCCCAGGCAAAGCCAGCAAGCAGGATAAATTAGCAAGCTCAGCAGCAGCATAAAAACGAGCTTGGAACATGATGAATGTCTACAGAGACAATAATTCAATTTACCCTTTACAAAACGTTGTGGGTTCTGCTATAATTACAACTTGATTTATGGCCAAGAACAAGGAAGTCATCGAACTATCTGGGACGATCGTCGAAACACTGCCTGGAACCCAGTTCCGAGTAGAACTTGAGAATGGACATCAAATCATTGCCCATGTCGCCGGCAAGATGCGCAAGCATTTTATCCGGATCGTACCTGGGGACAACGTTACGGTGGAGTTGACGCCTTATGATCTCACAAAAGGCCGAATAACTTACCGAAAAAGCTAGCTAGAATTAACGCTGCTTTTTAGGCTCATCTAACACTGTCGGTTTTAAAAACTAACGGTAGGATTGAACCTTAATAGCCATAGTTCTAGTAACGTCCCAAGATCTTTACAAGAAAACGCATAGAATTCGCAGCGCGAAGTAGATGTAGATTCTTGCAAAGTATCTTGGGTAGCTGACAACCTAAATATTATTAAGCAGTGAGTCATACTCGGAAAGGAGTCTGATCCGCATGAAAGTGCGTGCAAGTGCCAAAAAGATAAGCCCTGACGACAAAATTGTACGTCGTAAAGGGCGTATTTACGTTATTAACAAACTTAAGCCAAAACATAAGCAAAGGCAAGGATAGACTATGGCTAGAATAGCAGGTGTAACCATACCAAGCGACAAACAAATCAACATAGCTCTTACTTACGTTTATGGTATTGGTCCTAAATTTGCAGCCGACATATTAACAGCTGCAAAAGTAGAGCCGACAGTTCGCGTCAAGGATTTAACTGATGATGAGCTAACACGTATAAGTGATGAGATTTCAGCTAATTATACTGTTGAAGGTGAGCTGCAGCGTATCGTTACTTCCAACATCAAGCGACTTAAAGACATTAAGGCCTACCGTGGCTTGCGCCACAATGGTAATTTGCCAACACGCGGACAGCGAACACGAACCAACGCTCGTACACGTCGAGGCAAGAAAGTAACTGTCGGTGGCACGGCTAAGAAAGTAGCATCTAAGACTTAATAATCATGGCAGACAAGACAACCACAACACCAGTTGCCAGAAAGAAGAAGTCCAAAAGGAGCGTTCCTTATGGTCAGGTTCATATCATGGCATCTTTCAATAACACAATTATTACAGTAACGGATACTAATGGTGGTGCGCTTACTAACTCTAGTGCTGGCGCCTGCGGTTTCCGTGGTTCTAAAAAAGGTACAGCATATGCTGCACAAGTTGCTGCTGAAAAAGCTTTAAATGAAGCAAAGCAGATTCATGGCATGGCTAAGGCTGATGTTTACGTAAAAGGCATTGGCATGGGCCGCGATGCAGCAGTCAGGGCTCTACAATCTGCAAATATTGCCCTTGAAACCATATATGACGTAACAGGTGTGCCTCATGGCGGCGTTCGCCCTAGAAAGGCCCGCAGGAATTAAATATGAGTAAAGTATCTATTGTTAAACAATCACGACGTGAAGGCTATGCGCTACACCCTAAGGCTCACAAAGCCTTAGTTAAGCGAACAGCTCTTCCCGGCAAGCAGCCTGGCTTCTCCGGCCGTAACAAGCCAAGTCAGTATGCTCTACAGCTACGAGAAAAGCAAAAAGTCAAAAGGCTTTACGGCTTACTAGAACGACAGTTCGCCAACCTAATGAAAGAATCTACACGTGCTGAAGGCCAGTCTGGCGAAAACCTGCTTAGATACCTTGAGCAGCGCTTGGACAATGCTATTTACCGCGCTGGATTTGCTTCTTCTCGTCCAGCGGCTCGTCAGCTTGTAACTCATGGACACTTCATGCTGAACGACCGAAGAGTAGATATACCTTCAATCCGCTTGAAAGACGGCGATAAAATAACTTTGAGACCACATTCAGTTAAGAATAGCTATTTCCAGAAACTTGATGACCTCAGCCCGGCTAGCGATGTCAGCTATTCATGGATGAAAGTAGACCGCAAAAAACGAGCGATAACTGTTACCGGTACGCCAACTCGTGATGAAGCAGAACCAGATATCAATGAGCAACTAATTGTAGAATACTACTCGCGATAGGGAGGCGATGAAAATAATGTCTAACCAAATTCACACACCAACACTCAACACTATTGACGAACACAGCACTACTAGCAATACGTTCGTAGTTGAGCCGCTACACACTGGTTACGGTATGACTCTTGGCAACTCTATTCGCCGTGTTTTACTTTCCAGCATTGCAGGTGCAGCAATTACATCCTTTAAGATCGAAGGTGCAACTCATGAATTTACAGTTGTTCCTGGCGTTAAAGAAGATGTAGTAACCATTATGCAAAACCTAAAGGCTATTCGCTTCCGCGTTTACTCAACTGAACCGCAAACACTACGAATAGTTAAAAAAGGCAAGGGCACAGTAACTGCTAAAGATATTGAGGTTAATGCCGACGTAGAAATCGTTAACCCAAGCCAGGTAATTGCAACTATTGATGACGACAAGGCAAGCTTTATTGCTGACATTACTGTTGAGACAGGACGCGGATACCGCACAATTGATGAAAGTTCAGCCAAGAAGCCTAGCGACATGGTAGCTATAGATGCAGTTTTCAGCCCTGTGCTTCGTGTACGCTACAAAGTTGAAAGCACTCGTGTCGGTCAAATGACTGATCTTGACAAGCTGATTATCACAGTTGATACTGACGGATCAATTTCTCCTCGCGATGCTTTTGAAGAAGCTAACGCAATATTAATCAATCAGTACACTGCACTAGCTGGCCAGACAAGAGTGGAAGCACCTGCACCGCTAATTGAAGCCGCTTCAAAAGACAGCGAACAGGACGAGGAAGCACCAGCCTTAATGACACCGATTGAAGAGCTTAACCTAAGTGCGCGCACCAGCAACGCCTTGATCAATAACGATATTCACACCCTAAGAGATCTTTTCTCTCTGAGTGATGCTGAACTTCGTGATCTTAAAGGCTTTGGCAGTAAAGCACTTGATGAAGTCAAAGAAAAAATGGCGGAATTGGAGCTATAGATGCATCGTCACGGATATAAAGGCCGCAAATTCGGCCGAGAAAGAGACCAGCGTGAAGCCTTAATTAAAGGCTTGGCTGAATCTCTAATTAAATATGAAACTATTGAAACAACCCTGCATAAGGCTAAAGACTTGGTACCCTATGTAGAAAAGCTAATCACTAAAGCTAAAAAGGGTGATCTGCATAACCGTCGCCAGATTATTGATAGCCTGGATACAATTGCAACGGCCCATAAGCTAGTAGATGAAATTGCTCCTAAACTAACAGGACGCAATAGCGGACATCTAAGAATTGAGCGAACCAGACTGCGACGAGGCGATAATGCCCAGCTTGCTCGCGTAAGCTTTGTAGACGACCTCAAAGAGGCCCCAGTCGCTAAATCTGCCGCTAAGCCTAAAGCAGCTAAACCAGCTGAAAAAGAAGTGGCAAAGGAGACTAAATAATGAATAAGACTTACTCCGCTAAACCATCAGATGTTACCAGAAAATGGTATGTCATTGACGCTTCAGAAGCACCTCTGGGACGTGTAGCTACACGGGCAGCCACGCTTCTTACCGGCAAAGAAAAACCAATGTTCACAAAGCATATTGACTGCGGTGATTTTGTAGTCATTATAAATGCTGGCCAAACTGTAGTTACCGGAAAAAAAGAAACCGACAAGATGTACTATCGTCATAGCGGTTTTCCAGGTGGATTAACAGAGCTAACATTTAAAGAAGTAATGGAAAAAGATCCAACTAAAGCAGTATTTAATGCTATCAGAGGAATGCTTCCTGTTAACAAGCTGCGTGATGACCGTCTAAAGCGACTTAAGATATACGCTGGCAATGAACACAATCATGAAGCTCAAAAGCCTGAGGCTATCAGCGTGAAAGGAACTAAATAATGGCTAAAGATACCTATTTTTACGCATTAGGACGACGCAAAAGCGCTACAGCTAGAGTGCGTCTGCAAGGCGGCAAGGGAAATATCGTCATCAATGGCAAGCCAGCTGACGAGTACCTAGCCGGCAGCAAGCTGCTTTTAAATGAACTTAAAAAGCCTTTTGCTGTAGCAGGCAAAGAAGACTTTGATGTCTCAGTCGTCGTAACCGGCGGCGGAACTACAGGCCAAGTTGAAGCTATACGTCTTGGAATCGCTAAGACCCTAGCAGTAATGAACGAAGACCTGAAGGGTACATTAAAGCGTGCTGATCTGCTTAGCCGCGACCCAAGAGAAAAAGAACGCAAGAAGTTCGGTCTTAAAAAAGCCCGCAAACAACGCCAGTTTACCAAGCGTTAAACTGCTTGCAGCCAAACAACCCCTTTATACAAACATAAGGGGTTGTTTTAATTTAACGTATTAATAACTGCCTTTAATAATCTGATATACTTAACATTAAGGTAATGCTATGAAAATAATTCTTGTCAGACGTGAAGACTATTGGATATTCCCGCTTTATTTTGTTGGGGTATTCTTTACAGCTGCATTTTTATTTATGGGCAGCACGGTATTCAGGCCGCTAGCCGGATTAATAGGATTTTCGGCGCTACTGTTTACCAGCTATATAACTCGTAAGAATTATGGGGCTCAACTGTCGGCTATCTGCCTGTTCATATGCCTTATAAGCGCAATACTCCTGGCAGTAGGCACTTATTATTTGACTAACTAGCAGTATTTATTGTAAAATGCTCGTGTGAACAAACTTAGCAAGGCTTACTATTTTTGGTTTAGTGCCCCAAAGCAGGCGGTTTGTTTAGTGCGCATTTAAGTAAATAATAAGCAAAGTAATATAACCGCCGACATGGCGGTTTTTTATTTTAAAAGCAGTAAGGATAGACGAAAATATGAAAATCGGGATTCAAGGATCTCAAGGCTCGTATCACGAAGCAGTAGCCCAGGCTCACTACGGAGAAGAAGTTGAACTGGACTATATTGACACGTTCAAGCACGTATTTGACAGACTAAGAACCCAAGATATAGGACAAGCAGTTGTAGCTATAGCTAATAATAGATACGGCCAAGTACCAGAAGCTTTTAACCAGCTTATTGACCGAAGCGACGAAGTATATATTGTCGGCGAATCCTATCTCAGGGTTAAGCATCAGCTGCTTGGCGTCCCGGGCGCAACACTAGAAGGAATCAAAGAAGTTCACTCACAGGCGCCAGCTCTAGGCCAATGCAATCAGTTTTTAAGTGAATTCTTGCCTCACATTCCTTATATCGAGCAAGACGACACTGCTGAGAGCGCCCGCATCGTAGGCGAACTCAACGACAGATCTATTGCAGCAATAGCTAGCAGCCAGGCTGGCAGGCTCTACGGACTTGAGCCAATTGCTGAAGATATCCAAGACGATAAAGACAATATAACCAGGTTTCTGATCCTACAGAGAAGGGGCGATAGCCAGCCAGCAGAGTTCGACGATGGCGACAAAACCTCAGTCCTACTTAGAACTAATCAAACTCCCGGAGCGTTGGCAGACTGCCTGATACCTTTAAAAGAAAATGACATTAATATAACTCAGTTACAGCAGACTTTTGTACCAAATACAGCATTTGAAATGAAATTTTTCATGGAGTTCGAGGCTGGCGCTAACGATCCGAGAACTGTATCTGCCCTCAAAGAGATTGAACGCCATCAAGCCGAAGTCAAGCTGCTTGGGAGTTATCGGGCAGCCGAATGTTTGACTAATTAATTAATGCATAGTTTTATGTAATAATCCAAGGAGTAAATAAAATGCCGCCAGAGCATCATCAATCCGACAAGCCTATCCTAGAAGAATCCCTAAGAATTAAAGACGCTCTCCTAGAAATACAAGAGAATGTAAATGCTTATCATTCAGAACTGCAAAGAGGTCAGCTTTTAACTGTCAGGTCCAGCTTAGGTTATCCTGAATCTGACGATATTGGTACCGACGACCTAACAGACGTCAATATAACCAGTAAAACAGCGGTAATTTCTCCTGAAGCTGTTGATACTGTCCTGCCGCTCACTCAAGTAGCCGCTGAAACGACCCTAAAAGCCAGGAAGGCTGCCGGAGAAATACTAAAAGGCCTGGATCTTAGGCTGATTGCAATAATTGGACCATGCTCAATGCATGACCCGGAAGCTGCATTAGAATATGCCCAGTACGTAGGTGATATGAGAGCCAAATACGGCAATGATTTACTGATTCTGATGCGCAACTACCCAGAGAAGCCCAGGACAGAAAAAGGCTGGAAAGGTTTTATCCATGATCCTCTTCTAGATGGCAGCGACGACATGAATCTTGGCTTAATAGCAGATAGAATGCTGGCCCTGCGCATTGCTGGCATGGGAGTGCCACAGGCCAGAGAACGCTTAGGAGTTAATACCCCTCAATATGTAGACGGCCTGATAGCGTATGACTCGATTGGAGCAAGAAACGTTGAAGACCAAAATGCTAGAATGTACGGCTCGGGCACCTCGTCGGTCATCGGCTTTAAAAATAGTACTAACGGGTCAGTAGAAGCTGCCATCTCGGCCTGCGTATCAGCCAATAGTGAGCATACTTTTATCGGCCTGCATCCAAACGGCCAGCAGGCAGTTGTTGCGACAAAAGGCAACCCGCTTGCTCACGTAATCCTACGTGGCGGCAAGGATTCGCCTAATTTTGACCGGGCAAGTATCGTACAGACTGTATCGGCAATCCAGAAAAAGAATGAGCAGACCGGGCTTTATATACCTGAAGGGGTGATAATTGATGCTTCTCATGGAAACAAAGTGGATGGCAGTCAATTTAATGCTGTAGAAGACATAGCGTCCCAAGTAAGCGTCGGCTCGCTTGCTATCAGAGGAATAATGATAGAAAGTAATATTAATGGCGGCAACCAGAAGCTAAATCCCGATGATTTAGCTTCCTTGGAATACGGTGTCAGCATTACAGACGCTTGTGCTGGTATTGAAGATACGTCATTAATGCTAGAAATGCTTGCTCAAGCCTCGCGACGCAGACGCAATCTTTAGTCAGTGGGAATTAAAGGAAATTAAATACAGAAAAGGTATAATATATCTAGTATGAGCAAACCAGTAATATTAACTGGCCTAAGAGCCAATAACGATCTGACCATTGGTAATTATTTTGGCGGCATATTGCCTATGATAGATATGGCCCGGAACCATGCCGACGAATTTCAAATAAATTTGTTTGTACCAGACCTTCATAGCTTTACTACACCGATTGACCACTCTAAGCTCCAGTCGCAAATTATGCATAACTTGCGTACTTTTATAGCTGCAGGCATGCCCCTTGATAATCCAAACATACATATATATAGGCAAAGCTACATTCCTGCCCACAGCGAGCTAACGTGGATACTTGACTGTTTCACGGGAGTGGGCGAAATGAACAGAATGACTCAGTTTAAGGATAAATCCTCTAAATTAAGCGACGATCGAATCAGCATGGGCCTATTTAATTACCCGGTTCTTATGGCGGCTGATATCTTAATCTATAACGCAAGCTATATTCCTGTCGGTGAAGACCAAACCCAGCACCTAGAATTTACTCGTGATATAGCTGAGCGGTTCAATGCTCGATTTGGAGAAATTTTCACTGTTCCTAAGCCTGTAAAAGAACAGCATAGTTTTTTTGGCAAGGATCAGGGCCTTCGGATAAAAGATTTGCAAGATCCTACTAAAAAAATGAGTAAAAGCGATGAAATCGGCAAAGGCGTAATATATCTCGGCGACAACCCGGACGATGCAGCTAAGAAAATAATGAGTGCCACCACTGACTCAGTTGGCCGAATTGACTTTGACCCAAAAAGTCAGCCAGGGATAAGTAATCTGCTCCAAATTCTTGCACTGCTTAAAAACGTTGATCTTGATGAGATTATAAATAAATATCAAGGCAGCGAAAGCTATGGCGAGCTTAAGAAAGATGTCGCGCAAGCAACTAAAAATTTCCTAGAAGAACTACAGGAAAACTACAATAAGACAGATGTACAAGCAATAAAAGACAAGTTAGAATCCTCCGAAGAGCACATGAGAAACTCTGCCGGACAGACCCTGCTTAAAGTTCAAGAAGCGGTAGGCCTACGCTAAGCAATGTACAAAATTAAAGTTACCGAAGAACTAAAAGGTAAGCGTACCGATAAGCTGCTTGCAGAACAGCTACCCCAGTTTCCGCGAGCGGCGCTATCCAAACTGTTTAGTCAGGAATTGGTACTGCTTAACGATATTCCTACCAGGCCAGGTATAAAAGTAAAGATAGGCGATAGTTTAAGCGCTGATCTTTCTCCGCTGGATATTAAGATAGAAGACATTGACCTTCCGATAATATATGAGGATGAGAACATTCTGGTTATAGATAAACCTTCTGGAGTAATTAGTCACGCAAGAGGAAGGTATTTTGACGAACCTTCAGTTGCGTCATTTGTACGTCAGAAAACTGGTCAGAAGGGCGAACGCAGCGGCATAGTGCATCGCCTGGACAGGGCTACTTCCGGCGTTATGATTACCGCCAAAAACCAGGAGACGCTTAGCATGCTGCAAAAACAGTTTTCTCAACGCAAAGTATACAAATCATACTTAGCATTGATTGAAGGCAGCCTGCCAACTGAAGAGGGGATAATTGATATGCCTATTGGCCGAAATCCGAAAGTGCCTCAAACTTTCCATGTTACTCCCGCAGGTAAAAACGCCTTAACCCGCTACAAAGTCTTGCAGCAAGGAAAGAATTACTCACTAGTTGAATTAAGGCCGGAAACCGGCAGAACCCATCAGCTTCGAGTCCATCTAGCAGAACTTAAACGACCCATACTTGGAGACGCTTTATATAAAGGCGCCCCTGCAGATAGATTAATGCTTCATGCTGCGAGCCTGGAAATTACCATTCCTACATCTAAGCGTAAAGTCTTTACTTCAAACATCCCATCGGAATTTAATAATTTTATTGAAAAATGAAAGATCTATTACTCCACACAAGAACCCGTAAGCAGATAGAAGATATAATCCAGCATCCTCCTCACGGTATTCTGATTACAGGCCGGGCAGGAAGCGGCAAAAAGACTGTAGCGATAAATATAGCATGCAATCTTCTAGGCTTAACTGAAAAACAACTCAATAATCATCCTTATTTCTACTCGGTAGATAATTCAGAAAAATATATAAGCATTGAAGAGATAAGGTCGTTACAGCAATTCTTAAAATTAAAAGTACCAAGTAGCAATAAGCGGGCCGTAAACCGAATTGTACTAATTGAAGACTCTCAAAGAATGCGCACCGAAGCTCAAAATGCACTTCTCAAAACACTCGAAGAGCCGCCTATTGGTACAGTCTTAATCTTAACATCTGAAAGCTCAGAGTCGCTCCTTCCCACCATCACTTCAAGGACTACGCAGCTTGAGATACTTCCAGTTAGCAATGAAGATGCATTGAAATATTTTGACGCCATAGTCTCTTCAAAAGCCGATATA
>CAZHAQ010000012.1:0-20221 GCA_964529785.1 uncultured Candidatus Saccharibacteria bacterium
GCGAGACTAGTACTGTCAACCGGGGCGTCTATGATGCTATTAAGTCTATGCCGCCAGCTTATTAGTCAGTAAACTACAATATAATTTAGTCTAAATAAGCTATAATAAGATTAAATTATGTATGCTGGATTAATATTAACCAAGTATTCTGGGCGGCTTATGGGCGCGCACCAAAAGATTGATCGCGTAGCAAGACGCCATCTGGCAGAGCATGTTCCAGACTCCAAATTTCCCACCTTTAAAGAGATCGTAAAATTTGAAGGTAAAAATGGTCCGGATGGCATTAAACGAAAGAGCCCAGGCAATGATGAACCATGGCATTTTTTCAATCCGCTTGATGAGGATAATGACGAGTTCTTAAGTATTATAGACAGCCACTATAAGTCGCTCGTCAAATACTTAAAGCTTGGCAACCGTGAACGAGCATCTTTTGAAGCAGCCTGGCTAGCGCATGCAGTAGTTGATGGGCTAACTCCAGCTCACCATTATCCATATGAAGAAAAAATGTTAGAGCTCAGGGGAGGCAAGACTTTAGACAGCCGCAATACAATTAGTGAAAAGCTAATTTTCAAGGGCGATAAGACCAGCGAGACCATACTAAACACGGCTAAAGCTTACGGACCAAATGGGCTAATGACTGCCCATGCATTATTTGAGATAGGCTTTACCATACTTGTCAGACCGCTACGCTTGCCTGATGCAAAACCAAAAAGTAGTGATTTTGAACTGCTAGACCAAAAAGGACACCTAGGATACTTCTTGAGCCAAGCCCGCGAAATTGCAGTAATGGATCTATATAAAAGTTACTTAAGTTCAGGATGGACGCCCAAATTAAGCAATCAGATACGCCATGGATTGGCGCCTATTATGGTAAAGACAGTGCACATGATATGGTATTCGGCTATCAAGGAAGTTGACTAATGAGAATAATTGCTGGCTACTTAAGCGGACGCAATTTTGAATCTACACACGGACATCGTACTCATCCCATGAGCGAAAAGATACGTGGCGCCCTTTTTAATGCGTTAGGCGACATATCTGGCTTGACCTTACTGGATGCTTACAGCGGAACGGGAGCCTTATGCTTTGAAGCAGTAAGTCGCGGAGCCAAGAGTGCAACAGCTATAGAACTGGATAAGAATGCAGCCCGAACAATTAAAGAGAATATAGATAGGTTAAACCTTGAAGACACGGTATCTGTTACTAAAGCAGCTGCAGTCTCCTGGAGCCGACGACACCCGGATGCTAAATACGATATAGTGATAATGGATCCGCCTTACGATGAGGTTACCCCTAAAGACTTACTTAAACTTTCAAGACACGCAAAACAAGGCGGCATAATAGTCCTGTCCCTACCGCCTAAAAACGGCTTTAGATTTGCCTCCAGCAGACAGCAGCTCTTAAGCGAAAAAAATTACGGAGATGCGGAACTGACATTTTATCGCCAGCTGGAATTATAGGTTCTTCATTTCATGGTAGCGCAAAGCTGGAGCTACTGTATAGAAAAGCATAAGAATTGTTCCTAATACTTGGCCGAACAAAGGTATTATGCCGAACAAATTAAACAGCACCGAAACCGCTATAATACCGTAAATCGCCCATGGGTTTATAGACGTAACTTCTGCTGAACGACGCATTGCGTCCTTAATGCCAAGATTTTTATCTACAACAAAATATTGAGCTAAAAAATATCTTCGTAAAATTATGAAGCCAGGAATAATTAGCAGCATAAAACCCAGCAGCACTAAAAGCCCGACAATTACCTGCAGCCCAACCAATCTAAAAAAGTATTTGTAGGAATTATTAAATACTTTCTTAAAGTCCAGTTCTTTGCCAGCTGCTGAATGGGTAAGGGTATATGTGAGGGGAGCGAGAAATATTAGCGATAAAAACATGCTAACTATAACTGGCAAGCTAAATATGCTTTCAAATAAAGTATTTAGATCAACTACATCTCTTGTTCCTAAAGTCATCATTAGCATAGGTAGAACCAACAGCGTAAAGTAAAGCAATACATTGTCTCTAATGACCTCCATGCTAGGTAATAATAGATCTGCAGCAGGAGTTAGTTTTTTCGGTTTCTTATTTATAGATTTTTTTGACATAACTATAATATACATTACATCAATATATTGTCTGTACAAACTAGCATATAAATGCTAATATTAATCTGTTAAAATTCTACTTAATAAATATTCGGGGATGTGGTGGAATTGGTAGACACGCTAGTCTTAGGAACTAGTGCAGCAATGCGTGAAGGTTCAAGTCCTTTCATCCCCACCAGATAAACTAATAGCTTTCTTCAAAGGGAAGTTATTTTTTTATGTCTTTATTTTAGTATTGACTTAATTAAGCATTTACTATATTATGCCCTTATGGACATGTTTAACGTATTATCCGCTCCAATCAGAAGAGAAATAATTGAGCTTCTTTCAAAAGGAAAGCTAACGGCAACTGCAATCTCAGAGCAATTTCAAGTCTCGCCGTCGGCTATTTCTCAACATCTGAAATTGCTAACAGATAGCAAAATTCTGCAAGTGCATAAAAATGCGCAGCAACGTATTTACGAGTTAAATACTGAATCCTTAAATGAACTTGAACAATGGACAAAATGGCTCAGAGAGCAAGCTGATTTAGTGGCAAATCCAGCTTCAGAGAATAAGCCTAAAAACGGCTAGAAAAGGGAGAACACAGAATGGCAGCCGCAGGCGCTTGTATTGATCGCGAGTTTAGTTATCACTAATTATGGCCGAACAGTTTAGCAGTAATAGTTTTATATATTGGAATACATGGTATAGAGCTGATCCTAAAAGACAGATAAATCATATCGACTATCTGGTAGATTATATGGCTAAGCAAGGCAATAGCCAGCCATTGCTATGTCTATCCGAGGCGACATTGGGTCAAGACAACGGGCTAGTAGACTACCTCAGTTCAGAGGGGTATTCAACTGCTTTTAAGCCTACCAGCAAGGTAGGCAAATACTTTGAAGGTTTATGTTTTGCCAGTCGTCAGCCGCTGGTAAGCGTAGATTTTACAGAGCTTAGGAAGGCAAGAGCAATAGCTAATACTAAAACCCGATGGATAGGAAATGCCTGTTTAAATGGCATTTCAACATACCTAACTCATACGTCCTACCCACAACCAGCAGAAACAGAACTCGATGTCATAAGGGGCACCATTGAAGAAACCCGGGAACCAGTCCTGCTTGGAGGAGACTTTAATACTTTGACAAATAAGAAAACCTTGCTGGGCTTAACCGAAGAATTAGGGCTAGTAAAAATAAAATCTGACGGCCGTCAAACAACCGTCCCCTTCATACCGGGAACGAATCTAGGCGTTGAATTAGACCATGTTTTTGCAAGTCATTGCATAGCAGATGATACTGCCCTAGAAATAGGTCCAGCCGGACCTTCCAATCACCGTCCGCTGTTAGTTGCCGTAGGGTGATAAAAAAATAAACTGATTGGTTCTAAGTAGTTATAACGACCGTTCTACGCTCATTAACAGATACCGGCACTTCAGCATAAGCACCTTCGTCAAGTTTTCCGTAAGCAGCACATGCCCCGAGACAACGTACAGAATTTACAGATATCTCTTCACTTCTTAAGTATTCAATAACTTCATCTTTTTCAGTGCAAGCATTGCCGCAAACTGTTACCGTGCGCAGACCTGTGTTTGCGTCATCATAAAAAATACCCCCTGGCAACGCCTCTGCCACATCGCGAGCGGATAGTTTACTAATTGGCATCACTTCAATCATATAATATATTGTATATCTTTTATGCTTTTTTGTCAATGTCTAGCAGTCAAAATATTCAATCTAATATGCCTACATAACAGAGGGCAGGCCAACAAAAAAGTTAAACATATTGCTTGTGATATAATAGATAAAAATAGAGGGGTAGATAAACAGTGGCTAAAGACATACAGTTCGTTGAACAGCCTGGAGAGCGCAACGTAAGTAAAATATTGGTTAATGAAAGAGAAGAGTTTTTTGCAGCTTTAGAGCGTGCTGAAAGCCTAGTAAAGGGCGAGTCGCCTCGTGCCAAAGTACTAATATATGTGGCAGCGATCGAGCGCAGCCTTCAAGAAATTCTGCGCAACGTGCTTGTTCCTAGCAATCAGAAAGAAGACGCGCTTTTGAACGGCGTGGTAACAGGCTTTGAAGCCCAAATAGACCTTGCATTTAGAATTGGAGTCATTAGCCACAACATGTGGCGAGATCTTCATATCCTAAGAGAGCTAAGAGATGATTGCTTCGGCAGAATAGAAAACTTCAGCTTTGAACATACTGCCATAAAATCCAGCGTTGCAATGCTGGAAAGAAATGTTGGCAAGCAGGCGTTTACAGGCCTTCCAGTGCTGAGAATGGACACCGAAGACAAGTTTTCATTTCTAGCCAGAACATTCTTAGTAACGCTTGAAAACTCTAAAGAAAAAGTTGGCCGGTTCACAGAAGCCAGAATAGAGAAACTTTACAAAGACAATTAGCCTAAAAAGTAAAAACCTGGCGAACTATTAAACAATATAAAAGCGATAATTTTGGTAATTTACACTTAAAAAGTATAATGTAGGTTAACTATGAGCCTAAAAACCCAGCCTTATAAAGGTGCAAGAGACTTTTATCCTGAAGATATGCGTGTGCGTAATTATATTTTCAGTACGTGGCGTAAAGTCTGTCAAAGCTATGGCTATGAAGAATATGATGCCCCGATTCTAGAGCCTGTAGAATTATTTACCGCTAAATCTGGTGATGAACTTGTTAACGAACAATCCTACAATTTTGTTGACCGGGGCGGCAGAGAAGTTATGCTACGTCCGGAAATGACACCTAGCGTATCAAGACTGGTAGCTGGCAAAAGACAGGAGCTGCCGCTACCTATTAGATGGTTCTCAATTCCTTCTTGTTGGCGCTACGAACGACCGCAAAAGGGACGCGGCCGTGAATTTTATCAGCTGAACATTGATCTATTTGGTGTTGATAATGTCTTAGCGGAAGTAGAAATGCTGCAGATGATCAGCTCCCTACTAAAAAGCTTTAATGCTAAGCCTTCAATGTATGAAATCAGGGTAAACAGCCGAGGCCTAATGAGCTACATCCTTGGGGACTGGCTTGGCTTAAATGAAGTCGAGCAAAAAACTATCTCCAGGCTGATAGACCGTATGCATAAAATTAACGGTCCTGAATTTGCCGGACTAATTGAGGCATCGATTCCACCAAGCCTTAGAGATCAGGGTGCTGCCGAAAAATTACTTAACGTACTAAAAGCTACTAAATTGTCTGACTTGCCTAAAGAAATTATAGATTCAGAAGCTGCTAAAAAATTTATAGATACTATAGCGGTTGCCGAAAAGGCAGGAATATTAAATCTTAAATTTGATATTACCTTAATTCGCGGTCTTGATTATTATACCGATTTTGTATTTGAAGTATTTGACACTGACCCCGATAATAATCGAGCGCTTTTCGGAGGTGGAAGATACGATGGATTAGTGGGGCTGTTTGGTGTAGAACCTTTGCCTACCATTGGTTTTGCGATGAGTGATGTGATGCTTTTAGAGTTTCTAAAAGGCCATGATTTACTGCCTAATCTTGGATCAGAAACTGAAGTGGCAATTGTTACAGTCGGCGATACGGCGGAAAAAGCCCAAAAACTTGCCGAAGAACTGCGGGAAATGGAAGTTAACACTTCAATAGATATTACCGGCCGAAAACTTGATAAGCAGCTAAAAAGCGTAGCCAAAACTAATATTAACTACGTTTTATTTGTTGGCGAGGAAGAGCTGGCTAACGAACAATACAAATTGAAAGATTTAAATACAGGTATTGAGCAAGTTCACTCTATTCATCGTATTGTCAGCATCATTAAAGATCACCGCAACGCCAAAATATAAATATTGCTGGGCGTTATCAATGCGCTCAAGCTCGCAATCTATAGTCTAATCTGTTAGAGTATAGGTCTATGCATATAAATCGTACAAATCAAAGCCCAACCCAGACAAAACTTATTATCAAAGCGTCTACTGACGAAATAAGTAAAGCCAAATCTTCAGTAATAAAAAAATTAGCCCCGCAAGTTAAGGTACCGGGATTCCGGGCTGGCAATGTTCCTCCTGCTTTAGTAGAAAAAAATATTGATCCAAGCGTACTTCAATCAGAAGTCCTTGAAACTGTCATTAGCAAACTTTATTCATCTGCAGTTAGGCAAGAAGACCTCAGGCCTATCGCCAACCCTGAAATTGCTATTAAAAAGTTCGTACCTTTTACTGATTTAGAATTTGAAGCTGATATAACTGTTATCGGTGAAATTAAGTTGGCTGACTATAAAAAAATTAAGCATTCTAAAACTATTGCTAAAGTTAGCGCCAAAGACATTGATGAAGTAATAAAATCACTTCAGACAAGAGCAGCTGAACGTAAAACTGTTAAGCGGGAAGCTAAAAAAGGCGATGAGGTAACGATAGACTTCAAAGGTACCAACAGTAAAGGTGAGGCCATATCCGGTGCTGACGCTAAAGAGTACCCATTAACCTTAGGCAGCGATTCTTTCATTCCTGGATTTGAAGACGAAATAATTGGCCTGAAAGCAGGCGAAGAGAAAACTTTTGATATAACCTTTCCTAAAGATTATGCCGCCAAAGCCTTGCAGGGTAAGAAGGTTAAGTTCACAGTTAAAGTCCATAAGGTTTCTGAATTAGTAGAACCTAAGTTAGACGACGATTTTGCAGCAGCTGTTGGACCCTTTAAATCAGTAGACGAACTTAAGGAAGATATAAAAAAGCAGCTTACGTTTGAACGCGAGCGGGAAGCCAATACAGTATTTGAAAATGAACTGCTAGATAAAATTGCAGATAAAACCACTATAGAACTGCCAAACCAGCTAATAGACGAGCAGATTGACAGAATAGAGCAAGAAGAAAAACAGAATTTGATGTACCGAGGCCAAACGTGGGAAGAACACCTAAAAGAAGAGGGTGTAACAGCTGAAGAACACCGCGAGCAGAAAAGGCCAGCTGCAGAAAAGCGAGTAAAAATTGGGATAATCTTATCAGAAGTTTCAGAGCGGGAGGAAATACAAGTTACTCCGGAAGAGATTGAGGTTAGGCTGCAGATCATGAAAGGCCAGTACCAGGACCCGACAGCCCAAGCAGAACTTAATAAGCCTGAAGCTTTAAGAGATATTGAAACCAGAATAAGAACTGAAAAAACTCTAGCTAAACTTACAGATTACGCTACAAAAAAATAGCTTTGTATAAAGTTAATTAGCACTCTTGACCCAGGAGTGCTAATTTAGTATTATCTTTGTATAAAGGAGTTTTATATGCCACTAGTCCCAACCGTTATTGAGCAAGAAGGCCGCATGGAGCGAGCCTATGATATTTATTCTAGATTGCTTAAGGATCGCATTATCTTTCTAGGGGAAGATGTAAACCCTCATACAGCCAATTTAATAGTGGCTCAAATGCTATTTTTAGAAAACCAGTCTTCAGATAAGCCAATCCACTTTTACATAAACAGTCCGGGCGGTAGCGTGTATGACGCGTTCGCCATTTACGATACGATGCAGTTTGTTAAATCGCCCGTTCATACTTATGGCATTGGCGTACAAGCTTCGGCTGCAGCTTTTCTGCTAAGCTCTGGAGAGAAAGGCAAACGCTATATTCTTCCGCACGCTACTGTCATGATCCATCAGCCGAGCTCAGGCACACGCGGTAAAGTCACCGACCAGGAAATAGATTTAAAAGAAGCGCTTAGACTAAAGAAAGTTCTTGAAGAGATAGTTGCTAAAAATACCGGCAAGACACTAAAGAAAGTCCATGAAGACATGGAACGCGATTACTGGATGAGCTCCAATGAAGCCAAAGACTACGGTCTAGTTGATGAAGTTATAACTAAGCTTTAACAATCTATTTAATCGGAGAAACAAATCTTATTGACTGAATGACAATATCTCTGTATTCTATTACTTATGAAGTAGTGTAGGTTGCTTCGACGTAATATTCGGGTGTCCGAATTTATCAAAAACTAAGCACCTAGTGATTCTTCGGCCGAAATCATAATAAATAAAAACAGATACAAAGCTCTAACATTTTAATTTATCAACAAAGTTCTCGTTATATTTGCTAACTAAAGCTGTGTTAATATCTGCGCAAACTGATGTCATTCAGGTAGAAGCAGTACAGAAAGCTAAGTGTAGCAAACTCTTCCAATCTCTATAGAATTGGAAAGCTTAAGACGCGGCGAGAAGTAATACTGTGGGAGTATTTTGAGTATGGCGAAAGCTGGCATTAAAAACCCTCGCGCGCAGGGTAAGCGCGTGTACTTTACACAAACTGATGACATTCTAGATTTACCAAATCTAGTTGATCATCAAAACCGTTCTTTCCAATGGTTTATCGACGAAGGCTTAGGCGAATTACTTGCCGAAGTGGGCCCAATCGATGACTACACTGGTACCAAGCTGTCAATCAGGTTTAAAGAATACCACTTTGAAGAGCCTAAGATGACTGAAGCTGAAGCCAGGGAAAACAACGTTAGCTTTGAAGCACCTCTTAAGGCAGTAGTAGAGCTAACTAATAAAGTTACTGGCGAAGTAAAAGACCAAGAGATTTATCTGGGCGACTACCCATGGATGACTGAGCGCGGTACATTTGTCATAAATGGCGCTGAGCGCGTTGTAGTATCTCAGCTTATTCGCTCAGCTGGTGTATTCTTCACAAGAGAAGCACATGCAGGTGCATTTACTTACGGCGCTAAAGTTATTCCAGGACGCGGCGCATGGCTAGAATTTGAAACTGCCGCAAATGGCGCCCTATACGTTAAGATTGACCGCAAGCGAAAAATTCCAGTTACTACGCTTCTAAAAGCATTAGGCATGACTGAAAACCAGATCAAAGATGCGTTTAAGCATGTTGATCAAGGCAAGAACAGCCATATAGGCATTACATTAGAAAAAGACCCAAGCAAGGGTTCTAGCGAGGCTCTAATTGAAGTTTATCGCCGTCTACGACCAGGTGACCTAGCCACCGTAGATAATGCTCGTTCACTTATTGAGAATATGTTCTACAACTACAAGCGTTTTGATTTTAGTAGAGTCGGCCGCTACAAAATAAATAAGCGTTTAGATATAGACATTCCTAACACAGCTGAAAACCGCGTTATGCGACTTGAAGACTTAGTGGCTATAATCGCCGAAGTCATCCGACTTAATGTTACCCAGGATCCAGCTGATGACATTGACAGCTTAGCCAACCGACGCGTAAAGCTAGTTGGAGAGCTTGTACAAAGACAGTTTAGAATCGGCTTGCTTAGAATGGAGCGCAACGCCAAAGACCGCATGTCCATGTCAGAGATTGAAACAGTTACTCCTGGCCAGCTTATCAACGCTCGCCCTATAGTGGCTGCTGTTCGCGAGTTCTTTGCCAGTTCCCAGTTAAGCCAGTTCATGGATCAAATCAACCCATTATCAGAACTTGCACACAAGCGACGCTTAAGTTCAATGGGTCCTGGCGGTCTATCTAGAGAGCGTGCAGGATTTGAAGTTCGCGATGCTCACGCCACCCACTACGGACGTATATGTCCTGTAGAAACGCCTGAAGGTGCGAACATTGGACTAGTACTTAACCTTGCTAGCTACGCCCGCATCAACGACTACGGGTTCATTGAATCTCCATACCGCAAGGTCATAAATGCAGTAACAGCTAATGAGGCAGCCGGCCATATCGCTAGCGTAAACCTAGAAGACGAAAACGGTAAAGTAATTGTTAAAGCTGGATCTAAAATCACTGAAGCTGATGCGAAAAAACTAGCAGCTGTTAAAGACCGGGCTACTTGGCCGGTTAAAGCTAAAGTTGCAGATGAGATTGTATACTTGGATGCTTACGAAGAAGAGCGAACTATAATTGCTGGCTCTGACAATGAAATTGACGAGAACGGTTACTTTAAAGAAGATCGTGTATCTGCTCGCAAATATTTACAGTCCACTGAAGTGGATGCTGATGATGTTTCTTATATTGATGCCGCCCGCCGCCAAGTTATTGGTTCAAGCGCAGGTCTGATTCCTTTTATTGAAAAGAACTACGTATATAGAAGTTTGATGGGTAGCAACCAGCAACGCCAGGCAGTGCCTCTGATTACTTCAGAGAGCCCGATTGTCGGTACCGGCATGGAAGGTATTGCGGCAAGAAATACTGGCCAGTTAATCGTAGCTGAGGCTGATGGAGAAGTAGTATCCAGCACCGGTAGTGAAGTTAAAGTCCAGTACAAAGAAGGCGTAGTCAGCTACCACCCAAGCCACTTCATTAGATCCAACGAAGGAACCAGCATCAACCAGAAAGTGGTTGTTTCAACTGGCGATAAGGTGAAGAAGGGCGATGTGCTAATTGAAGGCATGTCAGTTGCTGACGGTGAACTTGCTCTAGGTAAAGATTTACTAGTAGCATTTATGCCATGGAGCGGCTACAACTTTGAAGACGCTATCATTATTTCCCGGCGCCTAGTAGAGAACGATACCCTAACCAGCGTAAACATTATTGATTACATGACCGAGGTTCGTGAAACTAAGCTTGGACCGGAAATTGTAACCCGCGATATTCCAAATGTTTCTGAAGATGCCCTTAGGCACCTAGACGAGGAAGGAATCGTACGTATCGGTGCTGAAGTTCATCCAGGCGATATTCTAGTAGGTAAAATTACTCCAAAAGGCGAGCAGGAATTATCCAGCGAAGAGCGCCTGCTACGTGCAATCTTCGGCGAAAAAGCCAAAGAGGTACGCGATACCTCTCAGCGCATGAGCAACGGCAAGCACGGTAAAGTAGTTGGTGTTAAGATTTTCTCACGCGCAAACGGACACGAACTGAAAGCCGGTGTGATCATGCAGATTCAGGTATTCGTAGCTCAGATGCGAAAAATACAGGTTGGCGATAAGCTGGGTGGACGACACGGAAACAAGGGTGTTATTGCTAGAATCCTACCAGCAGAAGACATGCCATTCACTGAAGATGGTACACCAATCGATATCATCTTAAACCCGCTAGGCATACCATCTCGTATGAATATTGGTCAGCTATTTGAAACGCACCTAGGAATGGCAGCCCGTGCATTAGGCATTAAAGTAGCCAGCCCTTCATTCAACGGCGTGCCTATAGAAAAGATTCAAGACCTGCTTGAAGAAGCTGGCCTTCCACGAGACGGCAAGCAGCAGCTATTTGACGGCCGCACTGGCGAAGCTTTCAAAGAACGCACTACTGTTGGAAGCATGTATATGATTAAGCTTAACCACATGGTTACAGATAAGATCCATGCTAGGTCAACCGGTCCTTACACAATGGTTACCCAGCAGCCTCTAGGCGGTAAGGCCCAAAACGGTGGTCAGCGCTTTGGAGAAATGGAAGTGTGGGCGCTGGAAGCTTATGGCGCATCCAACACGCTTCAAGAAATGCTAACCATTAAATCCGATGACGTATACGGTCGTTCTAAGGCTTATGAATCTATAATTAAGGGCACTGAAATTGTTGGTCCGAAGATTCCAGAAAGCTTTAACGTGCTTGTTAAAGAACTGCAGGGCCTAGGACTTAAAGTTGACCTGCTTGACACTAAAGCCAACCAGACAATCGACGCAGAAGAAATCCTAGCCAGCAACATAAAAGAAGAAGCAGCTAACCCAACCGATGTCGATACACCGCCAGAGCAATTACCGAATATTGACGTTAGCGAGGAAGCTATTGAAAACGAATTCATGACAGTCAGCGTCAGCGACGATATTCCTGGGGACGACTCAGTCCTAGTTGGAATTAGCGACGATGACAGCCTAGCTGCCGATGACGATAACGAAGAGGAGGAGAACTAATATGCGTAAGTACACTTACGGCGTGGACATTGCCGATTTTGACGCTGTTCGCCTTGCTATCGCCAGTGATCAGGATATTTTAGACTGGAGCTACGGCGAAGTAACAAAACCAGAAACCATAAACTATCGAACTCAAAAACCTGAGCGAGACGGCCTGTTTTGTGAGAGAATTTTTGGACCAGTTAAAGACATCAATCCTCACGATGCTAAATACAAAGGACTACGTTCCCGTGAAGCCGCTGTAGACAAAAATGGTGAATTAGTAACGAGAAGCATTGTCCGCCGTGAACGCATGGGCCATATCCAGCTTGCTGCGCCAGTCGCTCACATCTGGTTCCTAAGAGGCACCCCAAGTGCTGTTGGCCTACTTCTAGGTATGACTGTTAAGAACCTAGAGCGGGTTGCATATTTCGCCAGCTACATCATTAAGTCGGTAGATACTGAAAAGCGCGACCAGATGCTAGCCGACAAAGAAGCAGAATTCGCAGCCGCCCAAGAAGCCATTAAGGCTCGCTATGAAGCAGAAGCTGCTAAGGAAGATGCTAACGTCAAAGCCTTAGCGGAAATGCAGACCAAAGAAATAGAAGAAGTTACTCAAGAGTTTGAAACTCTTAAGTCGCAGCTAACTGGACTTGAGAAGCTTAATCTTCTATCTGAAGCTGAATACCGTGAACTGCCTGACTCCGTACAAGACCTAATTACAGTCGGTATGGGCGGCTCATCCCTAATGGAGCTTCTTGAAGAAATCGACTTATCAAAGCTGATTGAAGAACTAACTATTGAGTCAGAAGAAGCTAAAGGCCAGCGCCGCAAGAAGCTGCAGAAGCGACTAAGACTGCTTGAAAATATGCAGGCAGCGGGCATTAAGCCTTCAAGCATGTGTATTTCAGTACTTCCTGTCATTCCTCCAGACCTACGCCCAATGGTCCAGCTTACTGGTGGCCGGTTTGCAACCAGCGATATGAACGACTTGTACCGCCGCGTAATTAACAGGAACAATCGTCTTAAGAAGCTGTTGGATCTAAACGCTCCTGAAGTAATCCGCCGCAACGAGCAGCGCATGCTACAAGAAGCAGTTGACGCTTTAATTGACAACAATAATGCCAGAAGTGGCCGTGCCGTAGCAGCCACTGGCCAGCGCCGAAGGCTGAAGTCGCTAAGCGACCTTCTAAAAGGCAAGCAAGGACGCTTCCGACAGAACTTGCTCGGTAAGCGCGTAGATTACTCTGGCCGTTCAGTTATCGTAGCCGGTCCTGAGCTTAAGATTAGTGAATGTGGCCTGCCAAAAATGATGGCGCTTGAACTATTCAAGCCATTTGTTATCGGACGCTTAATCGCACTTGATCTAGCCCACAACATCCGTTCTGCTACCAGAATGATTGAGACTGGCGAGACAGAAGTATGGGACGCCCTAGATGAAGTCATTAAAGGCAAGTACGTTCTTCTTAACCGAGCACCGTCACTGCACCGCCTGTCTATCCAAGCCTTCCAGCCAGTACTAATTGAAGGAAAGGCTATTCAGCTGCACCCATTAGTATGTAAAGGCTTCAACGCCGACTTTGACGGCGACCAAATGGCTGTACACTTACCGCTGTCAGATGCTGCCCAAGCAGAAGCGCGGGAGTTAATGGCCGCCAACAAGAACCTGCTTAAGCCAGCAGACGGCTCACCTATCCTTCATATTGAGCAGGACATAGTTCTAGGCTGTTACTACTTAACATACGACCGCTCATCAGCAAGCAAAGATACTAAGCATTACATGAGCCTAGACGAAGCTTTAATGGCTTACGACCAGGGGCTAGTATCGCTTCAGGACAGCGTCAGCTTAGAGTTTAGAGGAGAAGTCCGCAACACTACCTTGGGACGCATTCTGTTTAACGAAATATTCCCTGAAGATTTTCCATTCCAAGACGAAGTAATGACAAAGAAGAAACTTTCAAGCGTAATGGCCCTTGTCTATCGCATGTACGGACAAGATAAGACTGCCGAAATTGCTGACGCTCTAAAAGACCTTGGCTTTGAATATGCTACAGCTTCCGGGCTTTCCATGGGCATGGACGACTTTTCTGAAATTGCCGGCATGGATGAAATTATGGAAAAAGCCGGTGATCGTGTCGCTGAAATTAGTGAACAATACGATCAAGGCTTCATCACTGACGAAGAGCGATACCGCTTAACCGTTGACACCTGGTTTGAAGCTGAAGGCAAAGTTATGGACAACTTAAACAGCCAGTTTGCCGCCGAAGACAGCTCTATGTCTATAGCAGCAACATCCGGTGCTCGTGGTAATGTTGGACAGGTGATGAAATCCGTAGGTATGCTTGGAGTTACTACAGATGCGACAGGTAAGGCGATTGAGCTGCCTATTAAGTCTGGTTACAAGAAGGGATTAACAGCCCTTGAGTACTTTACAGCTACCCGTGGTGCTCGTAAGGGTATGATTGACACAGCTCTTAAAACTGCCGACTCCGGCTACCTAACCCGACGCCTAGTTGACGTTGCTCAAGACGTATTTACGATCGATGAAGACGTTGAAGATCCAGGATTTGCAATCTATAGAGCCGACGCTGAAGAAATTGGCGTGAGCCTTTCCTCAAGATTAGTAGGCAGATTTGCAGCCGAAAACATTGGTAAGCACGTCAAGAAGGGCGAACTAATAACCCAGCAAATTGCAGATGCAATTGATGCTGACAGCGAACTGGACGGAATCCGTATTAAGAGCGTGCTTTCAGTAGCAACTGCTCGTGGAATCCCAGTTAAGTGCTACGGCATAGACCCAGCTACAGGAAAACTAGTAGTTGATGCTCATCCAATCGGCGTTATAGCCGCCCAGAGTATTGGTGAGCCGGGTACGCAGCTAACTCTACGTACATTCCACAGTGGTGGTTCGGCTGCTGCCGACGACATCACTCAAGGTTTACCTCGTGTTGAAGAAATATTTGAAGTACGTGCTCCTAAGGGTCAAGCATACCTAAGCGACGTACCAGGACTTGCCAGCGTATGGGAAGAAGGCGACAAATATATTGTCCAAATCACCTCCGACCAAGCTGAATCAGTCAAGCTTAGCCTAGATGGCCGCAAGCCAAAAGTTAGCAACGGTTCAGACATTGCCATTGGCGACGTAGTTGCAGAAGCTGAAGACGCCTCCAACCCGCTCATAGCACCAGTTGCTGGCAAAATTGACTTTAGCAGCAAGACAGCAACTATCAGCCCGGCCAAACAGGCAGTCGTTCGCTATGAAATTCCTAACTTCAAGCAAGTTGTAGTCAAGGATGGCGATCACGTTGTAGCAGGCCAAAGACTGACAAACGGTTCAATCAACCTGCATGAACTAATGTCACTACAAGGTGTTGAAGCTACTCAGCGCTACATCATGAATGAGATCCTTAAGATCTTTGCCTCACAGGGACAGAATATTGCCGACAAGCACCTTGAAATCATTGTCCGCCAGATGTTTGGACGTGTTCAGATTGAAGAAGCAGGCGATAGTGAATTTGTTACTGGCGACGTTGTCAGCAAGCAGGCTGTAATTGAAAAGAATAATCAGCTTGCCAGTGAAGGCAAAGAACTAATCAGATACAATCAGCTACTTCTTGGTATCACCAAAGCAAGCCTTAGCACCGACTCCTTCCTGTCTGCTGCCAGCTTCCAAGACACTACTCGTGTCTTAATCAGCGCGGCAACCAGCGGTAAAGTTGACCATCTATACGGCTTGAAGGAAAATGTGATCCTTGGACGCCGCATTCCTGTAGGTACTGGTGCTCGTCATAAAATGGCCGCTGAAGCCGAAGCCATGCTTGACGAGGCAGAAATCAGCTTGGTTGAAGCATAAGAATCAGTTCTTGCAGCCATAGAGCTAATCTGTTAAAATATATAAAGAGTTTCAATAATTCAGCAATCTTAGGGGTGGAGCTCTGAAGATTAAAAAAGAGCAAAATCACCACCCCTTCGACAAATATTCTTAAGGAGAATTACATTGCCAACAATTAACCAATTAGTGCGCAAACCGCGCAAGAGCGCAAAGAGCAAGAGCAAAAGCCCTGCTCTACATCGCGTTACCAACAACTTAAAGACTAAAAACTACGAGAAGCCATCACCGTTTAAGCGTGGTGTATGTGTGAAAGTTACTACTAAGACACCTAAAAAGCCTAACTCGGCGCTACGTAAAGTCGCTCGTGTACGACTAAATAACGGCTATGAAGTATGGGCTTACATCGGCGGCGAAGGTCATAACCTTCAAGAGCACGCCGTAGTAATGATCCGTGGCGGCCGTGTGCCTGACCTTCCAGGTGTACGCTACCATGTAGTAAGAGGCGCGCTTGATCTTCAAGGCGTATCTGACCGCAAGCGCGGCAGAAGCAAATACGGTACTAAGAAGGAGAGCAAATAATGCCTAGGAAAGTTACTAAATCTCTTGTTCGCGAAGCTGCTCCTGACCGCGTTTACGGCAGCCAGCAAGTCACCAGAGTCATAAACCGCATTATGCGTGATGGAAAAAAACAGGTTGCCGAGCGGCTTGTATATAACGGCATTGAAAAGGCTGCAAAGAAAGTAAAAAGCGACAATCCTTTGGAAGTCTTTGAAAAAGCCATGAACAATATTAAGCCACATCTAGAAACTCGTTCACGACGGGTTGGCGGCGCTAACTATCAGATTCCATTTGAAGTCAAAGGCCAGCGACAGAATCATTTAACTACAATGTGGTTCGTACAGGCTGCCAGGGCTCGCAAAGGTATGAGCATGGAAGACCGTATTGCACTTGAACTTGTAGATGCCTTCAATAACACCGGCACCGCAGTCAAGAAGCGTGAAGATGTTCACAAGATGGCTGAAAGCAACCGAGCTTTCGCACACTTCGCCAGATAAATAAACAATAAACTAAAACTCAACCTGGAAAGCGAATTAATATTTCTGCTGCCAGGTTGAGTTTTTTTAGCTGACTTTTCTGATAGCTTAAAAACGTTAGAATAATTAAAAGATAATAATTCTACTCTTATGAAAACTTGTTATTAATGCTAATTTAAGCTAAAATTGGTATTAAGTGCGCTTGCACTTTTTTATGTGTGAGCATGATACTGAGGAATATTAAATAATACAATACGATGGATTTATAACTCGATGGCAAACAAGAAGACCGACATGAAGAACATCCGTAACCTGGGTATTATTGCCCATATTGATGCGGGCAAGACAACTACAACTGAAGGTATCCTATACCGAACAGGCATTAGCCACAAGATTGGCGCCGTGCATGAAGGCGAGACTACTACTGACTGGATGGCTCAGGAAAGAGAGCGCGGTATCACTATTGTTGCTGCTTCGGTAACCTGTTTCTGGAAAGGCAACCAAATCAACATAATTGACACGCCGGGACACATTGACTTTACAGTTGAAGTTGAGAGAAGCCTGCGTGTACTGGACGGGGCTTGCGTAGTCTTTGACGGTAAGATGGGTGTGGAATCGCAAAGCGAAACCGTATGGCGCCAAGCAGACAAATACAATGTTCCTCGTATCTGTTTTATTAATAAGATCAACCAGACAGGCGGAGACTTTTATAAGTCGCTTGACTCAATCCATAACCGGCTTAGCAAGCGAGCCTTCCCGGTACATCTACCAATTGGTTTTGAGCAAAGCATTAACGGTGTTGTTGACCTGGTAGAGATGAAGGCCTATACCTATACCGAGTTCCATGACAAGGAACTGGTTGAAGGCGAAATCCCTGAAGACATGTTAGATCAGGCCAAGAAATATCGGTCACTGTTGATTGAGAACGCCGTTGCTGAAGACGAAGCAATGCTTGAAAAGTATTTTGAAGTAGGTGAAGAAGGCTTATCAGTTGAAGAAATCAAGCAAGCAATTAGAACTGCCGTATTAACAGGCCGATTCTTTGCAGTTACTGGTGGCGACGGCCGTGGTGTAATAGTTGAAAAAGTACTAGATATGGTTAATGACTATCTGCCAAGCCCGTTAGACAACCCTTCAATCTGGGGTACTCATCCTAAGACTGGCGATGAAATTGAAAGAAAGAGTTCTGAAGCAGAACCGTTTTCCAGCCTTGCCTTCAAGATTACTTCCGATCCATTTGTTGGTAAGCTGGCTTACTTTAGAGTCTACTCCGGTAAAGTAACTTCCGGATCATATGTGCTTAACAGCACCACGGGCGAAAAAGAAAGAGTCGGTCGTATTGTTCGACTTCATGCCGACAAGCGTGAAGAAGTTAGCGAAGTAGGAGCCGGCGACATTGCGGCAATCGTAGGTCTTAAAGGCACGACTACTGGTAACACTCTTTGTGATGTAAATAACCCAATTGTGCTTGAAAGCATAGAATTCCCAGAACCACCTGTGAGTATTGCAATTGAACCTAAGACTAAATCCGACCAGGAAAAGATGTCCCTAGCCCTTCAGAGACTGGCAGAAGAAGACCCGACTTTCCGTATCACTGTGGACGATGAAACTGGTCAGACTGTTATTAGCGGCATGGGTGAGCTCCACCTAGAGATTCTAGTAGACAGAATGAAGCGCGAATTTAATGTGGAAGCCAATATTGGTGCACCTCAAGTTGCTTACCGTGAAACTATTAAGAAAACTGATGTTGAAGCCCAAGGTAAATTTATTCGTCAGTCAGGTGGTCGCGGTCAATACGGCGATGCCTGGGTACGTATGTCTGCCAATGAAAAAGGCGCCGGATTTGAGTTTATTAACTCCATTAAAGGTGGCGTTATCCCTGGTGAGTACATCAAGCCTGTTGAAGAAGGTATCAAGGAAGCACTTACAACCGGTGTTGTTGCCGGCTACCCTGTAGTAGACGTGAAGGTAGAACTGTATGACGGTAGCTACCATGACGTGGACTCCTCGGAAATGGCCTTTAAGATTGCCGGTTCTATGGCCGCTAATGCTGCTATGAAACTAGCCAACCCAGTACTGCTTGAACCAATTATGAAAGTGGTCGTAGTAACTCCGGAAGAATTTATGGGCGACGTAATTGGCGACTTAAACAGCAAGCGCGGTCGCATTGAATCCATGGAAGATCTTCCTGCTGGAATTAAAGAAATCACTGCCTTCGTACCACTTGGCGAAATGTTTGGCTACACAACTAACCTACGATCCAATACTAAGGGTCGCGCTAGCTCAAGCATGGAACTTGACCATTATGCAGAAGTTCCAAGCCACGTAGCTGAAGCAATTGCCAGCAAGCGTTCAAAATAGTAAATAACACCTCAAAAACAGCTTCTGTAGGCTTGATTCAATTACAGTTTTAATCTATACTTACAGAGTAACTCGCGTGAGGGCTATTGTTGTATGCAACAATTATGGATCGCGAAATATACATTAAATAATTCATTTAACCCTTTAATAACAGGAGAAAATCTACAATATGGCAGATTTTGACAGAAGCAAGCCGCACGTTAACGTAGGTACTATGGGCCACGTTGACCACGGTAAAACAACCCTTACAGCAGCTATTACACAGGTACTTGCTAAGAAATTACCAAGTGATGTAAACAAAGCTAAGAATTATGATGAAATTGACAACGCTCCTGAAGAAAAAGCTCGTGGTATAACCATTGCTACTTCCCACCAGGAATACGAATCAGAAAATCGTCACTACGCTCACGTAGACATGCCAGGACACGCCGACTACGTCAAGAACATGATTACCGGTGCAGCCCAGGTTGACGGTGCAATCCTTGTTGTATCAGCAGCTGACGGTCCTATGCCTCAAACTCGTGAACACGTACTACTTGCCAAGCAAGTTGGCGTGCCTAAGATTCTAGTATTCATGAACAAGATGGATCTAGCAGACCCTGAGCTGGTTGAGCTAATTGAAATGGACATTCGTGAACTTCTTGCTAAGAACGACTTTGATGAAGACGCTCCAATTATCAAGGGTTCCGCTACTAAAGCTCTTGAAGGTTCCGCTGAAGACGAAGATGCAATCATGGAACTTGTTAAAGCTATGGATGAATATGTTCCAGAACCACAGCGCGATCTAGACAAGCCTTTCCTAATGCCTATTGAAGATGTTTTCTCAATCAAGGGTCGTGGTACTGTTGCTACTGGCCGTATTGAGCAAGGCGTTGTTAACATTAACGATGAAGTTGAAATCGTTGGTGTGCGAGACCTACAGAAATCAGTTGTAACTGGTGTTGAAATGTTCAAGAAGAACCTTGATCGTGGACAAGCTGGTGACAACGTAGGTATTCTACTTCGTGGTATTGAACGCGATGACATTGAGCGTGGCCAGGTTCTAGCTAAGCCAGGTTCAATCACCCCTCACACTGAATTTGACGCTGAAGTATATATCCTTACCAAAGAAGAAGGCGGACGTCATACACCATTCTTCAAGGGATACAAGCCACAGTTCTACT
>CAZHAQ010000013.1:0-13442 GCA_964529785.1 uncultured Candidatus Saccharibacteria bacterium
AAATTGCGAGAAAGAAAAAGTACAAAGAGATGGCGGAGTTACCAGAAAAACAAGTAAAACGGCTTAAGTCGCTTATTCAAGAGGCCGAAACTAACCTAGCAGCCGCTCGAGAATTACTTATCAGCCTAGTGGGCGATGAAATCGTAGCTACGCCTGCCAGCAGTGACGATCAGGTAGGAAAAATTATTGAAGGTGTATTTGACGGCCAGAACATGGTCGGATCTGATGCTAAGACATACCCTGTACCAGCTAACTACGCCAGTAAGTCCAAACTTGTACAAGGCGATATACTAAAGCTTACTATTGCTGATGATGGAGCATTTCTTTATAAGCAAATTGGCCCGATACCCCGAAAACAGGTAGTCGGTACACTAACGCAAACTGACGGCCATTATACAGTTAACTACGAAGGTCGCGATTACCGCGTACTATTAGCAAGCGTCACTTATTTTAAAGCCAAACCAGGCGACCAAGTCAGTATAAATATACCTGAAGATGGCAATGCGGAGTGGGCAGCTTTAGAAGCCGCTCTATAATTTATCTACAGCTTGTACACGTGTTATAAACAACAGGGGTAGTTTAGTTTTTTATATCAACGTATAATATAGATTACTAACATAAGACTAAGTGGAGGCATAGCTTATTGCAGTAAGTAAATGCAGATAAAACTGCATTTCCGTCTGTAATTTGCAGCTTATAAAATGAATAAAGCGCTATACAGAAAATACAGATCTAGGAGCTTGAGTGAAATTGTCGGTCAAGAACACATCACTAAGACCCTAAGTAACGCGCTTAAAAATGGTAAATTAAGCCACGCCTACTTATTTACTGGGCCAAGAGGGGTTGGCAAAACTTCTATCGCTAGGATCTTAGCTCATGAAATCAATGAGCTTCCATATACAGATGAAAGCACCCACCTGGACATCATTGAAATTGATGCTGCGAGCAATAGGCGAATTGATGAAATAAGAGATCTTAGGGATAAGGTCCATATCGCACCTACTTCTTCGAAATTCAAAGTCTACATTATAGACGAAGTGCACATGCTGACCCGTGAAGCTTTTAACGCACTACTTAAGACGCTTGAAGAGCCGCCCGCTCACGTAGTCTTTATCCTAGCGACGACTGAGCTCCATAAGCTCCCGGAAACCATAATTAGTCGGACACAGAGATTTACATTCAAGCCAATAGATCAAAAATCGGCCGTTACCCACTTGGCCGAAATTGCTAAATCCGAAAAGATAGATATAGATATACCAGCCCTTGAGCTATTGGCACTGCACGGCAGGGGGAGTTTCCGCGACAGTATAAGCTTGCTTGATCAGGTAAGATCCAGTGGCAAAAAAATAACAAAAGAAGACGTGGAAAGCACTATCGGCCTAGCTAGCTCTGAACATATTGAAAATATCTTAAATGCAATCTCCGCTAACAGTCCCATGGATGTAGTCGCCGCACTAAATGGCATTGCAATAGCCGGCATAAATCCTTCCCAAGTAGCTAAACAGCTCTCAGCCGCATTACGCGAACAAATTCTAGAAGGCAGGGCAAGCGATAAAACTTTAGAATTATTAACTGATTTACTTGGAGTTTCTTCAAGCAGTGAACCGTTAAGCGCACTGGAAATTGCTATATTTAAAGCTGCAATTTCTCCTAGCAGCCAACCGCAGATAGTTGAAACTAAAATTACTAGTCAAGAACCTAAATCTCAAGCTTTAAGCACGAGTAGTGAAAAAACCACTAAAAAACCTGCCGAACCAGCTGTAAAACCAAAAGACCAAAAGAAAGCCGAAGAGAATGACTATCCAGACGAACAGTTGCCAGTTAGCGGACAGAAAGCTGATTGGTGGGAAGACGTCTTAAACAATGTTAAAAAAGTTAACAATACTTTATATGGGGTACTACGCATGGCTGACACCAAAGTAGATAACGATGTACTTCATCTTACTTTCGGATTCGGATTCCATAAAAAAAAGGTCGATGACAAAACTACCCAAGCCAAAATACACGAAGCCATCAAGCAAATCACTGGCAAGAATTACAAAATAAATGCCGTGGTTGACAAAAATGCCGGCAAGCAAACAACGACAAAAAAATCTTCCGAAGAGTCAAATGACAATGGTCTTGCATCTATAACCGATGTCTTCGGAGGAGCAGAAGTACTTGAATCATGATTGATCTAGTTAAAGGCAGCAAGCAATGAATCCAGATAACATTCCAGGAAATATCCCACCACAAAACACTGAAGCAGAAGCAAGTCTGCTGGGAGCGGTTTTAATAGACTCCGACGCTATTGTAAAAGTAGCAGATACGGTTCGACCTGAAGATTTTTATGATGAAAGACATGCCCGAATATACGAAGCAGTTCTACAGCTCTACGAAAAGCATAGTCCAATAGACGTCTTAACCCTGTCCGACCAGCTAAAAAGCACCGGTATGCTGGACATGGTTGGAGGGGCAAGCTATTTAACTGAACTGACAAATTTTGTGCCGACCGCCACCCACGCTGACAGGTATGCCGAGATAATTGCTCAAAAAAGCATGAGGCGGCGGTTAATTAAAGCCAGCCAGTCTATAACTCAACTCGGCTTTGATGAATCGCAAAGCCTACAGGATCTAATAGAAACAGCTGAAACACAATTATTTCAAGTCTCAGAAAAGCACATCAAGCAAGACATCCATAGCATTGAAAATATTCTAAGCGCTAGTTTTGACCGCCTGGATGAGCTACATAAAGATAAAGGCAAGCTAAGGGGCGTATCCACCGGTTACCGGGATCTTGACGGCATGCTGGCAGGACTACAAAGGTCAGACTTATTTATTCTTGCTGCCAGGCCGGCTATGGGTAAGACTGCATTTATCCTCAACCTTGCACAGAATGTAGCCATAAAAGCTCAGGAGCCAGTACTGATCTTCAGTTTGGAAATGGGTAAGGAGCAGCTAGTAGACAGAATGCTGGCACGAGAGTCTGGGGTCGATGCTTGGGCCCTTAGAACTGGCAACTTAACAGATAGCGATTTTGAAAAATTAAGCCATGCTATGGGAACGTTAAGTGAAGCTAAAATTTATATAGATGATACGCCAGGAATCACCGTTAGCGATATGCGCACTAAGGCAAGACGCGAAGCCCATCAGCACCCCCTAGGCCTAATAATCGTAGACTACTTACAGCTCATGAGCGGAGGCAGTCGATTTAGCGGTGAGAGCAACCGTGTACAAGAAATTTCAGAAATCTCTCGAGGACTTAAAGGCATCGCCAGGGAATTAAACGTTCCGTTAATTGCACTAAGCCAGTTAAGCCGATCAGTTGAAAACCGCAGCCCTCAGATACCTCAGCTAGCAGACTTACGTGAATCAGGATCAATTGAGCAGGATGCTGACGTGGTTGCATTTTTGTATAGGGAAGACTATTACAACCCAGAATCAGAACGAAAAAATATTATGGATGTATTAATTAAAAAGCATCGTAACGGCCCGACCGGACAAGTTGAGCTTTATTTTGACCGTGAAAAACAGCGTATAAGCTCCTTGGACACCAGGCATGAACAACCCTTTAGCTCCTAGTCAATTTTCTGCTTAGCATAACCTTGGCATGATATACTAATCAATAAGTACTATGAAAAATATGCGGAACTTAATCGTTAATTCTTCACGCGTTGCTATAATTTGGGCGATTGGGATAGCTCTAATATTAGGAATCATGTTTTACAAACTAGGTTCATTAACTCCAGGTCTTGGCCCGTCTGAAATTGAAACCTATACGAATAGCAGCAGCCTGTCAGCCATTGCAAACAATATTGTTAACGCACCCTATAAGTTAAGCGTTCTTGTAAGTACTAAGATATTTAACGGCCCGTTCGGCCTCAGACTTACCGGCGCTCTGATTGGCTCAGCATCAATTGTACTTTTTTATCTAATAGCAAGAAGGATATTCATAGGCATAGTAGCAATAGCTACGACAATTCTATATGCGAGTTCAACTTTACTTCTGTCGCTATCTAGAACGGCAACACCAGGCATAATGCTTCTTTCGCTGCTAGCATTAGTAACGGTAGGATTTTTTATAAGATACGAAAAAAAGCCCAATATAAGCTGGCTTACGGCATCGGCATTACTAGCCTTATCACTTTACGTACCTGGAATACTTCCTTTTATTGTTTTAGGACTCATTTGGCAGTTCAAAAATATTAAGAAGTCATTTGAAAAACTTAATAATGCAACAATTATCTTTTGTTCTGTAATATTTGGCATCCTTCTAGTGCCGCTACTAGTCGGAATTGCTAAGGATACGTCAATACTGCAAGAATTACTTGGTTATAATGAGTTAAATCAGTTTTCTAAACGCGTCGCAGTAGCTGCAGCTAGCCTGTTCGCAGTTTCGCCAAAAAATCCTGAATTATGGCTAGGACGCCAGCCTATTCTGGACGTATTTGCTAGTGTAATGTTTATATATGGCATTTTTGTATTAATCACCAAACGCCGGCTGGATCGATTTTGGGCAATACTTGGCATATTCGTACTGACATTTTTATGGATTGGGATAACTGGCAATTTTTACGGGCTACTTTTAGCTCTGCCGTTTGTCTATTTAGTAATTGGTTCCGGTCTTCAGAGCTTAATAGACAAATGGTTTTCCGTATTTCCCAAAAACCCTATAGCCCGCTACCTAGGCCTTATCTTGCTGACTGCTGCAGTTATAACAGCAGCTAATTTCCAAGCTTATAGGTATTTTGTAGCTTGGTCTCACAGCGATGAAACTGAACAGGTATTCACACATCATATCGTCAGATAATAAAATTGTTGATATAATAAACCATACAAACTAAGGAGTTAAAAGTGAGCAAATTTGACCAAGCTAAAATGTTGATGAAGGTAAAGAAACTTCAGAAAGAATTACAGAAAGAGATTATTACCGTAGAAGCTGGTGAAGGCGCAGTTCGCGTAGAAATAAACGGCGAACAAAAAATCAAGAAAATTCACATTGATCCAGAACAAGTAGACTTAGACGATATCGCACTTCTTGAGAGATACGTAGAGGATGCAGTCAAAGAAGCTATTAATGCCAGCCAGAAGCTAGCTGCCGATAAAATGCAGCCTATGATGGGAATGCTTGGCAACCTGGGTCTTTAGACCTTTAGTAAGGCATCATGTCCGTACTACCCAGACCGCTTCAAAAACTAATAGATGATTTAACTGTGCTACCTGGAGTAGGTAGTCGCACCGCTGAAAGATATGCTTATTATTTATTCAGGGCCAATCCCGATAAATCAAAGAGCCTATCCAAATCACTGGATGAACTTCATGAAAAAATTAGTCTTTGCAAGAAAACTTTTGCTCTAATTGAAGCAGGTCAAGAACTTTCACCTCTTTATACTGACTCGACCCGGAATAAAAAGCTGGTTGCCGTTGTAGCCGAGCCCTTTGACATTATAGCTATTGAAAAAACTGGCCAGTTCAAAGGTACTTATCATGTGCTGGGAGGGCTAGTATCACCGATTGATGGCGTAGGTCCTGAACAGTTAACTATAAGCCAACTTGCTCAGCGAATCGATGACGATGAAGTTGAAGAGGTTATTCTTGCTACCAATGCAAGCGTAGAAGGTGAGTCTACTGCCTTATATATTCAGCAACAAGTAGGAGACAGAAAAGTAAAAGTCAGCCGCTTAGCTCGCGGTCTACCTATTGGCGTTGACCTTGAATATGCCGATCAGATAACGCTCGGGAGAGCCCTTGAAGGCCGAACAGTCTTGTGAGTAAAAAAGTCGATTTGAGTTTCGATATTTTTACCGGAAAACTGCTAATTGGATCTGTGTCATACAGCATTACTAAGACATTTAAGTCTGTGTATATATGGTCTGCTATATTTATCGGTATTTTAATAATGACTGTCTCTAGTCTAGAATCCCTACAATATTTTATTTCAATCGGCATATTTCTTGCAGTCATTGGGACATTCTTCTACTACCAAAATCAGTACGCATCTAGTCTATTATTTAACTTTGCGAAGGCAAATAAGCTAAATACCAAGCTAGCTTCGGATTATAATATACCGCCATCATTTCATCAGGCTAATCCACTAAATAATTCTGCGGTTACCTATATTGACCCGATTGTAGAAATGCCTGTTAGTAATAAGTTATGGGAATTGGGTATCATTGATTATTCAGGCAGAGGAAAATACGTAATATTTAAAGCACGGCTGAATAAACATTACCCTGAAATAGTTATAGATAATCTAAAAATTCGTGGCATACCGCTAAGACCAAAAGGCTTGGAGTCTACTAAGCTTGAGGGTCCGTTTAATAATAAATTCACAGTTTACTTTAGAAGAAACGAACAAAGCAGAGTCCTAAGCTTATTGGACCCTGTTTTCATGGAAATACTGCTGGACAACTTTTTATTTAGCGATATTGAAATAATTTCAAAGGACATATATGTTATCGCTTACCAAGACATCCTAGTAAAAGACAAGCTGCAAAGTGCCGTTAGCTCATTAGGCAAATTAAATAAAATCATCGCATAAAATAATCTGCTGCTAGTGATTTATCATCTGTTATACTGATTGGAATGGAACAAGATTTACAGAAGCTTATAAATAGCTCTCAAAAAATTATAGTACTTCAGGCAGACAATCCCGATGCCGACAGCTTAGCCTCCTCATTAGCACTAGAACAAATTCTTGGCGAGATGGGCAAGGATGTGCACCTTTACTGTGGCGTCGATATGCCAGGTTATCTAAAATATCTTTCCGGCTGGGACAGAGTTAGTTCAGAGCTACCAAAAGATTTTGACCTTAGCATTATAGTAGATGCAAGTACTACCACCCTCTTTCAAAAGCTTAGCGAAAGCAGCAAAATTGAAGTAATTAAAAATAAGCCCTGTGTAGTCCTAGATCATCATTACGAAGTTGAGAATCCAATTGACTTTGCCGCTGTAAACATCATAGATACTAATGTAGCGTCTACCGGTGAATTAATACATAGATTAGCGCTTAATTTTAATTGGCCTATAGATAAATTGTCGGCTGAATTTATAATGACTTCAATTCTAGGAGACACTCAAGGCCTATCAAATGATCTAACTACAGCAGAAACCTATCGGGTCATGGCCAAACTTGTGGAATCTGGTGTGGACCGTCCAGCCTTAGAAGAAAAGCGGCGAGCAATGTCTAAAATGCATAAGGATATTTTCCGTTACAAAGCCAGGCTAATAGAAAGAACTGAAGTCCATGCCGATGGCCGCCTAGCACTTATCGATATTCCGAATAATGAAATCAATGAGTATAGTCCGTTATACAATCCGAACGCCTTAATTCAATATGACCAATTGCAAACCGAGGGAGTATTGATATCCGTTTCTATAAAGCACTACGACGATGGTCGAATAACTGCCAGCATCCGTTCTAACAGTGAAGCTCCGATAGCAGCTAAGCTAGCCAGCCATTTTAATGGTGGAGGCCACAAATATTCTGCCGGCTTCAAGGTTATAGGCAATACAGATTTAAATAAGGTAAAAAGTGACTGCGTAGCAGAAGTAATCAGACTATTAAACGACCAGGATAAGCAGTAATTATCTAGGGCTCGATGTCTTCTTCGTCATTAAGAAAATCACCTTGCTGATGACTCCATAGTTCATGGTAAAGACCTTTGCGCTTCAATAAAGCATTATGGCTACCATCTTCTACAATCTTCCCCTCAGATAAAACTAAAATACGGTCTAGCTTACGAATAGTAGACAGACGATGAGCAATAACTAAAGTTGTTCTATCCTTCATTAAATTATCAAGGGCTTTAGAAATATGCTTTTCACTTTTGCTGTCTAGAGCCGAAGTAGCTTCGTCCAGCAGAAGTATTGGAGATTTTTTGAGCATCGCCCTGGCAATTGCTATGCGCTGCTTTTGGCCGCCGGATAGTTTTATGCCACGTTCTCCAACTAGAGTCTGGTAACCGTCTGGCAGCTTACGAATAAATTCATCGGCATGGGCCAGCTTTGCAGCTTGCAATACCTCTGCCTCCGATGCTTCAGGATCACCATAAGATATATTCTCATATATACTCCGGTGAAAGAGCAGTGGTTCTTGGGGGACATAAGCTATATGACTCCTTAAGTCATCTTGTGAAACTTTTGAAATATCCTGATCATCAAAAGTGATTTTTCCCGACTCTGTGTCCATAAATCTAAGAAGAAGCTTAGTTAGGGTAGTTTTGCCGCCGCCGCTTGGACCAACCAATCCCACTTTCTGTCCTTTAGGTATTGTCAGGTTCAATTCTTTAAAAATATATTGATCACTATTATCGTCTTTATAAGCAAAACTGACACTATCAAGCACAATCCGGCCTTTGATATTTGTAAGTTTTTTAGGATTATCTACATCCTTAACAGAAACTGGTAGGTTGTAAATTTCTGTCATTTCAGTAGCGTCTGCCAATGCCTCCTCTAATTTTTCAACCAGTTTTCCAAAATTCCATAACCCATCTATAAGCAGTCTTACATAAAGCTGGATAAGTAGTACGTCAGGAAGACTTAAAGTACCACCTAAAGCAAATTTCACTGAAAAGTATACTACGCATAACTCTAGAATTAATATAATTATCATTTTATATACGCGTATAAAATCACCGAATATCATGTTTTTCCATCGAGCCTTTAATTTCATCAGGCTGATATTCTTGAACGTTGACATCTCTACAGGAAATCGCGCAAACATTTTGACAGACATAGCGTTTGTGACTACATCTGCGTATGCTCCAGTAATCTTAGAATCGTACTCTGCTACACGCCTTGTTCGGGAAATTTTACGCTTATGGAGATAAATGAGACTAAGCGCAAAAGCAATTGACCAGCCCAGCAAAATGAAAGCTATAAGTGGAGATATGAAAAGCAGAATAATAAATGGGAAGATAATTGAAACCATTAACGCGTTAAGATCAAACATAGTTGCCGTTGCGAGCGTTTCAAATGACCTGGAAAAACGATTAAATTTAGTAACTAACGAGCCGGTAAAATTATTGGCAAAGAAATCACTACCATGCGACAGGGTGACGCTAAAACTTTTTAAATCAATATCCATTAGCGTCCTGACAAGTACATGGAACCAAGTGTATATTCCAACTCTACCAATTACTGTTTGAGTCAAGTGCAGTCCAGCCCACAGCCAAAGGTAAATTGTAAAGTCAGAAAAAGTTTTGCCAGCTATATCACTTAAGCTGCCGACAAACCGGCTAATAACTAAGGGAAAAATGACATCATTTAAAGTGAAGAATATGGCATGAAGAATAAATGCAGCCAACCAGAGCCATTTTCTTGGGCGCATTGCCACCCAATAAATTTTAATAGATTCCCTTAACATTTATTTAGATTATACATTACAACTTATCTTAAAATATTACCTAACTCGATATATAGATGCTAGACTAGAGAAAGTTATGAACTTATTTAATACATTATCTAGAAAAACTGAAGAATTTAAACCATTAAAAGACAATAAAGTTAGTCTATACACCTGTGGCCTAACCGTTTACAGTCAGCCCCATATTGGGAATTGGGTTGCCTATATATATTGGGATATTCTAGTGCGGACCTTAAAGGCTAATGACCTTGATGTAGTAAGGGTTCAAAACATTACTGACGTCGGGCATTTAACTAGCGACGAAGACGCAGGCGAAGACAAGATGCTAAAAAGCGCCCTAAAGGAAGGCAAGTCTGCGTGGGATGTAGCTGATAAATACTCTAAAATTGCCGATTATGAAGCTTACGATCTGCTTAATCTGCATCGCCCTGATTATATGCCCAAAGCTACAGACTTTATACCTCAGCAAATTGCTTTCGTAGAAGCTCTGGATTTAAAAGGTTTTACCTATGTTACCAATGACGGCGTTTATTTTGATACAAGCAAACTTACTAATTATGGAGAGCTTGCCCGTTTAGATATTGAAGGCCTGCAGTTTGGTGCCCGTGTTGCCGATACGGGAAAGAAAAATCCTACAGATTTTGCTGTATGGAAATTCAGTAACCCAAATGAAAAGCGAGATATGGAATGGGATAGCCCATGGGGCAAGGGTTTTCCTGGATGGCACCTGGAATGCAGCGTAATGGCTAGAGAGCTTTTAGGGGACCAAATAGACATCCATACTGGAGGTATAGATCATATTCCAGTTCATCACAGCAATGAAATCGCTCAAACTGAAGCAATAACTGGCAAAAAGTTTTCTAATTTTTGGATGCATGCTAACCATATAAAAGTAAATGGCACAAAAATGAGCAAATCCTTAGGCAATATCTTTACGCTTCAAGACATTTTAGACAAGGGATATGATATTCAAGCTTTTAAACTATTAGTACTGAGCAAGCACTACAGGACTGAGGGCAATTTCACTTGGGAAATACTTGATAGCTCCCAGAATCGTCTAGACAACTGGCAGGCCGTGGCCGACCTTAGATGGCAGCTACCTGAAACTGAACCTAATCTAAATATAAGAGCTGCACTAAATGATGATCTTGATACTCCGAAAGCCGTGGCATTAATAGATGCACTTCTAGATGACTGCCTGCAGTACAATAACGCCCCTAGCCAAGAAGATCTATATAAAATCAAAGACCTGCTAGGCATAGACCTATTAAAGGAAGATATTAGCGATAACCAAAAAGAATTAATTAAGCGACGCGAACAAGCACGTGAAGATAAAGACTGGCAAGAAGCAGATGAATTACGAAATAAACTTAAAGAGCAGGGTATAGAAGTCAGAGATACTTCAACTGGCACCATCTGGTCCCGATTGTAGGTGTTAAACCTGCCTTAAGCCTTATTAGGTAATGGCTTTGAAACTGGCTGCTTGCCTGCATCCAGTAGCTGCTTGCGGTTTAAGTAGTCAAGTACTAGAATACGTAAACATCCTGCCAGCGGTATAGCGACAAGCCCTCCCAGCAGACCACTAAAGCTAACTCCGATTATGACTGATGAAAAGACCAGTAATGGCGACATGTCGGTACTGTTAGATTGAATTTTTGGCTGGACAGCATAGTTTTCTATTTGCTGATACAACAGATAGTACCCAAACACTACCAATGCTGCAATTGGAGAAGTAAATAAAGCCGCCACGCTTACAAGTACTGCACCGATTGTATGGCCAACCATCGGTATTAATCCGCATACAAACACTACTACCATTAATGCAAACGGATAGCCTACATTCATAATGATTAATACTGGTAACAATAAGATCGCAGCCATAGCGGCAAGCAGTACTTGTCCGTTGACATAGCCCTTAATTACCCTGTACATATCCCTGGTTAAGATCTCTACATGCTCAACTTCATGAGCAGGAGTCAATCGTCGCCCCAGCTTAATCCACTTAGGTCCTTCTACTAACATCATAAAGGTTAAGACAAGTACAGTTAGAGTAGAGGCAATGCTGCCTCCCACGCGCCCTACAGTGCTTATCGCACCGCCAGCTATGTCCGACGACCAAGATCTTGCCTGTTCTGAGATTTTGTCTACCTGGCTGTTTAAATTATACCTATCAACATATCTGCCAAGCGTAGTATTGGTATCATTTAAATCTTCAACTAGACCCGGCACAGAATCAATAAATGATGAGGTCTGCCTAATTAAAGGTGGGACAATGCTTGCGAGCAGTCCTCCAAGGATTAAAACAACTATAAAAAAGGCAACAGCCGTCGCTAAGCTTCGACTGCCTTTTCTTTTGCCGGGCAGGTGACTGGCCACCCAGTGCACTGGCGAGTTAAGAGCTAAAGCCAAAAAGAAAGCAATGAATATTAAAGTTAAAGCGTGCGTTGCCTGCCTAATTGCCGCTAACAGTAAAATAGTTAAGAATACTAAAGCTAGAACTTTCAATACTGTTCTATTAGAAATAGTAATTTCTACTTTTTGCGTGTCTTTAGTGAAAAATTTCATAGCTTCTTAATTTACACTTTCTTTTCTATTTAATAACGCTTCTTTATAAAGTTTAACAATATTTGGGCCTACTACCGAAATATCATATTGAGAAATAATATCTTGCTGCCATTTAAACATTCTTTCTCTTAATTTTTGGTCAGTAATAAACAGCTCTAGCTGATCAACAAATGAATGGCGATCCGACGGATTGAAGAGCAGGTATGGCTGCGGGCCTAAAATACTGGCATACCCAGCATTATTACCCCCAATAACTACTTTGGAACCGGCGGCAATTGCCTCTAGAAGCACTATCCCAAAACTCTCTCCTCCAATTGAAGGGAAGACTGCAATATCAGCAGATGCAAGATAGTTTGGCTTATCTTTTTCAGCCACAAAACCTGTAAATGTAACATCTCTATCAACTCTAACATGCTGATTTGCCCTTTGCTTTAGCGGACCCTTGCCGCAAATAATTAGTCTGGTCTTAGATGCCAGCTCGTCGGAAATGTGATTATACGCATCAATCATTTCCATAATGCCTTTTCTTTTTACTAATCGTCCGAGAAAAACTATATTTAACTTTTTATTATTAAAATCTTTTATACGTCTGCCGGATCTAAAAATATTAATATCTATAGGATTAGGCAGGTAGCTCGCATTCATTCCATATGCTTTCCTGGCAAAGTGGACAGCCGGTTCACTTACAGCAACGATTTTATCAAACCGTTTTATACTCTTGCCAAGCAGTACTCTTAATGCTTGATTTGAATAACCATGCAGTCTGGATGCAGGTAGTATATGAAATGTACCGACTACGGCAGTATTAGGACTTGCGTATTTAATTATTTGCTTAGCCAGAAAAGGACTGTAAGGTAGCTGGACATGCAGTACATCAAACTGAATTTCATCTAACAGCTTCTTGATCTTACGCCTAGATGCCGGCAGAGGAGTACGAACGTTATTCTTGTTATACCGCATATTCATAAATCGGCCGAGACTATGGATATTTTCTAAATCTTTGCGAGTTGTATTAGCGACTAGGTAATGAACTTCGTGGCCCTGATCTTTAAGCCATTTACCAACAGTCACAACATGTTGCTGTACACCGTCAGAGTTGTCTAACGTATCATCAAGGACTAAGCCTATCTTCATGCATTAACCTTATCATATTCTTTTAGCACTTTTTCATAAACGGCTTCATACTGGTCAATTATCTTATGGCTGTCAAACTGCAGGACGTAATCCTCAGCCCACTCAAGCCATAACTTTTGTAACTCTTTATCTCTTAAAAATACATTCAGCCTACGTTTAAAATCATCAGTATCTTTTGGATTTACAAGCGACAGCAGCCCTCTTTCTTTCATCACGCAGGAATATCCGGAATTATTGCCCGCGACCACCGGTACGCCAGAAGCCATTGCTTCAAGTAACACTACACCAAAGCTTTCGCCGTATATAGCTGGGGAACAGTATAAAGATGCGGATTTAAGCAGTCTAATTTTCTCCTCTTCAGTAACAGCCCCCAAAAAACTCACTCTTGGCACTTCGT